>DIUH01000272.1:24040-59217 GCA_002428205.1 Planctomycetaceae bacterium UBA6163
CACGGAGTGTGCCTACTACCTTAGGAGCGTCAATCCTGCTAGGTCTTTTGTTTGCGGTCCAGTCAGCAGACTGGTGATGTATCCGCTCGCGACGCAGGCGGTGATTCCACAGGCGGTGTAAAGATAGCCGTTTACGTTTGTGAATTGCCACAGATAGATCATGGCTGTCGTTCCAATGACGGCGCCGCATATCGCGCCGGTGGCGGTGGTTCTTTTGGTTCCCACTCCAAGGATGAATAGGCCGCCGAGCACTCCCATGAATAAGCCAATCACTTTTATAAACGCATCAAATAACGATCGAATGTTGGGGTCGACAAATACTAGCCCAAGTACCGTTCCAAGGATTCCGACCAAAAACGTTACCGCTTGAGCGGTGATCAAATATCCGCGTTCGGTTCGACACCATCCCAGCGGTCTCGCAATGTCGGTAACGAGCGTGGTGGCCGTTGAGTTCATGCTGGTCGACACGGTCGATTGCGCTGCGGCAAAAATTCCGGCGACGATCAAGCCGGCAATTCCCGCTGGCACTTGGCTGGCGATGAAGTACGGAAAAATTTGGTCAGTCGTGATCGTCGGATCGAGCCGCTCGGGGTGCGATCGATAATAGGTAAACAGCGCGGTTCCGATTCCGAAGAAAAGTAGCGTCGCGGGAATGGTCATCACGGCGTTGGTGGTGATCGACCGGGCAGCCAGTTTTTCGGTCGCTGTGGTCATATAACGCTGAACCACCGCTTGATCTGCGGTATAAGACGACAGGTTTTGACCGATCGCCCCAATCACAACTACCCACAGGGCAAGTTGGGCGGAAGTGACATCGGTATGAAATTGTGCGATGCGAAACTTGTCGTGTTCGATCGCTGATCCGACCGCGCCGGACCATCCGCCTTCGGTCCCGGTGATCAACATCACCAGCGCAAAGATCGCTCCGCCAAGCAATACGAACGTCTGCAGCGTGTCGGTCCAAATCACCGCTTCGATACCACCAAGCGTACAATAAACAATGCTCAGCACACCCATCAACAACACGGATTGTGCCGGAGTGAGCGGGGTTGCAACGGCGATCGCGTATCCGGTTAACGACATCACGACGCCCATGCGAAAGATATGGAAAAACGTAAAGCTGAGGCTGCCGAAACGACGGACCGTGGGGCTGAATCTTAATTCCAAATATTCATAAGCGCTCGTCACGTCCAAGCGTCTGTAGAATGGCAGCGCGACCATGATCGCGACGACGGCCACGACAGGGATCATTAAGTTTCCGATCGAATAGACCCAGTCTTGCGCGAACGCTTTGGAGGGGATACCGGTGAAGGTCAGCGACGAAAGCATGGTCGCAAAGATGCTGCAGCCGGCCGCCCACCACGGGATTTGTTTGCCGCCACGAAAGTAATCATCGGTGCTTTGATTCTTCCAAGCAAAATAGAGTCCGACGCCGACCATCGCGAGCAGATATCCGAACAGGACGACATAGTTCAGCGTCCCAAACGAACGAATCAGCGGTTTGGGCGATACCAACCAGACCGCAGGCGTTCGGACCCGCGGCCGGACTTCGCCGCTGGCGATCGCAATGGAATCGTTCCACCAAACCGCGGTCGTCGTTACTTGATTCGCGGGCGTCGAGCCGACCGTTGCCCATGAATCGGTAATCGTATGGTAGGCCAACATCTCACGAGGGAATCCGGGATGATCATCCTTCAACAATTCCGTTTGATCGAACAATTCGCCATGATCGCCGCCGAGCACCCAAAGATGGCTCTGGCCGACATGAATCGCGGTTCCCGCCATCACGCACCGAGGCACATCGGACCGCTGGCGAAATTGTTTTGTGCGAAGATTGAACTCCCAAACATCAGTCAAGAACTTTATCGTTCCATTGTCCGATCCTCTGCCGCTGATCACATAAATGCAATCGTCAAAACCGTTGTGTTGGGCAACGGTCAAGTTGAACGCTCGCTTGATACCGGGTATCTCACCCAAACGTTCCCAGGTTGATTCTTTGTCCGACAGATCCAGCGCGTAGAGGTGATTGATTGCCGATTCGATATCGCTGGCCGTTTGCCCTCCGGCCAAGTACACCGAATTGCCAGAAATCGCNNCAGGAATACGGATTGGAAAGTTGTGTCGGCGTCGTTGCCGCCGATACACAGCACTCCATCAGGCGTCGAAACGGACGCGCCGTAAGCGATTTTTCTCGGCAATTTGCCGCCGGATTTCCATACGGGTCCAGCGGGCGCCTTGACCAGCACATGGATCGCGTCGTGCCAAAGTTTGGGGCTGCCCCAAACCGGCTGGGCAAAGTTCGCTCCGCCAGCGACGATCAACGCGTCGTTATGCACGCCGACAAACGGCCCAGCAACGCCAAGTGGGTCTGGCAAATCGGGTAATGCTTGCCACTGGACTTCAGCGTCTGCGTTTGGGGCAGTTGCCGCTGCAACGACCAACGCGACGAGTAATGAGATGCGCAGCATGGATACTGACCCGCCAGCATTAAAGTGCAGTGATACAGAGGTGGCTTGATCAGTGGACGATGGCGTCAAAAAAGCCGATCGTTTCCAATTCCTTACGCAATTGATTGATCGCCAAGGTTGGCATTGGCGTGACGGGCAACCGTGGCGGTCCGCAATCGATCCCAATCATTTCCATCATCGCTTTTTGCGAGGCACGGGGCCCGTACGGTATAAAGGTTCGGACGATCGCTTGAGCAACGGACTGATGACGCCGCGCGGCATCCAGGTCACCACGTTGGTAGGCGGCGATCAAGCGATGATAGATTGCCGAACAAAAGTTATAAGTGCTGCCGACCGCTGCTGTCCCGCCAGCGACCAAGCCACTCAATAACATTTCGTCGACACCCCACATGATCTCAAACCGCTCCGGATCGAACTCGACGCAAGCTTGATAGTCCTGAATGCTGGGTGAAGTGAACTTCAATCCTCGCAAGTTATCAATTTTCGCGCCGCCCAATCGCAAGAAATCGAGCGGATTGAGATTCACGCCCGTGATGCTGGGAATGTGGTAGTAATAAAACGGCAGTTTTGGTGCGCCGCTGGCGATTACCGCCATCGAATCGACCAGCGTTGTGATCGAATCGGGTTTGAAGTAGACCGGGGTCACGGCGGAAATCGCATCGGCACCGGCGGCCTGAGCCGCGGCGGCCAACTCTTTGGCTTGGCGAAGACTTTCGCAACCGACCTGCACGATCACCGGCACGCGACCGGCGACGGCGTCGACGAATTGTTTTGCCGTATCGATTCGTTCTTGCGCAGTCAGTGATAGGCCCTCGCCAGTGCTGCCAAGAACATAAAACCCAGCGATGTTTTGTGCGATGAGGCGATCGACCATTGGGCCGATCCGGTCAAAGGCGATGTTGCAGCTAGAATCCATCGGTGTGAATGTTGCTGCGATCAGGCCGCGCATCGGTTCAGTAGGTGGTAACATGAGTAGGGGGTGGGTTGGAGGGCGCGGCAAAGAGGGGCGAATCGGAAAAGTCCGGTCGGAGCGCTAGAATCTTTTTCGGGTGGGTGTTCAATATACAACTTCCAGAGGGTATCGAAAGTCGTTAAAACGATCGCTCCTGCAATGGGCGATGAATCGCTCGTTGGGAACGCTCTCCACTATTCATCGAGTACCTGTCGCCATGTCGGATATCAATCCTTATCAAACGTCGCAGTCGCAACCATCCGCACAGCCGAGCTACTCAACTCGAATGATGCAGATCAAGAAGATCGAGCCGTTGTCGGCTGGCAAGTTGCTGGGAACCTTGTATGCGCTGATCGGTTTGTTTATCGGCGGGATCTTCACACTGCTGGCATTGGTTGGCGTAGCAGCCGGGGGTGGCGGTGGGGATGCAGCGTTGGGCAGCATCCTAGGCGGTATCGGCGCGATTATAATGATGCCGTTGTTTTACGGTGTGTTGGGATTTCTCGGCGGTTTGGTTGGGGCGTTTTTCTACAACATTATCGCCGGGATGGTCGGCGGGATTAGCCTCGAGATTGAGGTTTGATGGGAAGCCTAACCCACGTTTGATGGATTGCTAAAAATATGGCCTTTCTTGGGGCCATGTTCGGTTGGCGTTAGGATCTCAGGCCCGTCTTCGGTCATCAGCACCGAATGCTCGAATTGGGCGCTCGGCTTGCCGTCTTTGGTCCTGACGGTCCAACCATCGCCTTTGTCCAAACGAGTGAATCGTGAACCGGCGTTGATCATCGGTTCGATCGTAAACGTGACACCAGGAAACAATCGATCAACGCGACTTTGGCGATTTGGAAAATGCGGAATCGAAGGGTCTTGGTGAAAAGACCGTCCAAGTCCGTGGCCGACATATTCGCGAACCACCGAAAATCCGCGGCGATGTGCCTCCGCAACGATCGTCTCGCCGATCACGCTGACCGGGCATCCGGGCGTGATCGCATCGATCGCCAGCCAAAGGCAGTCGAACGCGCACTGTGTGACAGCGATTTTCTCATCGCTGACCGAACCGATCAGCACCGTTTCGCTTTGATCGCCGTGCCATCCATCAACAATTGTGGTCACGTCGATATTGACGATGTCGCCATCGCGCAGCTCATAGGGACCTGGGATACCGTGGCAGATAACATCGTTGATGCTGGTACAGCAACTTTTGCTGTAACCCTGATAACCGAGCGTCGCCGGGCGATAGCCATGGTCCATCGTCCATTGGTAGATCCACCGATCGATCTGATCGGTCGTCACTCCGGCAACAACTTTAGGCCGGATAAAATCCAGCAACGCCGCGTTGGCTCGTCCAGCGGCACGCATTTTCTCGCGTTGCGCACCGGTCAAAATAATACTCTTGCTTTGTTTTAGCATCTCGGACATTTGAGCTTTAGGACGAAACGGTCAATGGTCACTTCGTTAGTTTAACCAATCGGGCAGTTGGCCTGCGGCGGGCAGGTCGATCCTTTTCGCCGTATGAACACCATCGATCAACAGCAACTCGTTCAGCGCTTCGGGCGTTGGCGGCGAATCGAGGTTCAATACGCCGATCGCCGAACCGCCCGGCGCGTCGCTGTTGCGGCCGACCGTCATCTGGGCAATGTTGATTCGGTGTTTGCCGAATACGGTACCGATTTGGCCGATGATACCCGGCACGTCATCGTGGCCAAAAATCACCAAAGTCCCATCCAGGAACGCTTCCAGACGATTGTCGTCGATCATCACCAAACGCGGCATCTTTAACCCCAGCGGGGCCCCGGACGCGCGTGCCGTAATGCCACCGCCGCTGACATCGGCCGAGATGCTCGATGCGAACGCATTGGTCTCGCGAAACTTCTGTTCAGACAATTCAATCCCACGTTCGCGAAGCAACATTTCGGCGTTGATCACGTTCACTTCGTCGCCGATCGCCCGTTGCAGCAATCCGGCACAGAACGCGTTGTTCAACAAACGCGTATCGCGCCCGGAAACTTCGCCACGATACGACAGTGCAACCTTATCGATCCCGCCGCCGTGCCACTGCGACAGCAGCAGGCCCAGACGATGCGCGATATCGAGAAGCGGGCGCAGCTCTTCGAGCGTCTTGGGGTCGAGCGCAGCGACATTCACCGCGTGACGAATCTCGCCGGTCTTCAGGTAGTTCAACAGCAGGTGAATCCCTTCGACAGCCACCTGAGTTTGAGCTTCTTCGGTGCTGGCCCCCAGGTGCGGCGTGCAGATCACATTGGGCATACCAAACAGAGGGCTTTTCGTGCACGGTTCTTCATCGAATACGTCCAACGCCACACCGCCGAGCTTGCCGCACTTGAGCCCTTCGACCAACGCATCCGCATCGTAAATCCCACCACGAGCGGCATTGATCACACGTAAACCCGGTTTCACCAGATCCAATTGGGCGTGGCTGATCAACCCTTTCGTTTCGGGAGTCAGTGGCGTGTGGACGGTCAAATAATCAAGCACGGGCAGCATTTCATCGACCGTCAAGCAGAGCCGCACGCCCAGAGCCGTCGCTTGTTCTTCGGTCAGAAACGGATCGTACGCGACGACCTTCATCTCGAACGCCAAAGCTCGCGTTGCCACTTCGCGACCAATGCGGCCCATGCCGACGATCCCGAGCGTTTTGCCAGCCAGTTGCGTGCCCATGAAAATCTTGCGATCCCAGCGGCCTTCGACCAAACTTTGGTTCGCCGCGGCGATATTCCGGCTCAGCGCCAACATCAACGCAAACGCATGCTCAGCGGTCGACAGAGTGTTGCCCGCAGGAGTGTTCATCACCACGATGCCACGACGTGTCGAAGCCGCCTTGTCGATGTTGTCGGTCCCAACGCCGGCGCGAACGAGCGCTCGCAACCGCGTGTTCCCCTCGAGCGATTCAGCGGTGATCTTAACACCCGACCGCAGGATCGCGCCATCAAACTCATTCAACGACTTCCTCAGTTCCTCACCTTTCAAACCGGTGCGAACTTCATACTCAATCCCTTCGGAGGAATCGAGAATATCAAGGCCCTCTTGGGCGATCGGGTCTAAGACAAGAATACGATACATGAAATGTTAGAAATCGGTAAAAGGTTGGGAGTCGATCCGAAAAAGGGGCTGACCCTTTGATTAGGATCTAGGAAGCGTGTTTGACAGCGAAGTCGGTCATGAACTGAGCCAGCGCACGAACGCCATCGACTGGCATCGCGTTGTAAATGCTCGCTCGAACACCACCGACGCTGCGATGCCCAGCCAGGTTGTCCAGGTCTTGTGCCTTTGCGCCCGACAAGAAAGCGGCTTGCAGTTCGTCGTTTGGCAATCGAAACGTTACGTTCATCAACGATCGACATCCCGGTTCGGCGTGACCATGATAGAAACTGGGGAAGGCGTCAATCGTGTCGTACAACAAGCTGGCTTTGGATTGATTGTGACGCTGCATCGCGTCGAGTCCGCCCATTTCGTTTGTGATCCACTTGGCGACTTTTCCAAGTGCATAGATTCCAAAGGTGGGCGGAGTGTTCCATTCTGAATCGTTCTCGGCATGATTGCGATAATTCATATAACCGGGCAACGCATCGCTCGATCGTTCCAGCAGATCGCGGCGAATGATCACCACCGTAACACCGGCCGGCCCTGCATTCTTTTGGGCACAGGCATATAAAATCCCATAACGCTCCATCTCGACCGGTCGGCACATGAAATCGCTCGACGCGTCACAGACCAAGGGAACGCCGGCGGGGCAATCCGGTTCGCGAGGAAACTGAACCCCTTGGATCGTTTCGTTGCTGCAATAATACAAGTAAGCCGCATCGGCCGAAGCGTTATAATCGGTCGCCGATGGCGTGACGTTATAATTCGACGCCTTGGCATCATAAATCGCTTTCGCCGTCCCTTCTTTCACCGCTTCGGCCAGCGCGTACTTGCCCCAAGATCCGGTCAACAAGTACTCGGCCGTCTTGCCGGTGCCACGCATCAGGTTGGCGGGAATCATCGAAAACTGAAACCGTGCACCGCCTTGCAAAAACAGCACGGCGTAATCATCGGAAACGTTCAACAGCGATCGCAACGAAGCTTCGGCACCATGCAGGATGTCCAAAAACTGCTTATCGCGGTGCGACATTTCTAGCAACGAACACCCTGCACCTGGCAAGCAGAGCATTTCGTCCCGCAATTCTTCCAGTACCGAAACCGGCAACACAGCCGGACCGGGTGAAAAGTTGTAGGTACGCTGGGCGACGGCGGGTGTCGAAGTGGCCATGAAAGCGATCCGAGCAATGGTGTGAGGATGAAAACAACAATTCTAAAGCGCAAACTCAAAGTGCGGAACCGTGGCGGCGCCGCTTCGGCAACGGTTTGATTCAGCCATCAGACGGATTGGCGACTTCCGCAGATTCAAGATCCGATTCTTTGGACCACAACTTGCGATGATGAGTCAACAATTCGGCGAACCGATCCTGTTCGATCGCTTGGCGCGCACTGGCCAGCAACCGCTGGTAGAACGTTAAATTGTGGAGCGACAAAAGGATCGGTCCTAGCATTTCGTTGCTGACAAACAAATGACGCAAATAACCACGGCTGTGACGACAAGCCAAACAGGGGCAATCGGCGTCGAGCGGACGGGTGTCGTCGCGATGGACCAGATTACGCATCTTCACAGGCCCGGTGCTGGTGAATGCCATCGCGTTGCGGCCGTTTCGCGTTGGCATGACACAATCGAACAAGTCGATGCCGCGGGCAATCGATTCCAACAAGTCGATCGGTCGTCCGACGCCCATCAAGTATCGCGGCTTGTCGACTGGCAATTGGGGCGTCGTTGCCGCGGTAATGCGATACATGTCAGCGGGCGGTTCACCGACGCTTAAACCGCCGACGGCGAACCCTTCAAAGTCCATCGTGGCCAACTCGCTGGCACACTGCACTCGCAACGTTTCGTCCAGCCCGCCTTGAACGATCGCAAAGCGAGCTTGGTCCTGGCGCGTGGCCGCAGACAGGCAGCGTGCCGCCCAGCGGATGCTGCGTTGCAATGCGTCGATGATCGCTTCGTTTGAGTTCGGCAATTTGACGACGTGATCGAGCACCATCGCGATGTCGCTGCCGAGGGCCTCTTGGATCTCGATCGAATATTCTGGCGTCAAGCGAATCGTCGCGCCGTCGAGGTGGCTTTTGAACGTCGCGGCTTGCTCGGTGACTTTGTTCAATTCGCCGAGGCTGAAAATTTGGAAGCCGCCGCTGTCGGTCAGGATCGGTCCGTCCCAAAGCATCATGCGGTGCAGGCCGCCGAGCTTTTTGACGAGCTCGTGTCCCGGTCGCAGCGACAGGTGGTAGGTGTTTGCCAGGACCATCTGTGCACCGGTTTGGCGCACTTGGTCGATGGTCAAACCCTTGACGGTCCCCTGCGTGCCGACGGGCATGAATGCGGGGGTTTGCACGTCGCCGCGCGGCGTCGTGAAGACGCCTCGTCGAGCACCGGTGGCCGCGTCGAGGTGACGCAGCGAAAATGGAAAGGGTGACACTGGATCGGGCGTTCTCAGTCGCCACGCATCTTCAGGCCCAACACGGCCAACTTTTCACGCACTTCGTTCAAGCTGGTCACGCCGAAGTTCTTGCACTCCAACATGTCGTCACCCGTTTTGCGAATCAGTTCGCCGATGGTGTTGATGCCCAACCGGACCATGCACTTGCGGGCACGAACCGACAGGTTCAAATCGGCAATCGGACGGTCGAGCAAAGCTTGTTCGTCCGCAGACATGTGCGAAACGTCTATTGGCGGATCGGTCGACTTGCGTTCGTTGGCAAACTGGCCCAGCGACAACCCTTTGCTCGACAAGATCTCGCGAATCTCATACAGGCTGGTTTCGCCAAAGTTCTTGCTGCTGAGCAATTCGGCTTCGCTGGTCCGAGTCAAATCGCCGATCGTCTCGATCCCCATCTTGGTCAAGCAATTGCGGCTGCGGACCGACAATTCAAAGTTGCTGACCGGTTGGTTCAGGATCTGTGCCAAGCGATCGTTTCGACGCTGCGTTTCTTCGTCGTACAGGATATTGCCCGACGCCGATGCGTCCTTCATGTACAGCAACGCTTGCTTGTGCGTCGGATGGGCGTCCAGGATGCGGCGATAACAGATCTGAGCCTTGTCGTACTGGTTGTTATCTTCATAGAAAACGCCCAGGTTCAGCAATGCGCCCAAACCGGTCGGGAAGGTGTTAACCGCTCGTTCGTACAACGCCAACGCTTCGTCATCGTTACCACGGCGGTCGTTTTCCAGCGCGAGGCCAAATAGCGCACCGGAGTGATTGCCGTCAACTTGCACAGCACGCTCGTAAAGCGCGATCGCTTCGGACAAATTGCCCCCAACAGCTGAAACGGTCGCGGCACGCTGGTACAAGTATTCGACCGTCTGCTCGATCGGGCCGAACATGTTGTCCAGAATGTTCATCGCGTCGGCCAAATTGCCTCGGTAACGCTGCGCTTCGGCGATGCCCAAAAGGCAATAATCCTTGTCATAGCCGGACGTCCGCGATTGCTCATAACGATCGATCGCAAGCTGGTATGCGCCCAGTTCGAGGGCGCACCGGCCCATGTAATACAGCGACATCGCGCCGCCGTCAGCCGTCGAGAGCGTTTCGCTGGCGACCTTGAACATCCCTAGCAAATACTGGCAGACACCTAATTTCGTGCGACCCGCCGGTGTCAGTCCCTCGGAATGCTCCAACTCGCTCGCGGAGTCGCGTAATTCGATGAAGTTAAGATGATTATCGACAATCGCTTGGCGAATCGTCACAACGTCTGACGGGCCAAAGGCTTGGTTGCCGACGACCAGCTCTCGCAAATCCACCTGAGTGTCAACTTGGCTTGGCACGAAAAAAACTCCAAAGGACTGGTGACGGGATCGCCGTCGACCTGAAACGCGATGCAATAACGGCCGAAAATCGCTGTTTTTGGACCACGATTGGCCCTGGTCGAAGCAAAGCCAGCGGTGGGACTCGAACCCGCAACCCTCGCATTACGAATGCGATGCTCTACCAATTGAAGCTACGCTGGCAAACGATTTACTGGCCAAAGGATAGAAACTTTGCCCCATTTTCGTCAATAGCCCGCCGAAACGCGGCTTGGACACCGCTTGAACACCAAAGCAGTTGCTACAGCAGCGGCGAAACGAGGCGTACACAGCTCTCGGCGAATCGTATCGGAATGTTCGGCACCGCCAACCGGTCGGCGGACAAAACGTGCGATTGACGAACATATTCTTTTTGCAATGCAATCAAATCCCGCGTAAACGTTTCATCGTAAATCACCAACATCAGCTCGAAGTTCAATTCAAGGCTGCGAGGGTCGAGGTTTAACGAGCCGAAAAAACTGGTGTCGCAATCGATTGTGATCGATTTTGTGTGCAGCATGCCGGCGTGGTACTCTGCCACGGTGACGCCCGAAGCGGCCAATTGCCTCAAAAACGGTCGGCTGGCCAGCCGCACCAATCGCGAATCGACCCGCTGGGGCACGACAAGCGTCACGTTCACCCCTCTCCTAGCGGCAGAGATCAGTGCTCGCTGTAACGATTCGTCGGGGACGAAGTAAGGCGTGGTGATCAAAAGGTCGTGATCGGCCATATAGATGGCGTTGATCAAAATCTGGACAATCGCCTCGCTTTCGATCCCGGGGCCCGACGGCACCACTTGGACCGGTGTCGTGCCGCCGACGGCGGGAATTGGCCGGACCGATTCCCATTGGTTCGCAACCGCGTAATCGTTCTGCTCGAAATGCCAATCTTCGAAAAACACCATCGACAACGAGTCGACCGCCGGGCCGACGATGCGTGCCATCGCATCGACCCATTGTCCAAACCCGGCGCCGTTTCGAAAGATTTTAGGATCCGCGATATTCTGGCTGCCGACGTAGCCGATTTGGTCGTCGATGATCAGCGTTTTTCGATGCATCCGCAAATCGAATCGATAAAAGATCGCTCGCAGCGGCGAAACCGCCAGCGCCGCTCGCACTTCGGCGCCGGCCTCGCGCAATGCGGCGCATTGCGGGCTGCGCAAAAATCCGCGACTGCCCACCGCATCGACCAAGATTCGAACCTGGATCCCACGCCCGGCGGCCCTCCGCAAACTGTCGCAAAAATCGTCCGCCACGCCGCCGACTTCCCAAATGTAAAACTCCATGTTGCAACAGGCTTGCGCGCGGTCAATATCGCCAATCATCGCCGCGAATACCGCTTCGGCGGAATGCAGCAGCGTCAGCCCATTGCCCTCAAGCGGCTGTTCGCCGCTTGCCGCTGCGACGATGCGAGACAATTGCGCCGGGTCGCTGAGCGGATTTTCCCAACGGTCGTAGATCCATGGTGTTTGGCGTGATTTCCAAGCCTTATAATGGTCGCGCATGCCTGCCGCCCATTTAGCCCGCATCACACCCAACCAATTTTCACCTAACAGCAAATAGATCAGCGGCCCGATGAAGGGAAACAACAAGACGATCATCAGCCACGAAAGCGAGACACCGATCGGCTGGCGACGCATCACCACATGGATCGCAAATCCGATGCGCAAGATCCAATCGACGGCGAATATCCAAATAGCCGATTGCCACATCGTTACTGCGATCTATTTCGTGTGAAGTGAAAAAATGTTGACAAACAAAACGTTCATCTGCCATAAACCGGCACAACATCAATGACGCCTCTGCGCTTAATGACTTATAATATTCACAAAGGTATCGGAGGCATCGACCGACGCTATCAATTGCAGCGGATCATCGATACGGTTGCGCATTACAATCCCGACGTCGTTTTTTTACAGGAAGTGGATGAAGGGGTACCGCGCTCGCGTCAAGATCGTCAAGTCGATTCGATTGGCGAGGCTCTTGGCATGGACCATCGGGCCTATCAGGCTAACGTCAAATTGACGCATGGACACTACGGCAACGCGATCCTGTCACGTTTTCCGCTCCGCCAAACTTGGGACGTCGACCTAACGATCCGGATGAAGAAACGCCGACAAGCACTCGTCGCTAAGGCACACGTCGAAGTCGATGGTCACGACCGAGTGCTGTTGCTTTCCAACGTCCACCTCGGGCTGGCCGGATTCGAACGCAGCATTCAACTGAAACGCTTGATGGCTTGCCCCCCAGTGCACAACACGCGCCAAGATACACCGGCGCTGATCGCGGGCGACTTCAACGACGTATGGGGGTCGCTGGGGAAAAGGTTTTTGATGCCGTTCGGATTCAGAAACGCGTCCGGAAAGTCACGAACCTTTCCCGCGCTGCGTCCTCTTCGCAGCCTCGATTCGATCTACTTTCGAGGCGGCATCACGCTGGAGTCGACCTTCGTCGGTCACACAGCGCTTGCTCGGCAAGCGTCCGACCACCTGCCGCTGATCGCCGACTTCAAAATCCATTTGGATTGAAAGACGGTGTTATTCGCATCGAAACGACTCGGGTTGTGACGGACTGGCGAAGCGGATGTCGCCAGGCTTCCGTTAAACATTTCACGGTTGTAAACATTTCACGGTTGCCAGTTCTCGTTGAAAAATCCTGCCGCGTCGATCTTGCCGGGGTCGCGACTGGTCGCGCCGTTTGTCACATCGATGATCGCCCAATCGGGTAGCTTGGGGGTTTGGCGTGCGTTGTTTAGAAAGTCGTATTGGCGAAATGTAAAGCCACTGTTCAAGACAACGTAACGATTAGGATTGAGCGGATTGGGATAAATCATGGCGACCACTCGGCCAGCGGACGGATGCGTCGTTGTGCCGATCGTGATTTCTTGTTCATCCCAACGGATCGGCAGTGATGAGGAAATCCGTTCGATCACACGATTGGTCTTCGCGTCGCCAAACAACACTAAGTTTGCCGACTGGATCCACGGGTCGCTGATTTCGTCGTCACTGATTTCATCGTCGCCAATGACGCGAACGTCGCCACGAAAGTGCTTTCGCCATTGTTCCATCGCATGCTTGGATTCTTGTTCATACCAAGCTTGAGTTGCCCGATCGCTGCTCTTTCTGCTTGGCAGCACGAACACGAACGAGTCGTTAAACGCATCATCGATCGGTCCTTGCAAACCGGGGCGTTTGGTCAATTCGCTCGTTACCGCTTTGCGATCCGAAATCAGTTGCCATTCTCCATCGGCGAGCACCAATTCGCATGCCAGCGACCGGTCCGAAGCGATCATCAGCGACTTGGAATCCGGGGCGGTGATTTGTGTGCCGTCGATTTCGATCGTCACTCTGCCACGCGAGTGCCCCGGCCACTGGCCAGCGGCAAAATCGAGCCGCAATTTCGTAATGTTTTTCGTATCGATCTTGATCAACAGCGGTCCGACGATCGCCGCTCGCACGTTGGCTTGCGTCCAGTGTTCAGCCAATCCTTGGATATCAAGCCAATGCAAGCGATGGTGGCTGAGCGTATAGGTTGTGAACTCCAGCGACGAAGGGGTTTGTTGAGATCGGCTGGCAGCGAGGTTTGCCAAACGAGTTTCGATTTCGACTTTTGAATCGGGATGAATCTTATGTTCGGTGTTTGGTCCGATCACATGCATCATTGCGATCTCATGCCGAGCCAGCGCGACTTCCATCACATCAGCCGCTTGTTTTTGGCGATCAAGTTCGCCGCTGTAAACCACCGTGGGGCAGTGTGCTAGGTTGCCCGCATAAGGCGGGCTGTCATAAAGATCCCACATTTTTTGTTGATACCAAGGGGCGGAATCTTTGACAGGTTCGCCTTGAAAAAAATCGAGAAAGCCAGCCGTTTCGGAAAAGCCGGCGCCGGGATTGGCGGCGAACCACTGGTCAGGATATCGGGTTGCGAATTGCCAGCATGCGGCGCCGCCCATCGAAAACCCGCGAACGGAAATCTTATGCTCGTCGATTGAAAGGTTTTTTCTTATATGATCAAGCACTTCATGCACATCGACTTCGCCCGCGAAACGAAACGCGTTGCTGTACCGTCCATAAGGATGCAGCACAAACGTATCGTCGGGCGCGTATTCGCCAGTTGAGTTCCACTGGCCGCCCAGGAAAGCGACCTCGCTGAGTTTTTCGCCGCGGCCGTGGAACCACAGGTCCAGTCGTCGCGGTCGCGTGTCCGTTGACGACATGCCCGCGGGGATAACCAAGCTGTAAGGTTGGAACGATCCGTCAATTTTGGATCGATAGCCACCGATCACAGAAAACGTTTTTCCACGTTCGATCGACTTGCTGTTCGTCGTCGCACTCATCGCACCGGTGCTCAACACGACATCACGCCATTGGCCGCCGGCACGAATCACTTCGATTCGCCGCTGGGCTTCATCCAACAACTTTTCAGCGAATTGCACTTCAACGGGACGATAGAACTGGTTCAGCTCCAACGCCATCTGCACCGCCCGCGGAAAAACGAGCACTTCGGGGGCGAGTGTATTGATCCGCGATATCGACTGCGGCGACTGGCTCGGCTTGGTCCCCTGGACCAGGCTTTCCCATTGCTTGCCAATCGCCGCGCAACGATCGGCTAATTCCGCTGCCTTCGCCGGATCGATCTCGATGCCCGGCGGCGGAATCGGGCGAACGGTTGCAGGATTGTTATCGGCCGGACCGTCGGCGGTCGCTCGCCCGGTGGCAATCAAAAGCGAAAGGGCGACGAATGTGGCGGTCGCTGGACGCAAGGCAATGATGAAGCGGAACATGTCAGCGGGCTGTTGTTGGCAGTGTTTGGGGTGGGATGAGCAGCGGTGTTGATCAGGCCGATAATATATACCGAAGCGCGATCGCTCACATGAACGCCGCCCTTCCAGCCCGGCAAGTTTTTGTTGAGCGGTCTTTACAGCGGCCCGGAACATGGCGACAATTCCCCACTTAGGCAGGTGGAATTGCCATCGTTTGACTCGGGTGGTCATTATCGCGATTTGTCGCTCAATGATCGGTTCATTGAGACGCGCCAGCAGGCAATGTGGTTGCTGTGGGTTGTCGATAAATGAGTCAGATTGGCTGGACTTGCGATAAAAAACACATCGGCAGGCCTTTCTTCGGTTTAGTAATTTCCGAAGAAAGGTTTATTTTTTGAACCATTTGATTTTCGATTTTGACTGGGGAGGTGGTGTCATGAATGAATCAGTGCCCATGACGCGTCAGGGATACGATCGCTTGAAGGCAGAAGTGAACCGTTTAGAATCGGAAGAAATGCCGTTGATCGCCGAAAAGTTGGCTGAGGCGCGCGCCGAGGGTGACTTGAAGGAGAACGCTGAGTACCACGCCCAGCGCGAGAACCAGGGCATGTTGATGGCGAAGATCAACGAGATCAAGTTCAAGTTGGCCAACGCTTCCATCATTGACACTTCATCGTTGCCCAAGGACACCGTTTCTTTCGGCGCTTCGGTGCGGGTGAAAGACATGGAGTTCGGCGATGAAGAGACGTTCACATTGGTCGGCGCCGGTGACGAGGATTACCAGACCGGTAAGATTTTGGTCAGTAGTCCGATCGGTCAAGGTTTGCTGGGGAAAAAGATCGGCGAAATCGCCGAAGTGAACGCGCCGGCCGGGCTGTTGAAGTTTGAGGTTTTGGGCATTTCTTTCGAGTAAGCGATGGCCGATTCGGCTGGTTCTGATCCTGCAGCTCCCCCGCCGTTGCGTGGTGTCGACGAAACAGAAGCCGCTGGCTGTATGCCCGCGATTCTAGCTGCGACCGTGCTGATGGGGATCGTGTTCTTCATCGCGTTCGGCTTTTCGGCCTGGCTGATTTTCCAAAAACGTGGCGATTTGGCGGCACGGACGCTTCGCGCAACGATCATCCCGGAATTGGAACAAAGCCGCTTGGATCCCGTGGAAAAGACGGCGGTGGTGAAAGAATTGACTCAGTTAGCAGATGACATCGAAGCCGAAATGTACGAGAATTGGCAGGCCGGCGGCATCATGCAGCGGCTGATCAACATGCCGCTGATGCGATGGGGCGATTTGGAAGCGGTCGCGGCGTGGGCCGAAAAGAACATGCCTGAAGCGCAACGCGAAAACGCGGCCAAGCAGATTTCTCGGTTTTTCCGCGCCGTGGAGCTCGATCGTGCGGTCGCTCGCGACATCCACGAAATCCTCGCTCCGGTGGCGACGGCCGAGAATGCGGGCGGATTTGTTCAATTGCGTTCCGATCTGAACGAAAAGGACGTCGCCGAAGTCGTGTTGCGCTGCAAATTGGTCGCCGACCGGGCTGCGGTTCCAGACCAGACGTTCAACAGTGTATCGTTAACGCAAATCGTTCGTCGGCAAATCGAGGCTGGTGGACGCGACGGTGCGAAGTAGCGGCTTGACAGCAAGGAAAAATGCCGCGTCGAGATACAACTTCCTTCAAGGATTCTTCCCTGTGCAGAACGTCTTAACGCAATCCGGCGATGCTTCGCGAAACGGCCAATTGAAAGAATCAACGTCACGTCCCAAGCGAGCCGCTGGCGGTAAGGGCAAGCGAGTCACGGTGGTCGGCGCTGGGCCCGGCGGATTGGCCGCCGCGATGCAGTTGGCGCATGCCGGAATGGACGTCACGCTGCTGGAATGCCGCGATGTGGTCGGCGGGCGGACGTCGGCGATCGAGCGGGAAGGGTATCGATTCGATTGTGGACCGACATTCTTTCTTTATCCGCGAGTCCTTGAAGAGATCTTTCGGTCGGTCGGTTACGACTTGCAGACCGAGGTGCCGATGAAGCGGTTGGATCCCCAGTATCGGTTGACGTTTGCCGAAGGCGGGCAACTCGATTGCACGCCCGATATGGACGAAATGGACCGCCAGATCGCCGCGATTTCGCCATCGGATGTTGGCAAGTTGCGTCGTTACATGGACGACAATCGCGTCAAACTTGCCAAGTTTCGTCCGATCCTCGAACGTCCTTTCTCATCGATCTTTGACCTGATACGGCCATCTTTGTTGGGCGCGGTGAAACACCTGCATCCGATGCGTTCCTTGGGCGACGAATTGTCGCGGTATTTTTCTGATCCCAGGCTGGTGATTGCGTTCGCGTTTCAAAGCAAATATCTCGGCATGTCGCCGTTTCAGTGCCCCAGTTTGTTCAGTATTTTAGCTTTCTTGGAATATGAATACGGAGTGCATCATCCGATCGGTGGGTGCAGCCGTGTGAGCGAGCGGATGGCCGAAATCGCCATCGAATTGGGCGTCGATGTGCGTCTGAACGAACCGGTTACGGGGTTGAAAATGCAGGGCCGCCGTGTGGTTGGCGTCCAGACTGATCAGGGCAGTTATGATTGCGACGCGTTGGTTGTCAACGCCGACTTTGCCGAAGCGATGAAACGACTGGTGCCAGATTCGCTGCGCAAACGTTGGAACGATAAACAATTGGCGAACAAACGATATTCATGCAGCACTTATATGTTGTATTTGGGGATCGAAGGGCGTTATGATGATTTGCCGCACCATAATATTCATATAAGTGGAAATTATCAGCAGAACTTGGCGGAAATCGAAACGCTGCACACGCTCAGCGAAGATCCGTCTTTCTATGTTCAAAACGCCAGCGTGACGGACGATACATTGGCACCGGCCGGGCACAGCACGTTGTATGTTTTGGTGCCGGTCAGCCACCAGCATGAGAACATCGATTGGAAAGTCCAAGCCGATCCGTTCCGCGAAAAGACGCTCGACGCATTGGCACAAATCGGTTTAGGAGACATTCGCGATCGGATACGATTCGAGCATCGGATCACGCCGAATGATTGGCATAACGATTACCGAATCTATCGCGGCGCGACGTTCAACTTGGCTCATAACCTTGGCCAGATGTTGCACAAGCGTCCGCAGAACCGTTTTGAAGAGCTCGACGGCGTCTACTTGGTCGGCGGTGGCACCCATCCCGGCAGCGGTTTGCCGGTGATTTATGAGTCGAGCCGGATCACCAGTCGTTTGCTCTTAGGCGATCTTGGGCAAAGCACGGCGTTCATAGACGCAGCCGCGTTACCGTTGTCGTCGACCAGTGCATCCGCGCTCAGCGGCTGAGCGGCGAGATACTCCCGCTCCTTTTCAATGCTTGACTTGGCGCTAGCTTGGGTCGGGAAACGTGACCGTGATGTTGCTGTTCAGGCCGCCGCGAGGTGTCCAGCGAGGTCGTGGGCGCCGAGGCCAGGACCGCAGTAGTCATCAAAGCGGCAGCCAAGGCAGGCGACCTATCGGGCCGCCAAGCCCAAACCTTGCTCGAGAAGGCTGAGGCCGAAGGGCTGGTCCATCGCTGGCGTATCGGGTCGAACCAAAAACATCAATTCGCGACTGAACCGCAACCAGCCATGACCAACTAAGTCAACCCTTAAAATCGCCTGCTCGCGCGCACCCCTAGTGTCCCCTGGGTGCGTGCGCGAGGCACGCCCCAGGGCTTGGCTACTGCGTGTGCGCAAGCGCAGGGGCAAAGTTAGCGAGTGGGAAAGCACCGGACCGAGAACGCCAACGTGCAAACCGAACGCGACATGGGCCGACGTGTGCGAACATGTGGGCCAACGAAGCCGAGCGTCGAGGGCAAACGGGGCCTCCGACGAAAAGCGTTTTACCAGCAGGACCGCGGGAATAGCCTCGCTAATAAGGACAGTTTGTTGCGGTTGTCCGAACGCGTTTCAGATACGCCAATCGCTGGAAGATCTTTAATCGCTCCGTTTGAGGACTTAGATCCGCAATCCGAGAAAAGCGTTGACATAGTCAATGACGCTTTTGTCCTTGCCATCACTATTGAACCGGCGAGGCAAAGTACGGGTTGTCGACGCCTGCGTGATTACAGCTCCACGCCCAGCAAATCGATGCAGAACAATGTCCTCTTTAGCGAAAAGAGCGGAGGCAATCGAGCTACGCGAAGATACTCCTACTTCAACGTCGGACGTCCAACCAATCACGGCGCCTGAATCGAAGTCGACAATTGTGCCGACAAGTTGTTCGACACGGATTTCACCAATGCCAAAAAGAAAAACACGTCCCGGTCCAGTCAAGTACGGGTAACGGCACTGCTTCATTAGTACCGATGCCGTATCGATCTTCCACTTTGCATTCAATGTGACCGATTCGTTAAAACCGAGTATGTGATCCAACTTGCAAACCAACATCTCGTCTTCCCTTAGAAGCAGTTCTGTCAAATATGCATCGGCAAATGGTGTGGTCGCGACGAAGTTGTCACCCTCGACACGAAACATGAAGTACAGCTGCTGCGACCAACGACTAAATGGAAGGCAAGATTTCTGCGGTATCACAAGTACGGAGTCTGGATGCCTAAGAAACGCTCCAGTCCGGAAATAGACAACCTCTTTCGGCTCAAGTTGAATCTCGAGCCGGTTGCGGTATCCGTTTGAATCACCGATGATTTTCATCTAAATGATCTTCCTTGGCTTTGTTGGGCCACGTTTCAAAAAGATCGCGAAGATGACCCTGAGCAGTGGCCGACCGAGCAAGAACAGGGCGCTGAAGACACCAAGAATGAAAAAGGCAAAGATTGCAAATCCCACGACGGAATCGCGCTCTTGTTGTTGTGAATAAAGCTGTTCATTTTGTCGGTCGATCTCCTCCTCTAAAGCAGCGATTTTTGCGTCGTATTCAGCTTTGGTTTCTGCAAGTTGACGACTCGTTTCATCTTTCACCTCATCACGCACTACGCCGCGAGCTGCATCGCAACCAGTAAGCGAAAGAATTGCAAGCAGAATAAAGGTTGTCCCACCTTTAATCTGATCTGTAATAGAAAAAACGCGAGTCTGCATGTCAATCAATCCGTATTCGATCGGAAGCAAAAAGTACGACGTGACCGTTGAAACCTGAACCTGCGCACACGGAGACCAGATGCTACCGAATACTGAACCCTAATTCAACAATGGTGACTAGTCTCGGAGGATTCGCTTACTAAAAAATGCCGCAGTCAAACTTAAGGAATAACCGATGGACATGAACCAAATCGTCGCCGACGCCAAAGAACTCTGCTACCGAATGGTGTCCGCCGAGCTTTTCGGATCGCCGCCTTGGGTCGCGCCGCAAACCAGTCTGCCACCGATGCTTGGTGAAACACGGTTTGCTGCGGCTACACGTCGCCAAGCCTCGACATGCATGTGCATCACGCCTTCACCGATTGGCAGGGCGTCAGTGGGCCAGTGTTTGTGCTTGGCAATTTGAACATCGAGCGGGACTTTCCCGTGCGAACCTACAACAAGTCGCTCGTGACCAGGCTGCATGAGCTAGCCCACATCCTCCAACGCCCGTCGCTATTCCAACCGCGCGGGTACTACCACCATCTGATCCGCGCCGAAGCGATCCGAATCGTCGAGTCCGATTCTCGCGACGAGGAGGGCAACGAAACGACGCCACCGTGGACCACGCATTAATCTCGGTTCATGCGGATCGCGTACCACCTGCGCCAACGTGCGACCGGTCTCGCCTACGACATCCGGCCGGACGAAGTCTACGGCCTCGAGCGGTACGGCATGTCTCAAGCCGCCAAGTACGCAATCGCGAACAAGGACGAAGCGGAAGCCCGCCGCGCCGCAACATTTCGACAAATCTGCTCGATGGCCCCACCGCTACACGTCAAGGCGATCTACGAAGCCGACCAAAGTTCCTGGTTCCAATCCGCTTCCCAATGCCAAAGGACGAACGATGAGTTTGATATCACTACCTGAAAAGATCACCAACCGCCAACGCGAGCGCCGGATTACGAAGTGGTCCGACTACCAGCGATTGGTCGCCGGCATCTGAGATGGACAAGAGCCCGATGCCGATTCGATCGAGACCATCCTGGCCGCGAACGAAATGACGCTCGACGACTTGCGTCACGATTTCCAGTTACTGGCCAGCCGTCGAAAGATGCTCTCTCGACAAAGACGCGATCGTGCCGCTCCAAGGCGAGGCGAAAAATCTGGCCGAGCAAATCGAAGACGCATAGCAAGCTTTCGCGGTGGCGACGGCCAAGCACGAAGAAGCCATGACGTGGCGTTGCAAGAGAACCGTGAGCATCAAGCCAATTTAGACAACATTTGATCGAAAAGAACTGTTTTGAACGCGGCCTCGCTGTACATCTTCATCAGCATGTTTCCTTTGGAATCGCCAAACGATTGACTTCCAACGGACGGCTAGACCAATGGTCATCAATGGCCTGGATAAAACTCGGTCGCACGAGCTTGGCCCTGCTCCCCAGCCAATCGCCGTCATCGTATCGGAGGTAAAGACCTTCTGCGGGAGCGTTGCCAAAGTGAGACTGTCCGAGATGCGCGGTGATCTCGCCGAGCGTGAGCCGACCGTTAGCAAGACACGGAACGACATCAAGCTGAAGGCTTTCAAGCATCCGATCTCGCGCGTCTCGACATACGAACCGATTCGCTTTGCGATCAAACACATCGAATCCGATAAACCAATCCGGCAGACGATTGTAAAGGATTGAGTGTTTTGCGTAACACCATTCGCCGAACAAAATGTATTTGTCGGCCAACACGTCAAGCAGACAATCACTGCAACGAATCAACCAATCTGGCAACGTTTTCCATTGGCCCGTCATCGGTTCCTTCNNGGAACCTCGGTTCTGGGCCTGGAGCTCCCCCGTGCTGTCGAACGAAATCCCTAGATTCGCTCCGTCAATTTTCTCTTCGACAATCAAATCGTGATCCAAAAAACGATCACGCTCCAACGGCGTCAGTACCTTGTCGTGTCGAACCGTCGCACCATCGAGTACCGTTAGGTGAGGAGTCGAGGGGAACTTCGCAAACGAGAGCGTCACGACGTTTTCTCTTTCTGGTGGTGCTTGTTCCTAATCCAATCTTCGCAAACAAAGCTTACATCTATCCCGGCTTCCGCAAGCGCACCTTTCCAGCCCCACCATTTGCTATCGGTCGCTTCCAGGAATGATGGCGTGCCGGTATGAGCGTTGGCAACGGCAACGAACTTGCGATCAGACAGGTCAAAATCCTTCAATACTGGATGATCCGGGAATTCTTCGTAAGAATCTCCAGCCTTTGTAATTTTAACGCGGTCTTCAACGGGTAACGAGTGCCGGTTATCGTGAACCCACTTCATGAAGCGGTCGCCTTGCCCCGGCTGTCCACGAAGAGACAGATTCTGACGATACTCATCAAAGATCTCGTCGCCCGCGTCCAAAACCAACCTACCAATCACTGTGGCTTCTGCAATTGCATCGATGCAGCGTTCTGCACAGTCGATCAGATCGTCTGGAAGAGTGGGGTCGATCGCTCGATTAGCGAGCATGGCAACATTGGTATCGACAATACGTTTGTTTGACATTCTAATCATTCGCCTCTCTCCGCAATCATTGCCTTTCGCTTTTGCAGTGCCGCCCGAGATTGTTCGGTAATGTCCTCCATCTCATCGCCGAAAAAGTCCTTCGGCCAGTTTTCAATGTTGCCAAAGATGTCCAATCGAAGTTCTTCGAGCTTTGCGGGCGTTCGGGACACATCTGCAAAGTAAGCCGCGACTTGCTCCCTCTTCACCGCATCTTCTGCGATCCGGCGTTGAAGCCTCCTGAGAAAATGCTCTGAATGCGTTTCGATAATAAGCTGGATATTTCGGTCCTGACCATCTTCGCGAGCATTGATAGCGTCGATCATCACATCGGCAAGAAACGCTTGAGCACGGGGATGCAAGTGAATCTCAGGTTGCTCCATCAAAATGATCGAGTTCGCAGGTGCGTAAAAGCATTCAACCAGAACAGGCAGAACTTGCGAAATTCCAAATCCGACGTCAGGTAAATCGACTTCGCCGAGCGACCCTTTCGTTTTCACTTTGACTTCATAGTCTTGCCGCTTTTTTGATATCTGATTGACCTTAAATGATTCAATCAAGCCCATCTGCTTGAGCTTTTCCGCAATGACCTGCTCGAAAAGCTTGTACCTTTGATTATGCCCCATACTGAGTTTGCGTTGACGTGCCGCCAGAATTGCAGCAACCGTGTTGTCACCAGCATACCCAACGCTTTCTGGCTCGGTTCCGGTCCATGAGTAGAGTCGTTCAGCCTTGGTACGTAACGGGCCAAGATACGCGAGCGAGCGAAACAGCTTTTCTTGCGCCAGATTCAGCGATTGAACAAAATCTGCATTTTGGTAGTAAGCCACAACCTCATCAGGAAATCCGTAGAAACGCACGGTGGTCGGAGGATGCCAAACCCTTCCTTTGTTTCGCTTCAAGTCGTACTTTTCGTCGGTAACGTCATAAGCGGCTTTTTTTTCAGAACGTCGTTCCATCCCTACTGAGAATTGCAAGCCGTTGTCATGGCTCAACTCGTACTTGAATTGATCCACGATCACAGTGTTGAGCCCGTGTTGATCTCGTCCAACGGTTGCCTCAAACCGCATGACATCGCCTGAATAGTCATGTTCGCTCAGAGGGTCAGAGACATCTAGAAAACAGGGCATCTTCCATTGATAATCGAAGCTGATTCGGTTTTCTGGATCGCGTCCGAAGATGAAATCTTGGAATGAGCCAAGTTGTACTGCCGAGGTTCGTCCACCGGGAAACAGGACGGCTTTGCGGTCTTGCGATTCCACAGTTTGCTTAAGGAGCATCAAGAACTGACCGATGCTTGATTTGCCGCTGCTGTTTGCGCCAAAAAACAGCGTAATCGGAGCCATCCGGATCGAACCGGTGTCTTTCCAACCTTTGAAGTTTTGGATCTGTAATTGCGTTAGCATCGTAGGTAGCCTCCGATCGGAAAGCCCGTTGAATTTTCCATCATTTCTCAATCTTAATCTGTCCGGTGACCGCTGCGGTTATTAGGGCACGGCGGCGTTCGTTGAGTAGCGTGATCGAATCCCTTATGGCATCGCTCATTTGGCTTGATGCAGAACGTTCCGATTTTAAATCGGCGACGATATCCGCTTGCTCGTCGATCGGTGGGACTGGGATCAGAATCTCACCGATATCGGTTCTCGCGGTATTATTCGCTAGCCCTTCGGCACCGCTAAGGTAGTCGCCACTCATGACCTTTTCTGACTTGACTAACCGTTGGCAGGATTTCGCCGCATCGGAATCTTTCCTGCTTCGGCCCACTTACGAAGCGTGTTCTGTGACACGCCCAGGATTTCAGCCGCATCAGCGGTTTTCACGTAGTTGGTCAATTTCGTCATCGAAGCGATCTCTGGCTGTTCGCTGCCACTTTACAGTGATAAGTTCTACAAAACCCTCCATCTTGTGGACAGACCAGAGCCAATGACGACTGCGACAGCGAAAACGGTTCGGATCTATCTGCCAACCGGCGAACCACGGGGCAAAGGAATTGGACTTGACGGGCATCTGTTTCTTGTTCGGCGCAGACGAAGACGATTACGGTGCAAAGCCGATCGTTTACATCAGCCAGACCGAAAATGCTCGCAAGCGACTCGATAGCCACAACAAGACGAAGAGGTTTTGGAAGATGGCCATCTTCTGTGTGACGAAAACGCAGAACTTCACGCAGGCCCATATCCGATACTTGGCGTGGTACTGCATGCAGCGAGCGAAGGAGGGGCCCGCTGTACGATCGACAATGGGCAAGTATCGGACAATTTGACGTGCGTTACTCAGCCGATGGAAGCTGAGTTGCTGGATGTCCAAAAGTGAAGCTTACGGGTCGGGAAACGTGACCGTGATGTTGCTGTTCAGGCCGCCGCGAGGTGTCCAGCGGCTCTGCACGGTGACGCTGCGTGGTTTGACGACTTCGAGAAAGTCGTCCATGATTCGATTTGTCACCGCTTCGTAGAAAATCCCTTCGTTGCGAAATCGCTGAAGGTACATTTTCAAACTCTTCAGTTCCACGCACACTTTGTCTGGAACGTACGTGAAAACGATCGTCCCATAATCCGGCTGGCCGGTTTTTGGGCAGACCGAAGTGAACTCGGGACAGACATGTTCGATCGTAAAGTTTCGCTGCGGGCTGGGATTGTCGAAAACTTCAAGCAGTTCGCGGAACGATTCACTCACGTTGGTTACTCAGCAGACGATTATCGGGAATGGAAACGAGTCAGGTCGGAATTATGCGCCGCGAAGTGAAATTGCCCAAGGCGGCCCAAAACCAAGCGAGCGCGAATGCGGAACAGTCGGCCGATAAAGTGGCGGCCGGTAAGTTGTGGATATCCGAAACGTTCACAAGCCGGCAAGGCGAAGGGCGTTTGACGGGGACGAACAGCTTTTTCATCCGCACCAGCGGTTGCAATTTGCGGTGTTGGTTTTGCGATACACCTTATGCATCATGGCAACCCGAAGGCGATTGGATGACGATCGACCGTTTGGTTGATGCCGCAAAGGCGTCGCACTGCAACCATGTGGTGCTGACCGGAGGCGAACCGCTGCTGCCGATCGGAGTGGTCGACTTGGTGCGGCGTCTGAGATCGGCGGCGATGCACGTGACGATCGAGACGGCCGGCACGGTGTTTCGCGATACGATGTGCGATCTGGTCTCGATCAGTCCAAAACTGGCTGGCAGCGGGCCGAAAACCGATTCGCCAAAGGATTCCCAGCGGCACGAAGCGGCGCGATGGCGCCCGCAAGTGATTCGACAGTTGATCGATAACGCCTGCGATCACCAATTAAAGTTTGTGGTCGACGACGAAAGCGACTTCGCTGACGCCGTTGCTGCGGCCAACGAGATCGCGGTGGCACCGACAAACGTCTGGATCATGCCACAGGGGACATCCGAAGCCGAACTCGACAGCAAGGCGACTTGGTTAGCGGCGTTATGTGACGACCACGGATACCAATATTGCGATCGGATGCATATCCGTTGGTACGGCAATCGTCGAGGAACTTAGCAATGCGCGATAAGCAAGTTCGACCGATCCTTATCTTAGGACCGTAACGGTTTTCGGCTCGCCTGTTGGCCCTGCCTTAGAACCGCTCAATTGCTTTGCAATTGCCGTTCCACCAGCGACTTTCCAAGTTCAGCACGATCATCGGGCGAACCGTATAACAGCCTCAGCCCATTTTCGCCGGCGGCAAAAAACATCACCTGTTCGAATTGATCGTCGTCGATCAGTCGTTTGTGGTGAAACATAGCCACCTCGGCGAGGTTGTCGGGACGGGCGACATCAGGCTTAGCCAACAACGCGTCGACGCGAGAAACCGCGTGTTGGGGTTGCAGTGGCGGCATCGGCATCGCGATTACCTTCGTATCCAGTCCGTCGAAAACGGGCTGCATCAATTCGGCGACCACAGCAGCATTGCTGCGTTTGCGTGCGGCCAACAGGACGTCGCGTTTGTTGATCGCTTTTGAAACAGAAATGTTTTCACCGCTTGCACAATCAATCAGACGGCAACGCGCGTCGTATTGCGGCTCGGCGCGAGTCTCTTTGACGATGACGTCAAAATGCAACAGGATATCGACATCGTTCTCGCGGCATTTTTCGATCATCGAGTTCACGTCACCAGTCCCCACGAAGTCGACCCCGGGAACCCACATCAAGATCGGACCGTTTGCGGGAGCCGGGAGGGCCATGCCATTTTTCGCAGCATTTTCGGCGATCGCAGTGCCCTTCGCGGCTAGCCTCGGCAGTACCGATCCGAACTTACCGGCATTGAAACGCGACGTGACTTGCGATTTTACCAAATCCGTAATCATCCCAAGATGTGACTCCAATGCCTTATCGGCGGCGGCCGCTGCGGCGATTGCGGGATTGACCATGGGAGCGGCTTTGGCCGGTTGCCCCCCCGCGGCGCCCATCATCCCTTCGCTGCCCATCATCATGCCATCGGCACCCATCATTCCCTCGTCTTCCATGCCAGCCATCGCACCGCCGGGCATTCCGAGAGCTCCCATGCCGGCCATTCCCGGCTCGTTCATTTCCATACCGGCGGAACCGCCAGCCATCTGGCCGCCGCGCCCACGCCCAGGGGCTCCCCCGCGATTATTGGTTGGCGCCGTCGCAACATCACCTTCGCGAATCGGCTGGGGATCGTCTGCCAACGCATCGGGAACTCGAGGGTGAAGGGAAACACCAATTCGGATGGCCCAAGCGGGTCGTCGAGCCAGCGGGTTATATCGGATCGCATCAAGGCCCTCTGAAGCCGACTCCCGCTCCGCGATCACGTGAGCATGGAACAGGGCGAGTGCCTTACGCTGATCGCCGTAGTGGAAGGCTAGCGCCGCTTCCTCGGCGAGTGTGGGCTGAAACTTCACCGCGCCAGGGCTCAGCGGTCGGTTCAAAAACTCCGCAATACTGCTTAAATAGGAACCGCCAGCGGACATCATCAGTCCTTGCATGCCGGGTTGGCTCGGGCGACCGCCTGGGCCGCCTGGGCCGCCATAACCGCCAGGATTGGNNCCATTTCGGCTCCGTACATATCGGCGGAATACGATGCTCCGCCACCCGAGTCGCCGTAAGTTTCCAGGCCCGTCGGTGCACCGGTGCTCATCCCCGGTGGCGCCGAGGGCTGGCCAGAACTGCCACCGGAATCGCCCATCGCAGCCGAGTTTTGGGCCGCGGCGGCGGCGTTTGCGGAGTTTTGGATTCCGATTCCGATCGCGTTGGCATTGCCACCGCCCTGAGCCCAAGCGGGTATCGATGATGCGGTCAAACAGGCCGCCACAATTGCGATCGCAGTCAGTCGCGAAAGCTGGGGTCGGGTTAGATTCGCAGCGAAGGGCCCGAAAGGCTCAATAGCCGATCCGCCGGAGATGAGCATTTGAATGAGATTTTGACGAGGGATCGGGTTTTGGGTAAGCACGAGCGGCACACTCCCTATTTTTTCGATCAAGGTTTTTGGGCCCGCGCGGCAAAAGTGATCCTGTCGCCCCTCAGGCTGATTTTCGTAGTGTAAACGATTTTGTGGCGTGACGGCGCTTTAAAAAAGTGTCTAACCGACAGATTTCTGCAGCAAGAAAGGAACTTTGATAGCCAACACGCTTCAAAATCGCGGCCTGTTGCCCTGGTCTGCATCGAAAGAATCGGCAGGCGAGGATGGACGATGGTAAAAAACGTTAGGTTTGGCGGACTAAACTGACGTGAATCGCGATCGCCAAAAACAGGTTGCTGTGTAAGATGGGTGGTCAGTGATTACCGAGTGTTCCGGTAGTCAGGTCGATCGAATCGATCTAATCTGGCGATCTTTTCCAAACGGCTCCGATTCTCGGCCAGCTCTCCTGAACGACGACGACTAACCACGATGAAACTGCGAACGACAACCGGCTCAGCCAGTTATGACCGCACGGCAATCAAACGCCGATTGTTGGTCGAAACTTTGTGCGATCGTCGGGTTTTGGCGGCTCTTCATGGCGTGGTTTTTGACGATGTCGACCAGTCGTGGCGGATGGAAACCGGTGAAATCGCGTTGGCCCAGCGGTTGGTCTTTATCGACGAGAACAACAGCGGCCTGCCGGACGATGGCGAGCGATATTTTTTGACCGATTCCGAGGGCGGGTTTGCGTTCGATGAACTCGGTGGCGACGAACAGATTGTCCGTCTGCTTTCGCTTGCACCTTCGCAGGTGCAGCATTTCCCGATCGCTGTCGATTCGCTGGTCGACAATACGTTGATCGACTTGACCTCGAGCGACTTGTTCGAAACGTCGTCCGGGTTGGGATTGTTCGGTGGGTCGACCTCAGTTTTGCGTGCCGACACAGGTCTGATTCGTGTCGATCTAGATGCCAATGAGACGGGCGATTTCGTTTTGAACGCGCGGCCGACCGGCGCAGCAATGCTGCCTGATGGTCGACTGCTGGTTTTGGCGGACGACTTGCAAGGCAACTTTGCCTTCACTTTGCTGGAGGAAAATCTCCAGCCAGTCGATTTGTTGAACACGGCGACTGGAGAAACCGGTCCGCTGCAACCCTTTGCCGGCTGGGCCAGCGTCGCCGTAGACGCCGCCGGTAACGGTGTGCTGGTACCCAGTTCGCTGGACGATTCGCCGGTTGAACTGCGGCAATTGACTGTCGGCGAGGAGCTTACCGCATCAGCGACGTCGGTTATGGTCGCAGCCGGAACGGACGCGATCAGTGGTGGTACCACGACAACCTTGATTGCCCAGCCGACCGATGGCGGACTGGCCTTGTCGTTGTGGAGCAACTCGACGGCGACATTGATTACCCCAGAACCGGTTACGATCGCCGGAGCCAGTTCAATTCTTGGATACAGCGACGACAGCGGTTTGGTGTTCGCGTGGGTGCCAGGTGGCAATGGTGAAGCATCGGCAATCATGGTCTTGGATGCTGACGCAAACTTCGCGACTTTGCAAACCATCGGCGATTTAGATGAATTAGTTGCCGTCGATACCCAGCGTTCGGTGATTTTCTCGCTGTCGGCCACTTCGCCTGTCTTGCGAGCGATCGATGCGGTGACAACTGAAACTCTCGCTAAATGGGAACTGCCCCCTATTTTGCTATCATCGCTTGCGGATCGTACTGAGATCGCAATCGCACCAGGCGGCGATGCATTGGTGGTTTTGGTCGCTAGCGGAATCGCGACGGTCGCACTGACAACGGTTGATGCGCATCGAGTTCGCACAGACGGTTCAACGCCGACTTATCCCCTGCGTTTTGCGGTGCGTGTGGAGGGCGAGAATGTGCCTCCGCGTTATCAAGATGTGCCCAGTTTCGTGGCGACCCAGGGCAGCCCTCTGATCTTGGCCCAAGGGGCTCTTAAGCAGGGAGCGGTCGATGATGACGAAGACCCATTTGTCGTCGTACGGGCAACTTCGCCCAGCGGCGGAACGGTCCGCATCACTCCTGGCGGTGCGTTAACCTACACAGCGCACCCCGGTTTTATCGGCATCGATTCGTTTCAGGTGTTCTTGCATGATGGGCGTGGCGCGTCGGAATTGACGACGATCGAAATCACGGTTCTGCCGCCGGTTGATCCAGCCCCCGAAGTGATCGTCGACGTGAATCCCGTGCCCGAAAATGCACGTCCGGGTTTCGTCGCAGCAACCATTCAGACGATCGGCTTTGGGAATCGACCGCTAGTGCTTGCTGTTAACGACCCTCGATTCGAAGTTGTCGATAATGCGATTGTGGTCGGCCAAAACGCAGTGCTGAATTACGAAGAACAGCACCTAATTTCGGCGACATTGACCGCGTCGGACCCGGATACCGGAAACGTGCTGGCGGTTAGTGCGTTTACAATCACGCTGTCAGACGAAAACGATCCGATCACAGACATCCAACCCCGTTTTGCCTCGGTTCTCGAGAACGCTGTCGGCGAAACGATCGCGGAATTAACGATCCTCGACGACGACGCGGACGAAGAATATACGATCGAAGTATCAGACGAACGGTTCGAGGTCGTGGACCGAACGCTGCGACTTAAAGACGGCGTTTCGCTGGACTATGAAGCCCAGCGTGAGGTCGTTCTGAACCTTGTTGCGACCGACAAGCGAGGTGGTGATTCATTTTCGATCGATTTCATTGTGACGGTTTTGGATGTCAACGAGCCGATCGTTTCGATTGCCCTATCGAACGCCACCCTGGTCGAGTACGCACGCGGAGCGGTCGTAGGGACAGTCTTGATCGATGGCCACGCGGCGGACCAGCGTCAAATCCTTTCAGTTGATGATTCGCGTTTCGAAATCGTCGACGGAACGCTGAAACTTCGCGAAGGCGTGTTCCTGGTTCGGGCGGACCAACAAGAGGCCCAGGTGGTGATCACCGCTCACGATGCCGCTTTGGAGTTCGCAAGTAAGTCCGAAACGTTCCTGATCGAAGTGCTGGAGAACGTTAATCCTTTCCACAATCCGGAAAACGCGTTTGACGTCAACTCCGACGACGAAGTTACCCCGTTGGACGCTTTGTTGATTCTCAACGCGATTTCGCAAAACGGCGGTGGCGGGCCAATTGACCAGTTTCCTCCGCCGGGACGATTCTGGGATGTTAACGGCGATGGCTTGATCACGCCTCTGGACGCCCTGTTGGTCTTAAATTACCTGAACGTTCAGAACAATCTACGTCCGACCGGCGAACCGGAAAGTTATTCGAATCCTGATTCACAATCGAACGACTCAGCCGAGGGCAACGACCTGGACGACACTGTCAGCCCATTTACGCCGTTTGAAGCGGCCGATGGCACGACCAACAGTTTTCCAGAAGATGCAGCGGACGGCAGGGCCAACGAATGGCGACGCTTTCGTCAGTCGTTGCGCGATAATCTTTCGCCTCTGATCCCACAACGCCTGCGAGAGCTGGACGTTCCGGGATTGGTTGTTGACGGCAAGCTTGATGTTGCGGAACTTCGCGATCGCTTGCTGGGACTTCTCAGGCCCGAGGATTGGAAAGCGCTGCAGCGGATAGAAACCATAATCCGACGCACTCCGATTGACAAAGCGACGATCGAAGCGATTGACCGTGCGCTGGTCGCTATCAACGCCGGCTGGGACGCCGAAGAGTTGGCCTAAACAACGAAGTGGATTGTAAATCCGCTACGTCCCGCTAACAGAGGACCGATCTGGGATCAATTTTTTTCGGCGGCGTTGCCCGCTGCGGATTGGCCCTGAAACGCTGGGCCTAGGAATCATCCGCATTGCCCGTAATGCGATCAATTTCGCAAATTATGCGGGCAAAACTGAATATTCCGGCCCAGCGATTCGATCCTTAGATTCACAGCACGAGATTCTCGGCCCTCGACAGTAATCAGTTCCGGAACGAGACGCTAGCAAATTTTACTGACACCTTGTCGATGAAGCCCTTGACAAGATTTCCCCCATCCAGATACTTGCAACTTCCTTTACGCCGGTGGCGACCGTCTCGGATTTTCGCGAGACTTCCCAGCGATCCGGATGACGCTGTAAACACGACAATTGACGCCTGATGCCCACAATTAACCAACTGGTTCGTAAGCCCCGCAGAAAGAAGCGGACATTCAGCAAGTCTCCCGTTTTGGAGAAGTGCCCTCAGAAACAGGGCGTTTGCTTGCAGGTTCGAACGATGACTCCGAAGAAGCCGAACTCGGCGCTTCGCAAAATCACCCGTGTTCGCTTGAGCAACGGTAAAGAAGTCACCGTTTACATCCCAGGCGAAGGCCACAACTTGCAAGAACACTCGATCGTTTTGATCCGCGGTGGTCGTGTTCGCGACTTGCCGGGTGTTCGCTACCAAGTTGTCCGCGGTTCACGCGACGCGTTGGCAGTGGCGAACCGCAAACAGGCTCGTAGCCGCTACGGCGCGAAGAAGTCGTAAACGATCGACGGGTATTCCCGTTCAAATCGTTTGCCGTCCAACAAATACATTTGCGGCCATTCGAAGTATTGCTGCAACGTTTCCCGTTTTCGCTCATTTTCTCGCATATTTTTTAGTTTCTGATGGGTAAGATCACCGCCAGCCGCACGATGCTCAAGCCGGACCCGCGACACAATTCGCGCCTGGCGGGCAAGTTCATCAATTGCCTCATGTATGATGGCAAAAAGACAACCGCACAGATCGTTTTCTACGACGCGTTAGAGGAAATCGGTAAGCGGATTCCGGATTCTGAGCCGATTCAGGTGTTCGAGGCTGCGGTCGAAAACGTCAAGCCTTACATCGAAGTTCGCAGCAAGCGAGTCGGTGGTGCGAGTTACCAGGTTCCAATGCAAGTGAACCGGGCCCGTCAACAATCGCTTGCGATTCGCTGGCTGTTGGCCGCAGTTCGTGACAAGAAGGGCCGCCCGATGCACTTGAAGTTGGCTGACGAATTGGTCGCCGCCTACAAGAAAGAAGGCGTCGCCTACACCAAGCGTGAAAACACCCACCGTATGGCTGACGCGAACAAGGCGTTTGCTCACTTCGCTTGGTAGTGACTCCTCGAAACGACAAACGAATGCCGCGATCGGATAACCTCTGGTCGCGGTTTTTTATTTGTGTAACGTGTTCTGGCAATCACCGCCCCACCAAATCCAACGCCCCACGAAGTCATGGCCACTGGCATATCGAGTATTCGTAACATCGGCATCATCGCGCACATCGATGCTGGCAAGACTACGGTCACCGAACGGATGTTGTATGTCAGCGGTGCGAAACATCGCGTCGGCCGAGTCGATCATGGCACGACCGACACCGACGATGATCCCGAGGAACAAGAGCGTGGGATTACGATCTTTTCGGCGTGTGTGAAGTTTCGTTGGCGCGATCACGACATCAACTTGCTCGACACGCCCGGCCACGTCGACTTCACCGCCGAAGTCGAACGCTGCTTACGAGTGCTCGACGGGGCTGTCGTCGTCTTCTCAGCACGCGAGGGCGTCGAGGCGCAGAGCGAGACGGTATGGCGACAAGCAGATCGATACGAGGTGCCGCGGATTGTCTTCATCAACAAGATGGACCGCGAAGGGGCTAATTTTGAGGCGGTCTTTAACGACATCGCACCACGCTTGGGCGGTCGTCCTGTCGCGGTTCAATTACCTGGCGGCTCCGGCCCATCACACACCAGCAATCCGTTTCGTGGTGTAATCGATTTGGTCGACATGAAGTGGATCGAGTTTGACCCGCAATCAGACGGCAAGAACGTCATCGTCACCGACATTCCCGATGAGTTCATGGACGACGCGCTGCTGTGGCGGGAACCGATGATGGAGGCTGTTTACGAATTGAGCGAAGAGGCGATGGCGTTGGCGATGGACGAACAACCGGTGCCGCGTGAATTGATCGTCGCGGCGCTTCGCAAGGGAACGCTCAGCCGCGAAATCCAACCGGTGTTTTGCGGTTCAGCATTACACGGCATGGGTGTTCAGCCGCTGCTGACCGGTGTCGTCGAATACTTGCCCAGTCCCATCGATCGCCCTGCGGTGATCGGTTGTGACCCTAAAAGCCGCGATAAAGAATTGTCCCGTCAACCGACCGACAAAGAACCGTTTTGCGCGCTGGTTTTTAAGATCCTGCCTGCCAAGACGGGTGACAACTATTGGATCCGGGTCTACAGCGGCACGATTACACAGAACTCACGGGTATCGTGCCCCAACCGTGATTCCAAAGAAAACGTCGCCCAGCTTTGGCAGATCCACGCCAGCAAGAAAGAACGCGACGGCCAAATCGAAACCGTTCGAGCCGGCGATATCTGCTGTGTCATCGGCCCGCGATTGGCAATCACGGGCGATACGCTGTGCGATACACGTGACGCGATTGAATTGCCCAGCATTAAGTTCGCCGAGACGGTGTTATCGATGGCGATCGAACCCGAGAGCACTGGTGATCGCAAGAAGTTGAACGAGACGCTGGAGATGATCAAACGCCAGGATCCGACGTTCCGCGCGGTCGAGAACGAGGAACTGGGCCAGACGTTGATCAGCGGGATGGGTGAGCTTCATTTGGAAGTGATTCAGCACCGATTGACCCGCGATTTTGGGCTGAAGGTTAAGTTCTATAAGCCGCGAGTGAATTACCGCGAAACGATCCTCGAATCGTCCGAGATCATCGGCCAATGCAATCGCCAAATGGGCGGCCAACAGATGTTTGCCCGCGTCAAGATTCGTGTCTCACCGCTGGACGATCCGTCGGCCGCTGTGCAAGTCTTTGATCGTCTTTCCCCAGAATCGACGTTGCCGCAATCGATGCGTCAGGCGGCTGTGGAAGAATTGCGCCAGCGTGCCGAGGGTGGTGGCGTCCTGGCAGGATTCCCGCTCGCGGGGCTGAAAATCGAAATGCTGGACGGCGAGGCCCAAGAGGAATCGAGCGACGAGATCGCGTTTCGCATCGCTGCGGGTGATGCGTTTGATAAAGGGCTGGAAAAGTCCAAGCCCGCACTTTTAGAGCCCGTCATGCGTGTCGAAGTCACCACACCGGACGATTACATGGGCGAAATCGTTGGTGATTTACAGCAACGAAGGGCGATCATTGCCAAAACCGAAAATCGGGGAATGATGACAGTGATCACGGCCCACGCGCCACTGAAAGA
>DIUH01000272.1:59336-59881 GCA_002428205.1 Planctomycetaceae bacterium UBA6163
ATGCGGACGCTGTCGGTGATGTCCGGAAATCGCCGCTATGATTATGGCGATCGGATTGTCACTCGCACCGACCGCGGCACCGAGTTTGGTGTTGTCCTGTGCGAAGCGACTCCGGCGGCGATCGACCAAATCGAAGAAACGCTCGGCGGCCGTATCGTTCGTCCAATGACGCCTGAAGACGAAACCGTTTGGCAGGATCAACAATCTCGGACCGCCGCTGATGCCGTATTGTGTGCCCGTTTGGTCAAAGAACTTGGCTTGGTGATGCAGATCGTCGACGTCGAACGACTGTTGGGCGGCGAACGCATTGTGTTCTTCTTTCTGGCCGATAAACGAGTCGATTTTCGTCAACTGGTTCGACAATTGGCGGCTGAACTGCAGACTCGAATCGAAATGCGCCAGATTGGCGTTCGGGACGAAGCGAAACTGCTGGCCGATTATGGTGATTGCGGAAAACCGGTCTGCTGCAACACACACCTCAATAAGATGCCGCCCGTCTCGATGCGAATGGCCAAGCTGCAGAAAGCGACGCTCGACCCATCGAA
>DIUH01000272.1:59989-80121 GCA_002428205.1 Planctomycetaceae bacterium UBA6163
TTCCCGACGATTGACGTTCTCGGCCAGCGAAGTTAACAGCGGGCGTCACCCTTTTTCGCCAAAGCTTGCTATGATTAAACCCGACAGAGAACGTACCAGGGAGTTTTGATCACCATGAATTCAGCTTTCCAAGCGATGTACAACCTGTTGCAAAGCGATCCGCGATTCAAGTTCGAAGCATACCAGTTTGTCCGCGAGGCACTCGCTTATGCACACGAACAAATGCTCGCCGCCACGCCTCAGCCGGCCAAACCGTCGGAACCTCAATCACCCGCTGATGATCGTGGCGGTTACACGGGACATCACATCACCGGCCAACAACTCTGCGAAGCCTGTCGGCAATACGGCTTGCAGCAATACGGATATTTGACCGCCATGGTCTTGGCCAGCTGGGGCGTTCGATCAACAAGTGATTTTGGCGAAATCGTCTATAACTTGATTTCGATCGAACAGATGCGGAAAAGCGAATCAGACAAGCGCGAAGATTTTGACGAAGTCTATTCGTTCGACACCGCTTTCGAACCACAGTTCGATCTGATGACCAGCGAAAGCACCAGTTAGACCACACGCTCATATAACCTCTACCCTTCGCATTGCAGATCCTCACCCCACGCAATCTTTCTCTGGCATCGTCGCCATCCTTCATTAAAAGATCCCGCCGATGCGAAACCTTCTAAAATCAATAACGGTTACACAAATCCTATTTTCCTTGATCGCAATCAACCTTTTTCCATCGGTTGTATACGCTCAAGCGGTTGCAGACCCGACCGAAGTCGCCGCCGCGACAACAAAGGCCGATCGTCCCAAGCCCGATCGTCCCAAGCCCGTGGAAGAGGCTCGGGAGGCGTACATGGGGCGAATCCTGGCGGCACCGATGAGCCATCTTGGTGCGTCTTGGCTGGTTCGCCCCGAACGTGAGTTAGAAGAAAACGCGACCCGAGCGTTCGACCAACTGCAATTGCGCGAAGGGATGAAAGTTTGCGACCTTGGATGCGGCAATGGTTATTGGACTTTGCCGATCGCACGGACGATTGGCAAGGATGGAACCGTCTACGCGGTCGATATCCAAGTCGAGATGCTGCAACAATTGAAGGCTCGCACCGGCCGCGCCCGACTAGCGAACGTCAAGCCGATCCTGGGCGACGTTGACGATCCTAAACTGCCTAAGGACGTTGCCATTGATCTGTTGCTGATGGTTGACGTCTATCACGAGTTCTCACACCCTGAATCGATGCTTTGGGCGATCCGCAATTCGCTCAGCCCCACCGGTGTTGTCGCTCTGTTGGAATACCGCGAAGAAGACCCGATGGTGCCGATCAAGCCGCTGCACAAAATGTCGAAATCGCAAATCATGAAGGAATACCAAACGAACGGTTTCAAGCTCGTTCGCGAGTATAACGACCTGCCGTGGCAACATCTGATGTTCTTCGCACGCGACGACAGCCCACTGGCGGAGATCGAACCACTGCCCTTTGCCGTCAATCAGTAAGCAATGAGCGGGAAATAAGTGNNACCGGACACTTATTTCCCGCACGATCCTAAACTCAAGTTGCGTTTCCTTTGAAGTGGCATCGGCTATCGTAGCGGTTGTATGAACCGCGAATCGGTCTACAATCGGCTGCAGATACGAATGTCCAACCTCCTCCCTCTTGTGCCTCCCCAACATGACCATGCGAACCTTACTTTCGTTGTGCTTCCTGATCACCATTTGCGCACCCTGTGTGGCCGAAAACGAATCCACAAACGTGCCCGCCGAACCAGCTGGCATGAAGTCGATTTTTAATGGCAAGGACCTAAGCGGGTGGGACGGCGACAAGCGGCTCTGGAGCGCGCAAGACGGAGTCATCCGTGGCGAAACGACGCCTGATGCGGTCGCCGCAGGAAACACGTTTCTGATCTGGACCGAAGGCAAGACCGGCGACTTTGATTTGCGATTGTCGTTCCGTTGCAACGCGACCAACAACTCCGGCATTCAATATCGTTCATCACGCGTTACCGAAGGAGTCAAAAATGATTGGGTGCTGAAGGGATACCAGCACGAAGTTCGCAACGAGAAAAAATTTCCCAATATCAGCGGTTTCATCTACGACGAACGTGGGACGCGAAAAAGAATCTGCTTGGTCGGTGAAAAGGCAACATGGGAACCCAAAACCGGAAAGCAGGTTTTGGCCACGTTGATCGACGAAGCGGCCTACCAAAACCTCTTCAAATTAGACGATTGGAACGAGGTCGCAATCATCGCCAAGGGGAACCGAATCCAACACTATCTGAATGGCCAACTGATCCTCGACTTTACCGATAACGATCCCCAATTGGCACTTTTGACCGGAAACCTCGGGTTGCAACTGCATGCCGGCAAACCGATGTGGGTTGAGTTCAAGAATATTCGCTTTGCCGAAATCAAGTAGCCAGCCGAATCGGCTGACGTGGGCAGTTTCCCCTTCAAGCCCATCGCAAGAGGTTCGATTGCATGTTGATGCGAGACTCTATCATCAGGCGCATTCGCCTTTGAGTCTCGTCTTTGCGTTGGCATCTGCGTCCCGCTTGTCCTCGATTCCGCGGCCAAGGCCGTGCGCCCTGCTTTGCTTCGGCTCACAGTCGATGATCTCAGAGCCTATCCATTATTCTCAATCGCCGCTTGGCTATCGATCGGCTGAACGACAATAGAAGCACGTAGTGCCAATCCATCGGCCATAAAGCCAAGGCCGCTGCGCTGAGACTTCTCCAGCTTTGGACTTCGCCGTTTCGCCGAGTTGGAATCCGAGTAAGATCGTGTCACAATCAGCGATTACTTGCTACCAAACGTTTTCTAGGACAACGACGATGTTGAAATCACGCCGCGGTTTTTTGGGGCTCGCGTCCACTTTGCCACTGATTCCGCTGGCCCAAGCCGTCGGTGCCGATCCGACCCAACTTCCGCGCTCGACAGCGGCAGTCGATGGGCCGCGAAAAACTAGTCCCATTATCCTTTCGACATACTCATTATGGCGTTTCCGCAACGACGAGTTTCGCGACTTTGATCGTTGCCTGGACATAGCCGACGAAATGGGGTTCGACGGCGTCGAACTGTTGCTGTATCAGTTGGAACAAAACGAACTGCTCAGCCATTCAAAGCTGATGTCTTATAAACGCCGCGCCCTAGCACTCGGCTTGCCGTTGATTGGCATGTCGACGCATCAGGGTTTCTTGACTCCCGATCGCGAAATCCGCAAGCAAAACATCGATCGCACAATCGGCCAGATCGAACTCGCGTACACGCTTGGCATTCCGACAATGCGAGTCAACACTGGCCGTTGGGGTACATCTAAAGACTTTGATGCATTGATGGCCAATCGCGGAATCGAACCGCCGCTGGAAGGATACACAGACGAAGACGGCTTCCCGTGGGTAATCGACGCGTTGCAGCAATGTGTCTCAGTCGCTGAGAAGTGTGGCATCGTTCTCGGCTTGGAAAACCACTGGGGACTGGGCCTGACGCCCGAAGGCATTCTGCGGATCGTCGACGCTGTCGATTCACCTTGGCTGCAAATTACTGCCGACACTGGCAATTTTCTTGAAGAACCCTACGAACGACTCGAACAAATCGCGCCTCGCACCATCTTGGTACAAGCCAAAACTTACTACGGTGGTGGGCAATGGTACTCACTGGATTTAGATTACCAAAGAATCGGCCAGATTTTGCAAAAGCATAACTATCGAGGCTTCGTCTCTTTGGAATTCGAAGGAATGGAAGACTACAAAACGGCGATTCCCAAAAGCCTAGAACTGCTTCGGCAAGCCTTTCCGCGCGTTTGACCGACCATCACAAGGGTCGAATCAGAACATAAGAACCAGTCGCCAATCATACTAAAAAATTGGAACACTTACTTCGGTAAAATGAAGTTGTCGTTTTGCCAAACTTGGATTTCACCCTCCATCGGCAACCATTTTCTTCCCGGCGAGGCGACGGATGAAGTGCGAGCAGAGTATCTAGGTAATTCCACTCAAAAGCGGCACTCCATGGCCGCCAACGAGCCCAAACCACCGCAGGCGAAAATGTTGCCATGCACCTGCCACCGGACCAAAGCGATAGCGCAGAATAAGCATTTCCACGCCGTTTAACGGGTCATCCAACCCATCGACAACCTAGCCCAGTTAGCCCAAGCACAAAGGATTGCGATCTGACTATGTCCGAAGCACCTCGAAACAAGCCACATTTGCGTTACGCGATCGTCGGGTCAGGCGCGCTCGGCGGACTTTATGGCGGTATGCTCGCCAATCACGGTGCCGAAGTTCACTTCCTGATCAACAGCGGAATCGAACAAATCCGACGCGACGGATGGAAAGTGGAAAGCGTCTTAGGCAATTTCCATATTCCCGGAAGTAAATTAAACCTACATGCCGACCCTGCCTCGATCCCGCCTTGCGACGTAACGATTGTTGGAATCAAGACGACGCAAAATCATCTGCTGCCCAAACTCCTTGCGGGCGCGACATCCGGCGACGGCGTTGTGCTGTGCCTGCAAAACGGTTTGCACAGTGAAATCGACAGTGTCGCTGTGGTCGGTCCGGATCGAGTTCTTGGTGGTTGCTGTTTCTTATGTTGCAACAAGTTGGCGCCGGGGCACATCCGCCATATCGACTATGGACGCATCGTCATGGGGGAGTTCACCGATTCGTCACTGCCGCCTGCAGGAGTCACGCCTCGCTTACAAGAAATCACAGACGATCTACGCAGCGCTGGCATCGACGCAAACGCTACCGGGGATCTTTGGATGGCACGATGGAGAAAGTTGATGTGGAACATCCCCTTCAATGGACTTTCCGTCGCGCTTAACGCATCGACAAAAGACTTAATCGAAAACGAATATTCCTATGCGATCGCCGAGGCGATCATGCGGGAAGTTAAGGACGCCGCCGCAGCATTCGGACGCCAATTGCCAACCGATTCGATCGAAGCAACGCTCGACCATACTCGCCACATGGCACCCTACGACAGCAGCATGCGGCTTGATTTTCTGGCGGGAAGACCAATGGAACTGTCCGCGATTTTCGAAGCACCGCTCGCGGCCGGTAAACGCGCCGGCGCGGTCATGTCGCGGGTCGAAATGCTCCATCGCCAACTGGCTTTCCTGCAGAGCACGGCGGATCGGTAGATCGACGCCCCAGCGGCGGTGCCGTCGGGTCTTGGTTTCGGATATAGGGGGCTCTCAGCGATACGTCATCAATGGCAATCTCAAACGTGCGCTGATAAACACTGATCAATATGCCGCTTAAAAACAGCATGTACAACTGGATCATCGGCATCAGCACCACGTCCTGGAACATTCCCCCAAGGAAATACCCGGCCATTGATCCAACCATTCCCAACCCAACCATTCGATAAATCGGGTCGATCCGATCGTGATTCCCCAAACGCCACGCCGATCGCGTTAATCGGACCAGCAGCCATGCATAGATTGTCAATCCGATAATCCCTGTATCGACCAAAGACGACAGAAAGATGTTGTGCTGCATGTAGCCGATCGTTTGTTCCAGCGGCATATCGTATCCGGGTTGCTGAACATAGTCATTCGAAGCTTTAAGGTATGTGTTAAATCCGTGCCCAATGAAAGGAGCGTCCTTAAACATTTCATAAGCAATGATCGCTAACAACGGACGCAACTCAATCGACTTCGCCGAATCTTCAGCGCTCAAGTTTTTGTCCCGCTTCATGTTCAACAGTTGATCCTTCAGGCCCATTGCCGCCATTGAACCGAAAACAACGACTGTCGTAACGCCAAGCACCTTGACCCATCGTGGCGTGGTTTTCCAATACATCGCCACGATCGCCAAAACCGCGCCGATCCAAACACCACGCGTGAGTGTCGAATAGATTCCCACCAAAATGATCGCTGCCAACAATCCGTAAATCGTCGCTTGTGCACGACTGCCGTAGTAGCCTCGCAAAATCGTAAAGCTTAGGGCGATGGTTAAGACGATTCCGTTTGCGGACGGGTTCATCAACGGCCCTCGGGCTCGTCCAAAAAACTCCCAAACCTTCGGGTCGCCGATGTATCGCGGGAAAACAAACCCATACCACCCACGGGCTTCAAAGAAGCCGATTATCGCGATGTAGACACCGACCGCAATCATCACCGAGATAACGGCCTGGATGTCTGCCACAGTGGGATTCGATACGCGAACCAGCGCGTAGCAGACCGCAGGTAAGAATAGGTAAAAGACCCAAGTTCCGATCGGACTCGATCCCGCCGGAGGCTCACCTCCGGTAACAGCGCGAATCAGATACCAGACAGTCAGCGCGCCAACTAGGTAATCAGGCGTCGTTAGCTTGGGCAGTTTCAGTTCGCCCCGTAAAACCAGAGATGTCCCGAGTGCAATCACCCCAAAAAACAGCATCCGATCGACGCTCAGTTGCAAGGGTCCCTGGATCGCAAAAAAATCGGGGCCAAAGAATGTTCCGAGCACAACCACCAGCGCGCAAAGCATGACCAAACGCATTTTGGGAAGGAGGAACAATCCCCAAACAGCGATCGCGAGCGAGAAAACGAGAAAAAGAAATGTCACGGCTTACAACAACGCTCAAAAACTGGACAGCAATCTTAATGGACGACCGTTAAAATGGTTACGATCTGGACAATCCTCACCCAACGATGCCAACGCCAGGTAAGACCACCGTCCCGTCGTTAATTAAACGCCGCCCCCACAGGCCTGACCTTGCAAACCGTAGGTCATAACCGTCACCTAGTCAAAACGAACGATCATTCAGCTCGCCAAAATCCGTAACAGCAAAAAGAACCTACAGGCCGAACAAAGCCGGGCCTCGCTACCACGCTTTGTCATCGGTTGGTGCGCTGGATCGCGACGGAAATCAAAACCACAACATCGACATCAAAAAAACCGAGCGATCGAGCCTTTGCTCGGCGGATTTTGACGCAAGGCCAAGCGGAGTGGAGGCTCGGTTCCAAATCAGTATTTCCAAGCACTCGAATGAGGTTAGAATGCTGGTACGATCATTCGAAAGTCAATCTTAAAACCAGGCTCCGTTTCAAACGAAGTCTTGATCTCAAAGCAATATCCACTGTTTACAGTATCGCGCCCCTATCAGCAGCCGAATCCAAATGCAATTCAATCTATCGCATTGCTTGCTGGCAATTCTGGTGGTCGCACTTGCACTGGGATTGATTACAAACAGCGTCCGTCATCAGCGGGAAATCAGTGATTTACGTGCTTCGATCGCCAGGTCGCGAGATACGCTCCACAAAATTCATTACGGCAACGCAAATCTGCAACTACTAGAACTCCATCCGGCCATCGCAGACGATCGGGAATGCTCGCGGTTTCTGAGGCACGAACTTGCCGGTTCGATATTGGAACACTGGCGCAGCCAGAAACAAATCGACATTTTAACGGGAACCGAGAACTACTCACGCGATTTCACAGCGCGTGCACTTGTATTCTTCGAGATCTCATCCGCAAGCGATTTTGCTGATCTGGCAAACTCCGAACTCTCCATATACCCCTGCGACCCCTTGAAGCGATCTGTCTTTGATATGTCTGAAGACGAATTAAAATCGTTTGACACTTTCATCCGTTCCGCCTTGGCGGTCGACTAATTGAATCAGCATGTGCATCGTCTATTTGGGCAATCCTAAGTACCGGTTCGAAACATTCGGATAACGTTAAGCTTGGCTTGCCTCGCTTTGAAAGAGTGATACTGTCGGAAAGAAGAGGGTACCGATGGGTTGCCTTTAACCTACTGACCGGACAACAGAAAGTCACCTTTCCAGCCGTTGCCGCGACGGCACACAGCGAACTTATAAATAATTTACAATTGCCGAACTGAGCCGATCATTTCCGAACAGACGATTTGTTCCGACGCACTCGCCACAGCGATTTCCCTCGATTTGAACCGAACGCAATTCACAATCACGTCGCTTCTAACGCTCACGTTCCTGTGTGCGGTCTCACTCGCTCTATCACGCTTCGATTCGCTGCTGGTCGCAATCCTCTTTCCGCTTACCGTCGGACCATTGGTTGCGTTCCACATCGCGCGAACCAAAGCGTCGCTAGCGGTCGGCATATTGTCGGCAATCTATTGGTCGCTAGTCGCCATCGTGCCATTTGGCTTGCTGTGTGCTGCAGTGGTATTCGTCTTGGCTGCGATAGACGAACGATTACTTTCTCGATCGCTGTTAGTCCCAGCAACCTTATTGTTTTTTCTTGCCTCATCCATCATCGGCGGGTACATAGGCGGCTTGGTCGCTCGCCGCGATTGAACAACCAATTCCCTTTCGCTCGGTTCGGAACTACAGATATGAAGGCTCGTACGGCCAATACCACCGCTGAACCGCAAGAACGACATCAACTGCCGTCGTAATCGAATCTGCCAGCGTAAGGATCGTGCGGGAAATAAGTGTCCGGTACCTTTTGCGAGGAACTCGCCCTTCGGGTGCTTCGCACAAAAGGTACCGGACACTTATTTCCCGCGCATTGCTAAGCAGGAAAAGGATATGCCCACATACCGCACTGACAGGGCCAAGTCGCACCGAGACAGCAAAGGTTTGGTCAAACGGACGTTACGCTAACCTGACGCAATGCAACTGTCGCGAGTGTACCTGTCNNTCAATATTCAGCGGGCTGCATTTGATAAACGTCGCGCAAGTGCTTTCGGATCGCTGCGAACCAAACGTAACCGTCTGGCCACAGAGGCAACACTCGTGCTTTGGAGTGCTCGCCAGGGCTGAAAAAATCAGACGGCCGCTTCGATCAATTCCCACTGGGCCGCGTCGGTTTCAGATTTCCATAGATCGCGAATATCCTCGCCTTCGAGAACGCTATGGACGATACTGGCAAGCGGATCGGGGATCACCAATGCGATCGTGCCACCACTGGAACGCTTGGTTACCTTTTTGATCGCTTTGACAACTCGATCTTTCGCTTGCTGGATCGTTTCACCGCCGGGTGGGCAGAGATTCAGCGGCGACTCTTGGCCTTGTTTGTAAACCTTCGGTTGAGTTCGCCGAACTTCTTCAATCAGCTTGCCGTGCCACAATCCGTGGTCAACGTTTCTGAAGCATTCAACGATTCGGACCTTAACCGATCGCCCCATGACCAAACGGCCTTTCGACAATCGCGTTGCTGTTTCGATCGCCGATTCACATGGTGCCGAGACAATCTCGTCAATTTCCAAATCGGCCAGTTCAGCAGCGATCCGTTCGACCTGTTCACGGCCACATTCGCTGAGCGGCATATTCAGACAGCCTTTCATCCGACCCTGGTCGTCGAAATCGGTTGCCCCAGGACGTACCAAGACTAAACGCGACATATGGCTGCCAAATCCGATCATTGCACTCGGAAAGAACAAATTAAATAACAAGATTTTCTCTCAGTTCGTTGATCGCCCGTCCATAGTCGCTCTGGCCAAAAATGGCTGAGCCAACGACAAAAAGATCACAACCGGCACGGTGCGCCTGGCCGATTGTCTGTCCGTGAATACCACCGTCGATCTGCAGCAACAGATCTGGAAAACTTTCTCGCAACTTTTGCAGTTTCTGCAAAGCAATCGGATTAAACGCTTGACCACCGAAGCCCGCCTTGACGCTCATCACCAAAACCATGTCACAAACCGCCGCAGCGGCCATCACGGACTCTACCGAGGTTTCAGGGTTAAGCGCAATGCCAACCGCTACCCCAAGATCGCGAATCTTACCTGCGACTTCGATCGGATCTTCTACCGCTTCGACGTGAAACGTAACGAGATCCGCCCCTGCATCGACAAACTGACCCGCGTAGGCCAATGGATCGCTGATCATCAAATGGACATCTAGCGGCATGTCGGTGTGACGACGCAAGCCAGCGACAATCGGCATTCCGTACGTCAAATTCGGGACAAAATGTCCGTCCATGACGTCCAAATGCAGNNACCCGTGCACCCGCTTCGGAAAGTTTTTCGACCTCGCCACGCAGGTCGCCAAAATCGCACATCAACAGGCTCGGCAAAATTGCCGGCGCTGCGTCGCGAATCTTCTGGAGTGCGGTTGTGGACATAGAACCCGTGGGTTTTACCTGCGATTTCGGCCCTTTTCGCAAATCCGCCCCATGCAAGCCGGACCTCGGGGGGCCAGCCAACTTTGGACCAGATTTACATCTACGGTATCCTCACAATTGATACCAGACGGACCAGGAACAGATTCGGCAACATGCCGACAACTGTTCCAATAACAACACGGTGATCTCAGCACCCTAGGGTTGTCAATTGCCATCCGACGGCTGGCCAGCTGTTGCTAGCACTTCGTTCACATTAAAGCATGGATAGCGTGAATCAATACGCCTTTAAGACAAACCCAAATCACGGAATTGCTGTTGCGGTCGAACCGCCGTCTCAATACCTGCGAGCGCACGGGCAGTTGCCCAATTTGACATAATCGCCTCTGAGCTGTCCTTTCCGCATTTCGAACGCTTCCGCTGGGGCCGCAGGTCAAATCGTCGCCCTCTGCCAACCTGGCTCGGCGGATCGCTAGAATGGCTCCATGAACGCTCCGCCCAAATCGACCTACAGCCTGTTGGAAACGATACTTGCCGATCCGGAACTGATGCAGCGGGCCGCCGCGTCCGCTTCCATTTCGCTGACCGTGACGCTGGAAATCGATAGCAACGGGCTCCAGCGAATCGATCATCCGCAGTGGCGCGACGGACGCACAACGCCTTACTCGCCGGTCCGAGCCAACGCCACAACCAACCCAACCGCCGATTCGACCCAATCCGACCTCCACTCGAGGCCGGGCCAGTGTGTCGACGAAGGCTTTGTGCCGTCGCGATCGATCGTCAGTCCAGGCAAACGGCCACTGCCGGATACCGAATACCGGTTGGTCGGAAAGCTGGGCAGCGGCGGCACTGGGATCGTCTACCAAGCTCACCAGCGAGCGATCGACCGCGAAGTGGCGGTGAAGGTATTGCGGGACGAATTGGCGTGCGACCCGATCGCCAGGCAGCGATTTTTGGTCGAAGCGCGAACAATCGGCAGCCTTGATCACCCAAACGTGATCGCCCTGCACGAATTAGCCACCGGATCATCGAGCGAGCTGTTTTATTCCATGAAGCGAATCGACGGCACGTCGTGGGACCGCAGTATCGACGACATGACGTTCGAGGAAAACCTGCAAACGCTGCTGCGGCTTTGCGATGCGATCCGCTATGCGCACTCCCGCGAGTTGATCCATCGCGACATTAAACCCGAAAACGTCATGCTAGGGCGGTTCGGCGAAGTGTTGCTGGCCGACTGGGGGCTGGCCCTTTCCCTGACCTCGCAGTCTCGCGGTGTTTCCAACAACGATATCGAGGCCACCAACGAATCGGCATCGCCCACTAACCCTTTCAAGTCGACCGATTCGGTCTCAACGACCGGTGCGATGGTCGATACCAGCCTTCGCCGGGCTCATGCAATTGGCGGTACGCCCGCCTACATGGCACCGGAATTAGCCGCCGGCGACGCGTCGCGGCAATCCAAACAGACCGATATCTACCTGCTCGGTGCGTTGCTGTATCGCATCCTGACCGGCCATCCGCCGCATTATGGAGACAACTTGCTGGAATGCATTCGCCGCGCCGCAGCTAACGAAATCCGCCCGACTTCGATCCGCAGCGGCTGGATTGACGTCGCGATGAAGGCAATGGCAACTGAACCCGACGATCGTTTTCTCGATGTCGCACAGTTTGCCGCCGCGTTGGCCCGCGAGAAAGAACACGAACGAAGTGTCGATCTGTTGCGGCGAGCTGAAAAGGTGATGAAGAAAGTTGGACCAGCGGCGACGCACCAGGATTACGGTGTCGCCGAAGCCTTGATTCGCGAAGCACTTGACGTTTGGCCCGGCAATCGCCAAGCGGCAGAAACCCTGGTCGACCTGCAAACCGAACACGCCCGCTCAGCCGCTGCGGCGGGTGATTTCGATCTCGCCTTGGAACTACTGCACCGGGCCGGCCAAGGCGATTCGGAACTCGCGGCACGAGTAAAAATGAAACGCGATTCGCGACGCGAACAAGCGATCCGCGAATCAAAGTTCTCCCGCCTGTTCACCCAATCGCCCGACGCCGGTCTNNCGGACGAAGTTTGTGGAAGTTTTGTCTGATAGCGGCTATGTCGCCGATTTCGAAACTCCCCTATTTCATCGCCAAGGCCACCGCCTAGATGTATCGTTGTGTGCCAGTCGTGTCGAAATGAATGGCGAATCATTTATCCTTACAACGATGCGCGACATCAGTTTAAGGATTCAAGCCAGACAGGAACTAGACCGCAGCCGCCAGCGATTGCGTGATATGCAACGATTAGCGCAACTCGGTACATGGGAGTTAAACGTTGCCAGCGGAAAAGTCCGTTGGAGCGACGAAACTGTCAAAATCGCCGGACTTCCGATCGACCACGGCGCGCCCGACTTGCAAGGTTATTTGCAAACGGTTCATCCCGATGATCGTGGCAAGTTGAATGCGGCGATCGAAAACACAATTCTTTATCGCACCGCATATGAATTACGCCTGCGACACGCACGACCCGATGGTGGTTGGAACACCGTTATCGCCCGCGGACAACCAATGCTCGGCCCTCAAGGGCAAGTCGTAGAGATTTATGGAGTGGTGTTGGATATCACTCGATACGCCTCAACCGAAGCGGACTAGTGCCGCAACTTAGAGACAACCTTGATTGGGAAGACCAAGAAATCACAACCCGCAGCGTGAGCAAGGGACAGAATGACGGGGAATTCCCTCGCTTGCGCGTTCTGAAGTTACACTTTTCGGTGGTCAATCGTACTCGTAACCAATGAAGTGTTGCTCTTACTCGTGCTAGCGGCAGTTAGCACGAGCACCGCTGACGCTGACGCTTAGCACGAGCACTAGGAAGCCTCGGCACTCGGATGCCCTTTGCGATATTGTTTCATCGCTGGCCCGACCTGCTCCATCTTTACCCAACGATTTCGGGTCTTTGCGCTCATCAACAATGTGTTTGGCGTGATTTCACCCGTGTCAATCCGCACCAACAGGTCATGTTCGTCCAGCGGTCCGACTTTCTTCGTTCCACCAAACCATCGACGCTTCAAAAAAAACCAATCCGCACTCATCTTTCGGTAACTCCTGATTTAGAGCCAGAAGCGTTCAATCGTTGTCTGTTCATCAAACAATGCGATCGAACAAGCTGTCAATCAACGATCACCTGATTTAACTTAATAATCGGCGAACGGTGCCACTCCATTTAACCGTTTTTGCGTACGAGAGTCATGCAAATTTTACTTATTTCTTGCACTTTATTAAATGGACATGCGTCAATCATCGCAATTCAAACAGATCAAAATCGTGGCATCTAAGCAGGTCTGAACAAGTAAATCGGCATAACGTGCAGCGCACTCTCCCTTGGGAGAACCGGGCTTTAAGGGCCAGAGCGGGACCTCGCTGGCCCTTAAAGACCGACGCTTCATCGCGACGTGGGAGGGTGCCGCCACCAGTCTTATACCGACTTCTTTGTGCAAACCTGCTTAATAACGAAAATGCTTGATCGTTTCGCCTTCAGCACCGATCTTTGTCATCGCTTCGATGCCGATCTGCAAATGCAAGTTCGCGAACTCGCGCGTCACATACTCATCGCTCGCCTCGGTCTTAATCCCCTCAGGCAAGACCGGCACGTCAGAAACCAACAATAACGCCCCACGAGCAATCTGGTTGTAGTGTCCAACGATGAAGAATGTCGCCGTTTCCATGTCGATCGCGATGCAAGTGACACGGTTGAGGTGTTCCAAAAACTGCTCATCATGCTCCCACAATCGTCGATTGGTTGTGTAAACCACACCCGTGCGATAATCGAGCCCATGTTCCTGTATTCGATCAGAAACAAACTTATGGAGTTTGAAGGACGGCAGTGCGGGGACTTCTGGCGGAAAGTAATCGTTGCTGGTCCCTTCACCACGAATCGCCGCGATCGGCAATATGAATCGACCAATCTCACTTGATTGCTTCAGGCCCCCGCACTTCCCCAAGAACAGCACCCCCCTGGGCATCCGGGCGATCAATAAATCCATGATCGTCGCCACGTTGGCTGAACCGATCCCGAAGTTGATCATTGTCAAACCGTCACTGTTCGTCGCGGCCTGCATCGGCGTATGCTCACCGCTAATCTTGCAACGGAACTGGTCTGCAAAGGCCTGCAGATAAGTTCGAAAATTGGTCAGCAAGATATAGTCGCCAAACTCACCAATCGGCATACCGGTGTAACGGGGCAGCCAATTCTTTGCGATCTCCAACCTATCGGGACGATGGCCTGGCCCCGATCGGCTCAGTGACGACTGAAACGACGCACCGACTGGCGAACTGAATCGATTGCCGGAAGACAACTTGTTTTATCCCAGTTGGAACCCANNCACACCCACACTCCGTGTGCCGTAAACATCCCCTAAACCGACGACTCCGCCAATTCATCCGTCGGCAACCCATCCGAATTTCTCGGTTCCATCGCCGCCGCCGCGGAAATCGCTTCGGCATCATCAGTCCCGCGAACACAATCGACAAAGTATCGCCTAACTCCATCAACCGTTTCTTCGACCAATCCGTGTATGTCGGTGTCAAAGCCTGGGAAGCGGGCATTGAACATCCGAGCAAATTGTAGGTATTCGACAATCAGCCGGTTGAACCGTTCGCCAGGAATTAACAACGGTATCCCGGGCGGATACGGTGTCAGCAGCACCGCCGTTGCGCGTCCTGCTAAATCATCAATTTCCACCCGATCGATCTCGCGGTGCGACATCATCGCGTATGCATCTGAAGGCTTCATCGCCGGTTGCATTGGCGATAAATACATCTCGGTCGTGACCCGCGCGATATCATGTTTCTTATAAGTATCGTGAATCAACTGACAAAGATCACGTAGGCCGATTTTCTCATAGGTCGGATACTGCTGGCAAAACTCAGGCAAGATCCGCCACATCGGTTGGTTTTTATCATAATCATCCTTAAACTGCTGCAGCGCGCTCAGCAGCGTATTCCAGCGGCCCTTGGTGATACCGATCGTGAACATAATAAAGAACGAATAAAGTCCGGTCTTTTCAACAATGACGCCATGTTCGACCAAATACCGCGTGACGATCGATGCGGGAATACCCGAATCGGCGAATTGCCCTTCGACATTCAAACCCGGCGTCACCACGGTCGCCTTGATCGGGTCGAGCATATTGAAATCCGGTGCGATGTTTCCGAACCCGTGCCAATTGTCGTCCGCTCGCAACATCCAATCTTCGCGACTGCCGCTGCCCGTATCGACGATCTCGTCAGGGCCCCAAACTTGGAACCACCAATCGCTGCCCCACTCCGCATCGACCTTTCGCATCGCACGACGGAAATTGAGCGCTTCGGTGATCGATTCTTCGACCAGCGCCGTTCCGCCGGGCGGTTCCATCATCGCCGCCGCGACGTCGCAAGATGCGATGATCGCGTATTGAGGTGATGTGGATGAATGCATCAAGTATGCTTCATTAAAGATGTGCCGATCGAGTTTCTGTGATCCGGATTCTTGCACCAAGATTTGCGAAGCTTGCGAAATACCAGCGAGCAACTTGTGCGTGGAGTGGGTCGCGAAGACCATCGATTCGCTGCACGGTGGACGATCGCGGCCGATCGCGTGCATGTTCTGATAAAAGTCGTGGAAAGTCGCATGCGGCAACCAAGCTTCATCAAAATGCAAGGTATCGATATAACCGTCCAGCATCTGTTTGATGGTTTCAACGTTATAGATAATTCCGTCATAAGTGCTTTGCGTGATCGTCAAGATTCGTGGCTTGCGATCCGGATGCGCCGCTTGAGCTTGCCGAGCAAACGGGTTGGCGTCGATCTTCTTTTGAATATTCTCGGGACTGAACTCGGCCAACGGTATCGGACCGATTAAGCCGAGGTTGTTTCGTGTCGGAGTCAAGAACACCGGCACCGCACCGGTCATGATGATCGAGTGCAGAATCGATTTGTGGCAGTTGCGGTCAACGACCACGATGTCGCCCGATGCGACGGTCGAGTGCCAGACCATTTTGTTGGACGTCGATGTGCCATTGGTGACAAAGAAGCAATGGTCGGCATGAAAAATCCTCGCCGCGTTGCGTTCCGATGCCGCCACAGGGCCGGTATGGTCAAGTAATTGTCCCAATTCTTCGACCGCGTTACAAACGTCGGCTCGCAACATGTTCTCGCCAAAAAATTGATGGAACATTTGTCCGACCGGACTCTTCAAAAACGCGACACCGCCTGAATGGCCCGGGCAGTGCCAGGAATACGACCCGTCGCTGGCATAGTGCACAAGAGCGCGGAAAAATGGCGGGGCGAGGCTTTCCGTGTAGGCTCGCGCTTCACGCAAAATGTGCCGAGCAACGAACTCCGGCGTGTCTTCGAACATGTGGATAAAGCCGTGCAATTCCCGCAGAATATCGTTGGGAATGTGGCTGCTGGTACGCGTTTCGCCATACAAAAAGATCGGTATTTCCGCATTTCGGAAGCGAATTTCTTGGATAAAGTCGCGCAGTTTGGCAATCGCGGGCGAGTCTTCATCGCCGGAAACGAATTCTTCGTCGTCAATCGACAAAATGAATGCCGACGCACGACTTTGCTGTTGGGCAAATTGCGACAAGTCGCCGTAACTGGTCGCACCAACAACCTCTGCCCCCTCGCCTTCGATGGCTTGGGCGAGGGCTCGGATACCGAGTCCAGACGTGTTTTCGCTGCGGAAATCTTCGTCGATGATCAGGATCGGGAAACGGAACTTCATGTCAGGTCTCTTAGGGAAAAAAATGGCCTCATGAATTCTAGGCGTTCGCAGTCCGTTTGTCGTTGCCAAGTTGCCAGAAATCGATCCCAATTCATTTTCACACCGACCAGTTCGGATCGGCCGCAGTCAACACGGTTGGCTCAACCCTTGCCGCCAGTCGATCGATCCGCGTTTGAAAATCGGCCACTTCCGACGGGCTGACCAGCGGATGCAGCGTCACCCGAAACGTTACGCCTTGCCCAGGCTGCAACCGCACGACGCGCTGCTGGGCCGTTTCGTTTGTTCGCGCGTTCGGAAAATTTGTCGCCGGTTCCATCCCCACGACGTATCCGTCCGCTTCCGCTGCGGTGTTCTTCCACAGGATAAAATACGGCAGAGTCGAAACATCGAACGAAACCCCCAACCCCGTCGCTCCGCTGGCCGACCGCAGCATAGCGGCTGTGCTGCCATCGTCGTCGGCGGAAAGCTGTGCGAAGTAGACTCGCTCGGCGTAACCCGATTGCGGCCCAGGCATTCGGTTCCACTGGCCAATCTCGCCAGCGGACAATTCATTTTTCGGAGCCAGTCGAGCGACGGGAGCGATCACAGTGGCCCCTTCACTCAAAATCGGTGCCCCCAGATTGATGTGGTACAGCATCTGTGCCGTGGCGGGCGACGACAGTTCATTGGTGACTTCGTCCAACAGGTGCACTTCGGCCGATTTAGCTGTCACGGCGATTCGCGACCGCAGCCGCAATCGCTTGAAAAACAGCTTCGATTCAACGCAATCGCCCACCAGCGCCAATTGCCCCGTCGCGACGTTCACTTCAACCGCCAGCGACGTCGCGGGAAGATTGCCGATGCGACCATGCAGCGGATATCGCAAAACCCCCGCTTCATCTTTCTCAGGCGCACCGTTGCTTTCTAGTCCGCACCGCACAACCAATTCGTCAAAACCCTCCAGCCACCCCAGCCCATCAGGATCGTGAATCGGCACCAAGGCAGGGTTTACCGGTCCATCGACCGGCGACCGCCACCCGAAATCGATGTCGCCTGTGCGGATTTGCCACACCGCCATTCCGCGACTGGGTAATACAACCACTTGGGCGGTGCCAGTATCGATCACGCATACTTCAACGCCAGCCGATTTGCCCGACAGCATCTGGCCATGATGAACAAAGATCGTCCCCAGCGCCGTCGGATACTCTCCAGCGACCGGCGAATCGGGCATCCAGCGGACGGAAACGACGGATCGGTCGTACAGGCGACGCAGCGGTGATGGGGTCGGAGCGGTCATAATCGTTGGTTCGGTATTGAGTGGTTCGGGAGCAGCCATTGCCCCACAAACGGCAGAATATTCGACGATGGCATTCTTGTAACCCTTCATCGGAGACAATAAAACATCGGTCGCCACTAACCAAGGTCGCCGTTACCCCGACGGCCACCCAAATGACCATGTTTCCGGAGTTTGTTTGATGACCAGTGTTCGGCTCGATGAAGGTTTGATCAAAGGCGACAGCGTCGCATCGATTCTCGATTCGGCGATGAACGCCGGCGATGGTCTGCTGCGATTGACGCCGACCTGGGTGCCGCGATCGTTCTTGCACCCCGGACGCCGAATCAAGTTGCACCCGAGCGATTATTACCGATTCGGTGCCAACCGGGGCGGGATCGACGAGCGTTGGTTCGGCAGCACCACCGAAGCGGCGAACGAAGGCCGAGTGTGGCACGAAGGGCTCAGCTTCTGTCTGTTCGAAGGGAAGAAGTTTTTGCTGAAGGATGCCGTCGCCGAACGCGGCAGCGACATCGTCGGCAAACCGATTTTCGACAAGTACAACCGCTGGCCGGTCTATTCCAAGTTCTTTGACAACATGGGACCGATTCCGCACCACATGCACCAAAGCTTCGAAGACGCGGCGCTGGTGGGCCAAGAAGGGAAGCCGGAAAGTTATTATTTCCCGCCACAATTAAACAACGTCGACAACAACTTTGCTTATACGTTCATGGGGCTCGAACCGGGCACGAAGCCTGAAGATGTTCGCCGTTGTTTGGAAAATTGGAACGAAGGCGACAACGGAATCCTCGACCTCAGCCGCGCTTATCGGCTCAAGCGAGGCACCGGTTGGTTGATTCCGCCGGGTGTCCTGCACGCTCCAGGGTCGTTGTGTACTTATGAGCCACAGTGGGGCAGCGACGTTTTCGGCATGTACCAGTCGATCGTCGAAGGGCGTTATGTCCCTTGGTCGTTGCTGGTCAAGGATATGCCAGAAGAGAAACATCAAGACTTGGACTTCATCGTCGGCCAACTCGATTGGGATAAGAACGTCGATACTCACTTCAAGAACTCGAATTACTTAGAACCGATTCGCGACGATGCAAAGAGCGGCGATGGTTATGAGGATTTGTGGATCGTTTATGGTACCGTCGATGGCCAGCAATTGTTTAGCGCTAAGGAATTGACGATCCAGCCGGGCGCCAAATGTGTGTTGAAGGATCCTGGTGCCAGTTCGTGGATCACGGTGCAAGGCCGCGGTCGGATCGGTTCGCTCGACCTGCAAACTCCAGCGATGATTCGCTTTGGACAAAACACGACCGACGAAGTGTTCATCAGTCATAAGGCCGCGACGACTGGCGTGGAGATTGAAAACACGGGCACCGAACCGCTGGTCGGACTCCGATACTTCGGCCCAGACACTCACGGCAATTTGCCAAAGGCCGGCAGCTGATCGGTTGCTGCTGATTCACACCTCTTATTCCCCTAGGCATTCTCATGAGCTCCCAATCGCATCCCAATAACTTTCCAAAACTTCATAACGCCGCTTGGCCAGGAGTCGTCGGTAAAGGCGGCGAGGATAACGATCCGCCGATCGACCTCGACACCATGCTCGACCTGACCGCTGCGGCCGAAGTCGATGGGCGAAAGTTTGACGGCGTCGACCTGTTCTTGTTCGATCCGCACGTCTCGATCGATGCAACGGACGCCGAACTGGAAAACTTGGCCGATCGCGTTCGCAGTCGCGGTTTGGTGATTGGCAGCGTCGTCGCACCGGTTTGGCCGCCGACCGGTGGCGGCTCAGCGGCCGGTGGGCCGGAGGAGGTCGAAGCGTTTCTGACTCAGGTTCGCAAGGGTTGCGAGATCGGCAAGAAACTGCGCCAGTTGGGCGTTCGGCCTTATGGCGTGATTCGGATCGACAGCGCGACCGGGCCAGCCGACTGGGTGAAAGACCCTGAAGGCAACCAGTCAAAGATTGCGGATACATTTAAAGCCGCCTGCGACATTGCCGAAGAGTACGACGAGCGGTTGGCGGCCGAAGGCGAAATTTGCTGGGGCGGCATGCACTCGTGGAAACACATGGTTGATCTGCTGGAGCGAGTTGGTCACCCCGAA
>DIUH01000272.1:80200-80673 GCA_002428205.1 Planctomycetaceae bacterium UBA6163
GACGGCACGGTTCACGGCACTGGCTCGCACGACAAGACAGGTCGTCACTGCTTGCCCGACGCGCCCGGCGGGAAGCTGGACATTGCGACCGATGCCGGTTTCTGGTTGCGTGACGAACACGGCGACGTATTGAAAACCATTCGGCACATCTGTTGGGACGGTTGCATGTTCCCGAACTCGGTGATGCACAAGAGCGAAACATGGAACAGCATCCTTGCCGCGATGCTTTCGGTTCAAGACGCGCACGGATGGAGCGAGTGATTTAATCACGCAGTCATGGTTCCCCCTTTCGGCTAGGAGGCCCGGACTTGATTCCGGCTCCCCTCTCCCTCGAATACTGGCGAGCTCAAGCGAGCCCGTGTTCGAGGGAGAGGGGCTGGGGGTGAGGGAGTCGCGGTTAGCGATTCGCATGATAATTTTACGAATGAACCGATCCGCGTTAGCCATCGTTATTGCATCGGTTAAACATAACT
>DIUH01000159.1:0-4138 GCA_002428205.1 Planctomycetaceae bacterium UBA6163
GGTATGAACCGTCGGGCGACGTAGTCCCTTCGGCGGATCGGTCGCGGCTGCGCCGATTTGCGCGGGGCCGCGCGGTGGTGGGTGGTTGCGTGGTTTCGTCCAGCACAAACCGCGATGAACTGTTGCGAGCGCGAACCGCGCCCAGCGGCCGATCGTTTTCCCCGCTCAAGACCCAGACGTGACCGCCATAGGTGTGCTGGCGATGGGCCCCGCCAGCATCGATGGTGGCATATTGGGTCAATTGGCCCGACGTGTCGTTCCAATACAGTTTGACCGCATTGTTCAAGCGATTCTCGAACAGGATTTCGGTCGATCCGCCGGTCGCGACCGATGGCTGGATTCGCGTCATCGCTTTCAATCCGACGCCGGACTGGTCGGCAGCGCTGCCGAACTCGTTGATATAGGCTTCGCACTTCTCAGCCGACAGGATTTCGCCCGTCGTTGTATCGACCACCATCGTCTGGCGACTCAAACCGCTCGCACTCCCCCCCTCCACAGCGTCCGCTTGCGACTCGACTTGGAAGTGTGCGTAACGATCTTGATCGCCAAACCAAATTAGCTCTATCGTGTCATTTTTGACTCCGCCGCGTAAAAGCGCGCCCAGATTGGCCGCTCTTTCGTACTGTAGAGATGTACCCTGAGAATTTGCCGACTGTGGCGCGGCTACGCACAGCAGCATGCAAATAGGCAAATACCGGATTAACCACCTGTCGGCCCAGACCGTCATCGCGAATAGCGGAACGGTTATTCGACGCCGGGGTTTAGATTCAAGAGATTTCATTTTTGGTGGCTCTGTCGGCCAGGCTTCGCCCAAGTGGGCTGGGTGGTTGGTCAAAAAACGAAGTTGCCAAGAAACTTTTTTGTAACGAAAGAAATCAGATAAAAGGTACGTGAGTCCTGCATCGTGAGAACAGGTAACCCTGATCTTTTCTGCAAAATTGTAATCGCTCCGGTGCCAAGATATCACCGATTCGAGCGAATGAAACAACAGACTGATTTCCTCAATATCCCAGATACATCACCATGATTCGAGCGATTGGCCAATTTCTGAAGCGAATCACCCTGCTTACCGCTGTTGCATTCGGCGTTGCAGGTTATCTCGCGACCGGTTTGGATGAGCGTGTTCGCGGGATTGATAGCGGCCCTTGGGGAAGGTCGGCAAAGGAGTCTGGAAACGCAGACCTGCCAGCAGTTAACCCTGGGGAAATGTCAATCGTTACCGTCACGGTGCCGCCAGTCGCAGCCCCCCAAACCGTACCCGGTACGTCAATTCGCCGATTAGACGATGCATCGGTTGAGCGCGCGATTGGCAAACTTGATGCCGCAATGACAGCGGTTTGGAAAGAATCAGGGGTTGAAGTCGCCTCGGAAGCCGATTGGATGACCGTTTCGCGTCGCCTCTCGCTCGCGCTAGTCGGGTCTGGTTTACCACTGGAAGAGATCCGCGCCCTGCAAGCGTTGCCCGCCCAACAGCGGATCGCATACCAACTGGAACGTCTGCTGCGAGATCCGCGGCACCACGATTACTGGGGCGAGCGTTGGACCCGCGCGGTAGTCGGCGCGAACGAAGGCCCATTCATCGCCTATCGTCGTCGACGATTTCGCCTGTGGCTGAGCGACCAAATTGCCGCAAACCGACGTATCGACGAACTGGTTCGTCAAATGGTCACCGGTCGTGGGCTGCCGACCGATCGCCCGGAGGTGAATTTTTTGACCGTAACGATGGACAGCGACGAACAAGGCCAACCCGATCCGGTTCGCTTGGCCGCACGGACATCGCGAGTCTTCTTAGGCTTGCGAATCGACTGCTTGCAATGCCATGACGACTTTCTTGGTAACGCATCGCTTGGTGATAACGGTGAATTGCGCGAAGGTACCCAGCAAGACTTTCATTCGCTGGCCGCATTCTATTCACCAGCAAGGTTCAATGGGCTGCAAGGCATTCGTGAAGAAGATCATCCTTATATCTACCAGTACTTGAATGCGGATGAAGGCGTTGTTGTCCAACCATCGGTACCCTTCAAAAAACACCTTTTGCCAACCGAAGGCGACGCTCGCCAACGACTTGCCATTTGGTTAACTCACCCTGAAAACAACCAGTTCGCCTACGCCATCGCCAATCGGGTTTGGGCATTGATGTTCGGACGGGCGTTGACCGACGCGGTCGACGATCTGCGATTGGATCAACCGCCACACCCGGCCATAGAAGTGCTGGCAAGGGAAATAGTAGATTCCGGTTATGATATGCGTCACTTGATTCGGGTGATTTCGGGTTCGCGTGCCTTCCGTCTTTCCAGCGAAGCCGATTTCGAAATCACACCGGCCCACGAAGCCAACTGGAGCGTCTTTCCGCTGGTGCGACTTCGCCCCGAACAAGTCGCCGCCAGCGTCATTCAAGCGGCTCGCGTAAAAACCGTCGATCGCGATTCGTCACTTGTCGTTCAATTACAAAAGTTTGGCGGGATCAACGATTTCGTCACACGATATGGCGACATCGGCGAAGATGAGTTCGAACAAGAATCGGTCACCATCACCCAGCGACTGCTGATGCTCAACGGCGAACTGGTTCGCGAACAGGGCGACGCCAACCCGCTGCTCAATTCGACTTCGCACATCAATCTGTTTTCTCGCTCCGATGCGGAAGCGATCGAAAACGTTTATCTCTGCGTTTTGAATCGTTTCCCTGATGCAGAAGAAGTGGCGATCTATACTGACCGATTGCAAATGAACACTTCGGATAGTCGCAATCCGAAAGGCGGAAACGCCCAAGGCGATCAACAGCAAGTTGTCGGATTAACCAACCCTCAAGCGACCGATCAACGCCAAAAAGCACTTGAAGACTTGTTTTGGGTTTTGACCAACAGCAGCGAGTTTTCGTGGAACCACTGACCCCGGAGCATCGATCGATGACACAGCCATTTCATTGCGGCACACGCGCCCACCTGACACGTCGATCGTTGTTGCAAACTGCCGCGGGATTGCCCTTTTTGGGCTCGCTGGCACAGACGCTTGCCGCCGATGCCGCTTCGCCCACCGCCGATCCGGCTCGACCCAAATCCGTGATTGTGCTGTGGCTAGAAGGCGGTCCAAGCCAATTGGAAACGTTTGACCCACACCCCGGTGGGCGAATCGGCGGCAGTGTGAAAAAGATTCAAACTTCGGCGGCAGGGATTGAGATCGCGGATACCCTGCCCCAACTGGCCCAGCAAATGCACCACGGATCGTTGGTACGCAGTATCATCGGAAAAGAAGGCGATCACGAAAGGGCGATTTATAATATTAAGACCGGTTACCGGCCCGATCCGACCCTGATACATCCGGCGATAGGATCGATCCTGTGCCACCAGAGCGATTTTGGTGCAGACATTCCTCGCCATGTCTCAATCTTGCCGGGCGGCAATCCCGCGCGCGGCGGTTATCTGGGCGCCCACTTCGACGCGTTCAAGGTTTACGATCCCGCTAATCCGGTTCCTGATGTTCAGCGGCGTGTTGATGATGATCGTTATGACCGACGCGTTCAAGACTTATTGGAAATCGCCGAAGCCCGCTTCAGCCGTCGCCGACTGGTCGATCTTGATCGCCAAAAAACATTGCATGCGGCAATGACCAATGCGGCGCTGACGATGATGACCAGCGAACAACTTGACGCGTTCGATGTTTCGAAAGAATCCAAATCGGTTCGCGAGGCTTTTGGCGATTCACCATTCGGCCGTGGCTGTTTAGCCGCAGCGAGATTGGTCGAGGTCGGCGTGAGGTGTGTGGAAGTGACGCTTGGCGGTTGGGATTCACATATCAACAACCATTCGCTGCAAAGCGGCGCCTGTGCGACACTCGATCCGGCCGCTGCGGCGCTGATCGCCGAATTGAAAGCGAGAGACTTGTTGGATACGACATTGGTCGTGGTCGCCGGTGAGTTCGGGCGTACTCCGAAGATCAATCCGGCCGAAGGTCGCGATCACTGGGTGCATGGTTTTTCAATCATGTTGGCTGGTTGCGGAATTCGCCGTGGCGGCGTGCACGGCGCTACCACTGGAGACGCCGATTTCAATCCGGAAAAACCGGCCGATGGGGTCAGTGATGCGGTATCGGTGGCGGACATTCACGCGACCATGCTGGCCGCGCTGGGCATCGATCACGG
>DIUH01000159.1:4194-7784 GCA_002428205.1 Planctomycetaceae bacterium UBA6163
CCGATCGTTCGGCTGGCAACCGTTGCTAAGGTTTGCATCGCTCGCCGGGCTCGGTCGTCATAATCCGCCGCCAGGTGTTGCATCGCTTCGGCGTCGGTACCCGAAATTTCGGCCACTTCGATCGCTGTGATAAACTCATCTGGAAAGATTCCGGTCGCCAGCAACGTTTCGCTCATCGTCCTCCCATCGCGAATCGATTTTTCCACGTCATCTTTGGCCGATCGATAGAAATCGCTGTCAGTCGAATCGAGGGCTAGTTGGATCGCACGAATCGGGTCGATCCCGGCGTCCAAAGATAAAGCTAAGGTCCAAACGAATCGCGACAGCGTAATCGTTTGAAGGGCCGGCCCCGCGACTGGAACGCGATAAAGCAGCGGTATCAGGTTATGAACTCCGCCCAAGTTCTTTTGGAACGCGACGATGCCACCAACGATCAACAATCCGACCGCCAAAACGTAACTGTAAAACTTCAACACACCACCGGGGCCGCGTAACCCGAAACCCGTCGGGTCGAACATTTCTCCGCCGGTCGCAGGCGTCAACACGCCCAAGATGTAAATCAACAGTGCCAAGATGTTGACTGCGGCGAACAACTGCAACAATGGCCAACTGATTTGGCGAAAGAAGTCGCGACGGATCTTCAGACGTTCTTCTAGGTGACCGGCCAACGTCAACATTGTGCGGTCGAGTTTGCCGGTCGTCTCGCCAGCACTTGCCATGGCAATCATCAGCGGCGAAAAGTAACCGTCCTGCTGCTTCATCGCGTCGGGCAACGTTTCCCCGTCACGAATCGCTTGGTGCACGTCGGCCATCACCGTCTTTTGCTTCGCCGTACCATGCTTCGCCTCGTTGTTTAACAATCGCAAAACGTCGACGCCGGCGCGCATGCCTGTCCCAAAACGACGACAGAAATTCGCGGCGGCTCCCAAGGGCATGCGTTTTGAAAACAAGATTCTTGGCCTCGACCGGGAAAGCGAAAGGAGCGAAACGTATGGCGACATGATCATATCGCCCTGATAACCAGCGATGAATCATCCTCGATCCATAACGCCAGCCCCCCATCATACTGCGATTGGTTTAACTGCGGCAAATTGGCATAATGATCGGGTCGTCAAAAAACTGCGGCTTCGCGACGAGCGGAAGAATAAGGTGGATAAGGCGAAAAACCAGGCCATCACCCTAGGATTTGGACTTTGCGGTCAAACGCGGCACAAGGACGGGCACAATGATCAATGCGAATTGGGCAGTAGAACTGCAGCGGCACGAAGGGTTCGGATCCAACCCGCTATTGCCGCATGAAACTCGCCCGATCACGCTGGTGGGCCAAAAAACCCGGGCCGGACTGAAACGGGAAGTCACCGAACGATGTCCGCCCGTCCCCGGCGTTTACGGGATCCTCGATCGCAGCGGGGCTCTGATTTATGTCGGCAAAAGCAAATCGCTGCGCCATCGCCTGCTCAGCTACTTTCAATCGTCCAGCCGACCCGAAAAATCGGGACGGATCATCGAATCGGCTCGCGGTGTCCAGTGGGAGACGCAGCCGAGCGAGTTTGCGGCACTGCTGCGCGAACAGCATTTGATCCGCAAGTTTCGTCCCCGGTGGAACGTCCAAGGGATCCCCGAACGTCAACGACCGATTTACCTNNTGGTCGCCTGTGAAGGCCCATTTTACGGCGTGGCGCGAATGAACCGGGCGGTCGACGTGCTGAACCAATTCTTCAAACTGCGTGACTGCAGCCAACGAACCCCGTTCTACTTCACCGATCAATTGTCATTGTTTGATGTCGAGCGCCGGCCGGGATGCCTGCGTTATGAGACCGGCACCTGCATGGGGCCGTGTGCCGCCGCGTGCAGTCGTGCCGCATATGATGTTCAAGTCAACGCGGCAGAAAGTTTCCTGGACGGGTTTAATGACGAACCCCTCGTTGCACTGCGCGATTCGATGGAAACCGCATCGGCGAACATGCAGTATGAATTGGCCGCAAAAAGACTGGTCGATTACAAGTCACTGGAATACTTATATAAGAAATTGACCTACTTGGCCGAAGTGCGTCGCGGTTATTCGTTCATTTATCCGGTACGGGGCTATGACCACTGCCACCTGTGGTATTTGATTCGTGCGGGCGAAGTGGCTGATGTGATCCCCGCACCGGCTTGCGGCGAAACCTTTGGTGCGGTGCGCGAGCGAATCGAAGACTGGTCCGCCCAGACACGCAATCCCTTCGATCGTGGCCACGGCCGACATGGCCACACACTCAATCTGGTCGCATCCTGGTTTCGGAACAATCGCCAAGAACTCGAATCGACCTTCCCGCCCCACCAAGCCGCCCAAAGACTCGGAATCGCAATCGGGTGATCAGGCATCAGCACTGATTATCGATTCGAAACTTGCCCGCCCTCGACTTTGGTCGGATTTGACGGTGGATTCCGCTGATCATGATTTTCCAATCGCGCTGCGATCAACTTTGGGCCTGCCAGTAAACCCATAGACCGTGTTGCTGTTGTCGGCGAATGATTTTGCGTAACCTGCAAGCGGTGACGGTGCGGGCAAATGGCCAGCCCCACACGTCGCGCCACACGTGACGCGGAGAGGCCCGCTAAAACGAGCGCGTCGAATGAATAAACGCTTCGACCTCGTCATAATATTCATCAGGCCATGGCGTGTTGTGGCCTAGTGATTCCGAATTGATCCATTTCTTCTGGGTGGATGGCGACGAGTCGAACAACCTTCGGCCGAGCGATATCGGCACGATTTGGTCTGCCGCACCATGGATCTGCAGTAGCGGGCCCGAGTATTCACGAATCCAAGTTTTGGCCGGATAACGATTTCGCATCAACAATCGGACTGGCAACCAACGCATGTGGATAGCGGCGACATCCACCAAAGAACTGAACGTGCGATCGAGAATCAATCCACGTGCACCATGCTTGGCCGCAAGGTGGACGCAAACGGCACCGCCGAGCGAGCGTCCCAACAAGACCAGATCATCAGGTGATTGACCGGTCCGCTCCGCCAACCAACGCTGCGCCGCCTCCGCGTCGGCCAGTACACCGCTCTCAAACGGCGTACCTTCGCTTTTCCCGTATCCGCGATAATCGAACACCATCACATTTAATTTCAAACGTTTACTCAGAAATTCCATCTCTTCAGCTAAGAAAGCGACGTGTTCGCCGTTGCCATGACACAGCAAAAGTGTTGCCAGCGGATCGGGATGCGGCAAAAACCAACCGTGTAACCGCGTTCCATCAGCGGAATGAAATTCAACGTCTTCGTATTCAAGACCCTTGGGATTCCAGTCGCCTGACGTCAACGGCGGCACCGGGTAAACCATTGTCGTTTCCAAAAACATCATCATGACAACCATTCCCACATAGATGGACAACACCGCGATCAAAATGCGACGAAGGGGTTTAAAGATTTTCACAACGAAGTCCACCCGGGGGCTTTCAAACAAACAGAAATGCAAGCAGATCGGTAGTGCGCTGAAGCGTCAGTCGTTAAGCAGGTCTGCAAAAGCAAATTGGTTTAAAGTCGCTAAGACACCTGCATTGCTCCCCTGCCAGTTCGTCTGGTAGGAAGCCGAGGTTGG
>DIUH01000186.1 GCA_002428205.1 Planctomycetaceae bacterium UBA6163
GCGTCCTGGGCGAACATTTGAAAGAACCCAGTGTCGTCGATGCAGTGATAGTCATCGTGACCGGCATGCACATTGAGCGTCGACTTGGTCATCGCCCGGGCGCCGATATTCAAGACATACGTTAATCGCTTGCCGACAGCGGCGTACAGCGATTCGTGCATGTAAGCGATCCCTTGCCCAGACGAAAAGTTGGCCGCTCTTAGTCCGGTCATCGACAGGCCAGCGGTCACAGCCGCTGCGGCGTGTTCGCCCTCGGGCTCGATGAAGATCAGCGGACGCCCTGAGATGTTTAGGTGCCCCTGCGCTGCTGCCTCGGCCCAATACTCACCCATCTGGGTTGATGGTGTGATCGGGTAAGCCCCTGCCGCATCGGTCGATTCACGCTCGCACATGACGACCGCAGTATTGCCATCCACGGCAGCGCGAATGCCTGGGTATTTAAAGGCATGCGATGACGATTTTATCATCGATTTTCCTAATATCAGAGGAACGCGGTTCGGCAGGCGTGAATCGCAGGTGAACCGTCGGCTGGAAAGTCGCATTTGCCTTCGTCTAACCGTCGGCAAATCTTATTATCCCGTTCTTGCGGAACGTTTACTAGGCTTTACCCCGAAGGAGGCATTCATATCGATTGGATTTACATTTTTGCATAATATAGTGAACGACCGTCTTTTAGACCTTTGGGGAACTAAGTTGCCGAGTCGGGCAGCGGCGTTTTGCGAAATACTTTAGTGGCCGCCGGTCCTTTCGTGGGGCCGGTTTGGGCATCGATCCAAACGATCGCTCCTGTGGGGCATCGCAGTATGGGGTCACGGTTGAAAGGTTTATGACTTGAATCGATTACGGGCAGATTGTTAATCATTTTTATCAAGCCACCAGAATCAGCCGCACAGCGTCCGCACGCGGTACAGGCGACCTGGCAGTCCGCTAAGATTTCATCACCGGTCGCCTCGGACTTGCACGCTACCCAAAGTCGATTTTCGATATCTTGAAGCGAGAACAGGTCCTTGGGGCACGCGGCCACACAATCTCCACACGCGGTACAGCGTTGTTCGTCAACGATTGGCAGTCGATGCGAATCCATTGCAATCGCGTTAAATCCGCAGACTCGGTGACAATCACCCAGCCCCAGGCAACCCCAAAAGCAACCTTTACCGCCCCCAGCGACGATCGCCGCACTCGCACACGTTGGAAGGCCTGCATACCTGGCATGACTGATGGAAACGTTATCGCCGCCAGCGCAGGCCAAACGCGCAACTCGCTTTATGCTGGGCGATGCATTGATGCCCAAGTAGTCGGCGATTCGTTGGTGATCTGCCGCCGAACAGACTCCGCAACGCGTCGGCGTCGCCTTGCCCGCAACCAGCGCTTCGGCAAATGCGCGGCAACCCGGATAGCCGCAACCGCCACAGTTCGTCTGCGGTAACATGCGATCAACGTAGGCGACTCGCGGATCGTCTTCCACGTACAGCCACCACTGGGCCAGCACGATCAAGGTTGCGATCACTGCGGTGAGCATGCCCATGGCGATCAACGCGTTTAATAGGGTGAACCACATGTCTAGAAGCTCGCCAGTCGCTTGGCAACGCCTGGCAGTGAATCCGGGTTAAGCGACATCGAATCGATAGAAATGGATGCCAGCCACTGTGCAAAGTCGGGATAATTACTGGGCGCTTCGCCGCAAATGCCGACCTTGCGTTGTTTGGCGTGAGCGCGCTGTACAACCATCTCGATCATCGCTTTGACACCCGGATCGCGTTCGTCGAAAAGGTGCGACAGAAGGTCGGAATCGCGATCAACACCCAGCGTCAATTGGGTCAGGTCATTGGATCCGATCGAAAATCCGTCAAACAGATCGCTGAAGCCGTCGGCCAGAATCACATTATTCGGGATCTCGCACATTACCCAAATCTCTAAATCATTTTCGCCGCGTATTAAACCGTTTCGAGCCATTTCATCTAGTACCGCCTGTCCTTCATGAAGGGTGCGACAGAATGGGATCATTACTTTAAGGTTATTCAGCCCCATCTCGTTTCGCACCTTCCGAACAGCGGCACACTCCAGGGCAAATCCCTCGCGATACCTTGGATCGTAATATCGAGATGCCCCGCGGAATCCGATCATCGGGTTCGATTCCTTCGGTTCAAAAGCTTCGCCACCGAGCAGTCCCGCGTATTCATTGGTCTTAAAGTCGCTGAACCTCATTATCACGGGGCGCGGATAAAATGCCGCGGCGATTTGGCCGACACCCAAGGCCAGTCGGTCGATGAAAAAATCTTGNNTTCCGACCCAGTTGGTGATCAGAAATTCGATTCGCATCAACCCGACACCGGCCGCGGGCAGAAAGGCGAGGTGAAATGCCCGTTCGGGATTGGCAAGATTTAGCATCAGCGGGACAGGCGATTTTGGTAGCGTCGCGGGGTCGACTTCCTGGCGATCAAAATCGAGTACGCCGCTGTAGACTCGCCCTTCGTCACCTTCGGCGCAAGAGACTGTCACGGGTTGTCCATCTTGAAGGACTTCGGTCGCGTTGCCGGTGCCGACGACACATGGGATTCCGAGTTCACGAGAAACGATCGCCGCGTGGCAGGTGCGCCCTCCCTGTTCGGTGATCACGGCTG
>DIUH01000015.1:0-1797 GCA_002428205.1 Planctomycetaceae bacterium UBA6163
CAATAGGTGTCACACGGCGGCATTTCCTGGCCATCGTCGCCGCTGAGGAACTTACCGACCACCGTGACGCTTGCCGCCAAGGAATGGTCCTCGCTGCTGCCATAAAAGTACCTCGATACCGTCTTTTGCTTCACCAAAAACTCAAAACCTTTGTCCGCCCGCAGTGCATCGAATGTTGGCGGCGCAACTTGTGGCGCATTGGGATCGGGCAACACTCGCTTGAGCAAACTTTGCAGCGACACCATTTCTTCCGCAGCGACACGGGCCAACCGAGCAACACCAGCGATCAATCGCGGCGGTGCCTTGGGCAGAATCCGCTGTACGACACTTACCGCAATCGTGCGTTCCGGATCGGGATTAGCAGGATCCTCTTTCTTCTTATAAGCCTCGTGATTCTTATGTCCAGCGTCCAATAATTCGCTCGCCTGCTTGTGTTTCAACTTGCGCAGCGTTTTAGATGATTCCAAACAACGTGGTCGCATCAAGTTGAAAAAGATGGATGGTAGCGATGTCGGCTGACCATGGGCATACTTATCATTCTTGCCATAAGCGCCGAATGCGATCCCCGTTTCCGTATCGACTAACTTACCGTCATTCATCAAAACCCAGTGGCTCTTCGTGCCCGGCTTGTCGATCATCGCTTCGGCGACGGTGTAGCCACGTGCGTTGGTCTGCTGGTGCGTGACAACATACTTCCGACCATCGATTCCTTGACATTCAAACGTGCCATCACGCCGGCGGACCGCACGCCAACCGATCAACCCGTTCTTGCTTCCCAGCGGTGAGTCGCCTTGCTGTTTGGGCTGTGGCATCAGGTAACTGAATTGATAGGCGACGATTCCGCCGGACGGAAGCGATTCTTCGAAAAATGGCGGAACGCTGTCGCGCAGTTCTGTTCCCGTACGTGGATCGATCTCCGCCAATGCCGGTCGCGAGTCGGCATTGTCGGTGTGATGTGACCAATGCCTGCCATTCTCTTTTAACCGCCAGAAGCGATCGCCATCATAAAACCATGGCTGAGTCGCACGTGGCCACTGCGCATCGCCTGGACGAACGGACCTTGCACCACAAAAGAATTCATCTTCGCCAATCTGTGCAATCTGCGTCGCGAGCGATCCGTAGTAATAGCCATCGTCTTGCTGAATCGACTTGTCGGGTTCGCTGTACCAGCGGCCAAACGTATTCCACCCAACCGCCGTATCTCGCACCATGATCATGATGTCGTCCCCCAGCGGCACCAACGAAACCAATTGCTCGGTCTTGGCCAACTTCAATTCACGCGTCGGGCAGATCTTGTCAGGATCGATGACCTGCACTAATCCGTCTTGCGAATACGCCAAACGTGGAAACGATGGGAAGATCGTTGTGTCATGCCTGCGACTGATTTTCGGCAACGGTTTTTCATCAGCCGCTTTATCGAGCGCCGGCCAGCCGTATTCATCCAGCACCCCCGCATTCAAAGATCGTTGCAAAATCGCCGCGAAATCGATCTGTTGAAGCCGCTTGCCCAGTTCGGGAAACTCCGCCACGACACGCGGTCGAATGCATTCCAACAAGCGATTGTTCGCCTCGTCGATATCCATCAATCCGCCGGTCTCGAAAGCTTTCACCTGTTTGTCGAGATAGTTCCACCAAGCGTCGCGCAGTAGCGGATGTCCCGCCGCCGCCTCCTCGAACGAACGTCGTTTGGGGAGCGTGCGTGACCATGATGATTGATTACCCGCACCGTCACCCGTGAAGGCGACCAGTGTCGGTATTTTGTTTTCAAGTGCAGCCATCAATCGCGGTTCAGCGGCA
>DIUH01000015.1:1884-2890 GCA_002428205.1 Planctomycetaceae bacterium UBA6163
AATACATCGACCATCGATTCCAGCAGTTCAAAGACTCGCTTATTGGGCGAACTTTCCACTGATGCGATCGCACCAATCCAGTGCGACCTTCCGCCGGGCAACTCGACCTCTTTGGGCCATTGGTCCAGCGGTTGTGAGATCATGGGTAATACGCCCCATTCATCCAGTAGGTCCAGCCATTGCCAAACTGGGCTTTCGGTTCGATAGCTCGATTGTGGATTGGTATGAACCAACAACCACGCTGCGAATGCCCGGTCACGTTTGACGATTCGCGCCGCCGCCTGCTTTACTGACTTCCAGAATTGGATCGACGCTCGCGCCATCGCCGGTGACGTAATGATCGCTTCGAGAACCGTTTCCAACTCAGCGACCGGATCCAATTTCGCCGCCTTCGCCATGCGGTTCAGGTCCGTCGCCACATTGGTCACCGGCGGCATTCCGCCAAGTGTTCGCCGAATCACTAAATCCTTAAAGGTATCATAAGCTTCCGTCGGTCTAAACTGACGTTCTAAATCTTTCGCATAATCGGACAACGCCTTGCCAGAGAGACAACCGCTGAGTGCGAACTCCAACACCGCATCGCGTCGATGTTCACGGTCGACTTTCAAGGCATGCACCCGTTCGGCTTCGAGCGCCTTGTTCAATCCACGGCCCGCATAGGTTTGGTTGCCGATTTCCTTGAACGTTCTTGCCACCTGTTCCCAGAACGGTGGCAGAAAGTCTTTCACCGACTTATTCAGATCATCGGCCATCGCAGTATAAAGATCCCACGCCGCGCCCGGTTTCGACGCAGCCTTTCGCGCGGTCGACTTCATCCGCTTGACTAAGTCGAGTGCATACTTCGCATGTTTCGGCTGGTTGATCAATGCCCAATGCGCGAAATCGAGCGCGGTGCGAGTTTGCATCGCGATCGGTTCGCTGACCTCACGCCCTTCCAAACCCAAAAACTCCATCGCCAAATCTTCGGCCGGTACCAGACGGTCGGCACTGAGCGTGATCACAACGC
>DIUH01000408.1:0-1411 GCA_002428205.1 Planctomycetaceae bacterium UBA6163
GGAACCCATTGCTCGGCTTGGTTCAGTTCGACTAGGCGCTCAAGCTCTTTGCGAAATTCGGTCATGGTTGTTCCCTCTTTGGTCTTCCTGCTTTCTGAGTTGCATTGCGAGAGCCGGGTCGAGAAAGGGCCAGTCGATTCTCAATATTCGTCCGCTAAAATTAAAGTTGTCGCTAATCGGTCGCCAGAATCGTCTTCAGCTTCGGTGACGATCCATAACTTAGTGGTATCATCGCCCTCGCCTTCCAGGACGCAAGAACTCAAGATGCGGCTTCCATCGGCCAGGGCATCCTCGTTGGCTTGCTTGTCATCATCTGACAAATCACCCCAATCGCCGTTACCAGCGACGCCAATCCGAGCATTACTATAATGGCAACACCAATTGTGGTTTAAACACGCAGCCAACCCATTAACAGCGTCCAACCGAGCGGACATTGCATTCGCACACAACGGCCGGCAGGTTTCAGTCTGAGAGCTGCCAGGCGTGGGAATCCGTGGCCGGCCAATACATCGGTGAATATTGGTTTCGCTAACGACGTTTTGTCCATGATCGTTGTTAGTGAAACCGGCCCCGAGGCCATGCGTGCACAATCAGTACTGGCTGCGTACGCGTCGTTATAAACGTCATTTCAAGCAGCGTGTTACACATCACAGAATCATCGCGATACATCAGATTCGGCGATTTCATCTCCGTCGTGTAGGTTTAGTTGTTCCAACGGTATTTGTTATCGCCGTTATAGATTTTGTACGAATCGAAGGAGTTACGCATTATGCGCGAACCGCTGTGGTCGAAACGCGATTTAGAAGAACTGAAGAATCTCTACGAAGGCGGGGCGCCGACTTTCACCATCGCTGCCGAATTAAGCCGGTCTATGTCCGCGGTAAAAACACGTGCGCAACTGAATGGATTTCGCCGTCCAAAACGGTTCGGAGCACGCGACATCGCTCAACTACACATACAGGCAGTCGACTGCGGACTCGCCCCAGACCACCTCCCAGCGAATCCGACGGCGTTGAAGATTTTGCTGTGGCTGGCGAACGCTGACATATGCTCGAAGCACGAATTAGACAAGTTTCTGTCGATCGAACAGTCAACGCGAAACAAGGCAATTCAAATACTAAAAGCTGCAGGGCTGGTTTTCGTCGACGATTTTTCCCGTTCGGGCGAGATCATTTTGACACGACGTGCATACCGATCCCGGCCAGAGCCTGGATTCGCCGATCCGGCAAAAGTTCGCAATGGTATTCTTCCATCGATGGCCGAACTGACCGACGCTCTCGACACATGGGTTGCGGCAAGCTGTCGTAGCCCAGCGTCGCTCGATCGATACCGTGACTTTGCTATTCGACAACTGCTTAACGCCCAGTCCGGTGATATCACGCATGACGCATTTTTTTCGATTTTCATTGAT
>DIUH01000408.1:1508-3089 GCA_002428205.1 Planctomycetaceae bacterium UBA6163
CGGCCTGTGTGCGGGATCAATAGCGGTTAGATGGGAGCCGATAGAAGGTTCGGAAACGCATCGCCGCTCCATTTCGGCAGCGATCCGATTTCGCGAGGATCGATCGAGTGTGATCACAATTGGCAAGCTGCCGATGGACACACCGGTCTTACGCTATACGGCGACATGTGTGTCGCGGAGGCATCAGTCGTTCGACCATTCCCAGCAACGTCCCGACGGCAACCTCGCCCCGCGACCGCAGCCTAGATCACGGCATTACACACGACCGCTCACGCCTAGCCGGCGTAAGCGATTGCGCGTAAGAAAATCCCCCGCTTAAACAACGGGTGATTTTTTTAGCTACCGGTAACGAAGCTGCAGTTAATTTCTATCTTTTCAGCTACGTTTCTGCTCAACTCCGCTTTAGTCGATAAGTGCCTCTCGGGACGAAGGCGGCTGCCCCTTGGGAGGCGAGGCGGTTTTATCGGTTTTTGATCCGCCACAGCGGTCCGCCCGCTTTTCCAGATCGATCTCCCAGCGAACTAAGAATCAATGGACAATCCAAACCAGCCCGATGCAACCATTGCTTACGATCCCTTGGAATCGATTCAACGTCTTGAGCAGAAGTTCTCAGAGCTTTGGCAGCGTGGGACACCGCCACGCATCGAAGAGCTCGTGTCGCAAGTCAGCGATGAATCGCAAGGTCCGCTGGTTCAGCGACTGGTGGCCGTCGACGTCCGCTTTCGCCGGTCTGCAGGTGAAGACGCCTCTTCCCAAGAGTACCAAAGTCGGCTCAGCGGCTTCGATCAACAGATCAGCCGAGCGTTCGAAATGCTGGAGGCTGAAGCGGCAAAAACTCCGGATGGCATCGAACAGTCGTTGGTCGATACACGTTCGTTTGCCGACTCAGGCCCCAGCGAAACTGCCGACTTTACCGATCCATCCAAAACCGCAGCCCCGACTCAGTCTTTCGCTCCTACGGCTCGGCCGGTGCCTGCTGGCAATTCCAACGCCTTGCAATTCGGTCGCTATCGCGTCGAGAGTGAACTAGGCAAAGGCGGTTTCGGAGTTGTTTATCTGGCAACCGATGATGAACTGCAGCGGCAAGTCGCGATCAAGGTCGCCAAACGAGGACTCGACCAACAAGATGCCGAATCGTACCTCAGCGAAGCACGCACGGTCGCCACGCTAGACCATACGCACATCGTTCCAGTCTACGACGTGGGCCGGAATGACGAAGGGCAAATCTACGTCGTCTCACGGTTTGTCGAAGGCAGCGACCTCAATAATCGGATCAAGCAAGAACGCCCACTTTTTCGCCAAGCGGTTACGTGGGTAGCGACATTGGCCGATGCACTGCACTACGCGCACACCAAGGGACTGGTCCACCGCGACGTCAAACCCGCCAACGTGCTGCTAGATCAACAAGGCCAGGCTTATCTGTGTGACTTCGGCCTAGCACTGCGCGAAGAACAATACGGGCAAGGGCCGACGCTGGCCGGTACGCCGGCTTACATGAGTCCTGAACAGGCGCGGGGTGAAGGCCACCGTGTCGATGGCCGCTCGGACATCTATTCACTCGGTGTTGTCCTGTACGAACTG
>DIUH01000166.1 GCA_002428205.1 Planctomycetaceae bacterium UBA6163
AAAGCCAGAACCGACGCCCGATTTCGACGCGATGATCAAGGCGATCGATGCCGAAATCGCCGCCGCCACCGCTGAAATCGCCGCCAAGAAAGAAGAGATCACCAAGACCAACGGTGGACTCGAGGCGATGAAAAAGGCCGTGACGACGACCAAGGAGGCGAAGGACAAAGCCGACGCGGACGTCAAGAAACTGCAACAATCGCTCGACGCGAACATCGAAGCCAAGAACCGACTCGAGCAATTAATCGCCGCTCACGCCACGCTTTCGGCGGACGAAAAACGGCACTCCGAATCGCTGGCCCGAATCCAACAGCGGTTCGTCGCCGACTATCCAGAAAGTGCCGCGATCGTCAGCACGATGGCCTTCTCGGCCGACGGCAAACAGCTCGCGTCGTTGCATCGCGACGGATCGCTGCGAGTCTACTTTGGCGACGAAGTGGCGGCATCGATTGTGCTGGACGATCCGTCGGCTCGCGAAGTCGGTCCGTCGATTCGCCAGTTGGTGTTCGCTAGCGACCAGACACTCGTATCGATCTCGTCCACGGCACCCGCGACCGCGTGGGACCTGCGTCCGACTTGGAAGCTTCAACGAACGATCGGCACGCCCGAAGATTCGCCGATTTCCGATCGGGTTACGGCGATCGATTTTCATCCCAGCGGAACGATCTTCGCCGTCGGCAGTGGCCCCGCCAGCCGTTCGGGACAAGTGCAATTGTTCTCGACGCTTGACGGCAGTCTGGTCCGCGACTTCGGCGATTTGCACAGCGACACCGTCCTGAGCGTTCGCTTTTCGCCGGACGGCCGGATGATCGCCTCGTCGGCTGCTGACAAAATCATTCGCTTGATCGACCTAGCCGAAAACCGCGTCGTCCGATCACTCGAAGGTCACACGCATCACGTCATGGCAGTGGCCTGGAACGACGATTCTGTAACGCTCGCTTCGGCCGGTGCGGACCAGTCGATCAAGGTTTGGGATACCGAAGCGGGAACTCAGACGCGAACGATCGCGGGGATTTCCAAGGAAGCGACCGCGATTCGGTTCGTCAACACGACGACACAGGTGTTGTCCGCTGCTGCCGACGGCAACGTGCGACTGCACAATTCGGCTGATGGAAAAGCGGTCCGATCCTACGCCGCCGCTGGCGATTTCCTGTTCTGCGTCGCGGTCACGCCCGACGGCAAGAAGGTGATCTCCGGCGGTCAAGACGGAGTGCTGAGAAGCTGGACCGTTGACGACGGCAAATTGGTCGCCGAGATCAAGCCGTAGGGTTTGTTTTTGGCTAGGCTCTGTTTCGAAAAGGGGTCTGACCCTTTGGAGGCGAGACGATTTTCCCGGTATTTCGGGCCGCGCCGGAGAGGGTCAGATCCCTTTTCAAACAGAGCCTAGTTTTTTTCGGATTCAAGTGCGGCTTTACGCCAGATGTTGAACCGCCTTGCAATCGCTTTTCGACTTTGATTAGCGCTGGCGGTTCTTGTTGTTTGCGGCAGGTTTGGTCTTTCAAGCCCTGTTTCTACATCTGTGGGCTACGGTTGCAGTTGCGGTTCAGCGTTTGAAGGCCGCTGCGTCTGGGCTGCATTCGATACTGCGATCATCGCTGTATCGAGGCCGCCTTTTGCCTCGCCGATCGCTTCTGCCAGTCTTTGTGGGCTAGATGTGCCGATTGAGGAAGCTTGGCGTTCTCTCTTGGCCGGTCGTAGCGGAGTGCGACGATTAGCCGCTGTCTAAATACGCGTACCTTGGCGGTAAGCTTTGTACAAGCATTTACCGCGTATTTTGCTGCTATGACGGCTGCGGAGGCTACTGTGACACATCGTCGCTTTAGAATCTGTGGCCTTGTAACCAAAGCGGCTTGATCACGATACTATGCCACGTGCAAGAGGCGGCGGTTAATCGAACCGCCCACCGAGCACTCGAACAAGCATCTTACTCGCGACCTTCTGACCCAGCGTCAACAGGCGCCGGGCCTTTGGAAATCCGGAGTTATGGAACGATTTCTTTTTCCCCGTTGGATCAACCGTGCGCTCCTTCTGATCGGCGTTGCCGCTCTTGGTGGCGGTGTTTACGCCGGTGCGATGGGTGGTCTGATCACTGACCCCGAAACACTGAACGTGGGTTACAAGCCAGAGCAACCGGTTCCCTTCAGCCACGCGATTCACGCTGGCCAGTTGAAGATGGATTGTCGGTATTGCCACAACACGGTGTTTGATGCCGCACACGCCGCGATTCCGCCAACTGCGACCTGCATCAACTGCCACAGCCCCGCCAACGAAGCCGGGACAACCGGATTAGCTGCGGTGCACCAAGGCAGTGCGAAACTTGCGCCCATTCACGAGAGTTGGGAAAGCGGTCGTAGCGTCGCCTGGGTGCGGATTCATAATCTGCCGGAATTCGTCTACTTCAACCACGCTGCCCACGTGCACGCAGGCGTCAGTTGCGTGTCGTGCCACGGCCGGATCGACCAAATGGAAGTGGTTCACCAGGACAAGCAACTGTCGATGGCGTGGTGCATCGACTGCCATCGCAACCCGACACCGCACATTCGGCCGTCGGAGTTTGTGACCAAGCTTGATTGGTCTTGGCCTGAGGGGGTGGACGCGGAAGCTGAAGTCCAGAAATTGATCGACCAGAAGAATATCAAGCCGCAAGATCACTGTGCCGTCTGTCACCGCTAGTTCCCGATTGTCGTGCCCGCGACGTCGGGCAGCCGAAGATTGCCAATTGCCACAATTCCGATCTCAATCGCATTAAATAAATCGCAATGACCTCGATCCCGACCGCCGAATCCGAAAAGTCGCAAGCGCCACGCGATCGTTACTGGCGCAGTTTGAACGAACTGCAGAAGGACGATGATTTTGTCCGCGGATACCTGCACCGCGAGTTTCCCGTTGCGGCATCGGAGTATCCCGATGGCGTTTCACGACGTCGCTGGATGCAGTTGATGGCCGCATCGCTGTCGCTGGCCGGAGCGGCCGGTTGCCGTTATCCGACTGAGATCATCGCCCCATTTGTGATTCGTCCCGAAGGCCGCATTCCTGGTGAAACCTACGGTCGGTCGACGAATTACGAGTTGGCAGGGCGGGTTCATAATTTGATCGTCACGAACGTCGACGGTCGCCCCATTAAGATCGAAGGAAACGCCGGTTTTCCGGGCGGGCGTGGCGGCACAGACGCTTATGTCCAGGCTTCGATTCTTGGGCTTTACGATCCGGATCGCAGTCGTGGTGATGGCGGTCCGATTCTGCTGCGTGATGGGAAGGGTCGTGGCAAGCCGGCGAGTTGGGCCGATTTTGATCGGTTCTCCGCTTCTCTGGTGAAGTCAGCCGAAGCGAATCAGGGTGCTTCGTTCGCCTTGCTGATGTCGCCTACGCACTCACCATCGGTGGTGCGGATGGTCGATGCACTTCGTCAGCGTTTGCCGCAGATGAAGGTCTGTCGATACGACGGGGTTCGTGGCGACGTGATGCGAGTTGCGACCGAGCAGGCGATCGGCACGCCCTGCCGTCAGTCGCTCGCTTTGGAATCTGCAAAGGTTATTTTGACAGTGCAGGCCGATCTGTTCGATTCGGATCCAGGGTTTGTTCGCAACGCGAAGGGGTTCGCGGCGCATCGCGATCCCGATGGCGAGATGAACCGCTTGTACTGCGTCGAAGGCGGTTACACGAACACGGGCGTTTCGGCAGATTCGCGTTTGCCGCTGCGACCGAGCCAAATGCCAGCGTTTCTGGCTGAATTAGAGCGTCAAATTGATGCGTTGACTGAAGATAAGACTCTGTCGACCGAACCGGCTGAAGTCGGCATTGATAAGCTTGAACCGGCGGAGCGATTAGCAACTTTCTTGGAAGTTGTTGCCCATGATCTGAAGAATGCCGGCGAAGGTGCGGTGGTTGTCGTCGGCGAAGCGCTCGGGGCTGATGCCGTGATGGCCGGCATTCGGATCAACAGCAAGCTCGGTTCGCTGGGCAAGGTACAACGGTTCTTGCCTGCCGCTGATGCGGGCGTGGGCGACGCGGTTTCGCTGGCCGATTTGGTCGCATCGATCAATTCCGGCAAGGTCGACTCGTTGTTGATTTTGGGTGACAACCCAGCTTTCACCGCTCCGGGCGATGTCAAGCTTGCCACGGCCCTTTCGGCTGTCGAAAACTCGATTTACCTCGGCGAATATGACGACGAAACCGCAACCCTTTGCAAGTGGTCGTTGCCGCTGGCGCATCCGCTGGAGTCGTGGGGCGATGTCGTCAGCGACGAAGGTTTTTATGGCGTTTGCCAGCCGCAGATTTTGCCATTGTTGGGCGGCCGCAGCGCGATCGAAGTGATCGCAACGATGCTGGGCGAGGATGAGCGAACCGGCGATGCGATTGTTCGCCGTACCGCTGATTCGATCGCTGGGGCTGCTGTTTCAGAGCGTCAGTGGCGAAAGCTGTTGCATGATGGGTTTGACGAATCGCTGAAAATCGCGATCAGCGAAGCTGGTTACGCGGGGCCCGCTGGTCCGCTTACCGATGCGGCGCCTTCGGCCGATATGACCGTCGACCAAGATGCGATCGATGTGTTGTTTCTTCCAGCCGACGGTATTTACGACGGTCGATTCGCCAACAATGGTTGGTTGCAAGAGATGCCACAGACGTTGACGAAAGTCACCTGGGGCAATGCTGCGGTGATGAGCCCGCGAACCGCCGAAGCGTTGAAGGTAAAAGATGGTTTGATGGTGACACTGCGTCGCGGCGATGTGCAGGTCGAACTGCCCGTGTTCGTGATGCCAGGGTGTGCGCCGGGTGTGATCACCGTGACGATCGGATACGGCCGTACCCGTGCCGGTATGATCGGCGGATTTGTGGGTGAAGATGTTGATGTGGTCGGAACGAACGTTTCGCCAATCCGCATGAGCGATACATTGATGCTGGCGACCGGTTTCGAGGCTCGTCCGCGATATGTCGATTTCCAACTCGCTTGCACCCAGGATCACTGGGCAATTGACCAACTTGGTCAAGAGGAAACTGAGCGCCGCAGCTTTACGCTGATCCGCGAAGGGACCGTGGCATTGTTAGAGAAAAACGAGCACTTTGTCGAAGACAAGGGGCCTCACGTTCCCAAGGTCGGTGTCGAAGGTTCGCCTTTCCGTGAACCGATGGCAGTGATTCGTGAAACCAAGCCGAACTTGCCGCAATGGGGCATGACGATCGACTTGAACAAGTGCATCGGCTGCAATGCATGCGTCGTAGCGTGCCAGAGCGAGAACAACGTTCCGATCGTTGGCAAAGAGCAGGTGATTCGCAGCCGCGAAATGCACTGGCTGCGGGTCGACCGATACTTCCAGGGCGACGTCGACAATGCCAACGTGGTCCAACAACCGATGGCTTGCCAGCACTGCGAAACAGCTCCATGCGAACAGGTTTGCCCGGTTGCGGCGACCGTGCACACCGACGAAGGGCTCAATGCGATGGCTTATAACCGCTGCATTGGCACGCGTTATTGCGCCAACAACTGTCCTTATAAGGTTCGTCGGTTTAATTACTTCAACTACAACAAGGACATCGGCGTCGGTTATGGGATCGATGCCTTCCCCAGCAGCATTGAAAACGCGAATCGCAAGTTGCAAGCGATGGTGTTGAACCCGGACGTTACCGTTCGTGGCCGTGGTGTTATGGAAAAGTGCACCTTCTGTGTTCAACGGATCGAACAAGGCAAGATCGAAGCACGCAAAGATGGTGGTCGCCCGGTACGCGATGGCGAAATCAAGACCGCGTGCCAGATGGCTTGCCCAAGCGGTTGCATCGAGTTCGGCAACATCATGGACGAGGATGCGGTCGTTACGAAGAAGCAGGCCGACCGTCGTGCTTATGGCATGTTGACACAATTGAACACCAAGCCAAGGCTGATTTATCTGGCAAAGGTTCGCAACACGCACCCGCGTTTGATGACCAGCATTCAATTGAATGATTTGGTCGAGTATGGCGAACCGAAGCACCATGGCGATCACGGCCACGGCGACCATGGCCATGGCAGCGATCATGGACATGGCGATGATCATCACAAGGGTGACCATCACGGCAAAGAAAAGGCGACCGCAGAGAAAGCGCATTGATGCTTTCTGGCCGATAGGCCACCAGCGACAGGACGACACCGTCGTTCGGTCATGAAGATTAGAATCCCGACCGACTCAGCACTTTTTCATCAATTGGCACAATGTCACTCGCAATAACTCAAGGACTCGATAACACCGTCGAACGGCCCGGCGAGCGCGCCCCGCTTGTTCTCGGTGACTCGACCTACAGCTCGATCACCGAATCGGTGTCGCAAATCGCCGAGCGTCCGCCGACCAAGGCGTGGGTGATCGGATTCATGATCTCGGCGTCGCTGGCGTCGTGGTTCGGGATTTGCATCGCCTATCTGATTTATACGGGCGTTGGCGTTTGGGGTAACATGAACCCGGTTTTCTGGGGCTGGCCAATCGTTAACTTCGTTTTCTGGGTCGGTATCGGTCACGCCGGTACGCTGATTTCGGCAATTCTTTACCTGTTTCGACAAGATTGGCGAACCAGTATCAACCGGGCCGCCGAAGCGATGACGATCTTCGCGGTCGTCTGCGCCGGGACATTCCCGGGGATTCACGTCGGTCGCGCTTGGTTGGCATTCTGGTTGGCTCCGTATCCCAGTTTGAACCTTTGGATGTGGCCACAATTCCGCAGCCCGCTGTTGTGGGACGTGTTCGCCGTTAGTACGTATGGCACCGTTTCGCTGCTGTTCTGGTACATGGGGATGATTCCCGACTTGGCAACATTCCGTGACCGTTCGCGAAACAAGTATCGCCGCATGGCCTATGGGATTTTGGCGCTGGGCTGGAGCGGATCGTCGCGGCACTGGATGCGTTATGAGAAGGCGTATGCTTTGCTGGCGGCGTTTGCGGCGCCGCTGGTTCTGAGCGTTCACACGATCGTTTCGTTCGACTTTGCGGTCAGCCAAGTACCGGGTTGGCACACAACGATTTTCCCACCTTACTTCGTTGCCGGAGCGGTCTTCAGCGGCTTTGCGATGGTGTTGACACTGATGATTCCGGCACGTCAGATTTTCTCGCTCGAGAAACTGATCACGGTTCGTCACCTCGAAAACATGTGTAAGGTTATCCTTGCGACCGGAACGATCGTCGGTTTGGCTTACGGAACCGAGTTCTTCATCGCTTGGTATGGCCAGGTTGCTGAAGAAAAGTTTGCGTTCATCAACCGAGCATTCGGTCCTTATTGGTGGGCGTACTGGATTATGGTTACCTGTAACGTGATCAGCCCTCAATTGTTCTGGATTAAATCCAACCGAACAATTCCATGGCGGATTGTTGTGATTTCGATCTTCGTCAACATCGGCATGTGGTTCGAACGGTTCGTGATCGTTATCACCAGCCTGTCGCGTGACTACTTGCCAAGTGCATGGGGTTACTTCAGTCCGACCTGGGTCGACTGGTCGATGTTGGTCGGATCATTCGGATTGTTCTTTACGTTGTTTTTGTTGTTCTGTCGGTTCATGCCGATCATCAACATGGCCGAAGTCAAATCGACGCTCGCTGGCCAGCTTCATCATCACCACGGCGACCACTGACGTTCAATCGATACCTATGACAGACAAGCAAGAAAAGAAATTGCACGGCACTTATGCCGAGTTCGATGCGGTTGACACCTTGTTGGCCGCTTGCAGACGCGTTCGCGATGCCGGCTATACCAAAACAGATGCGTTTACGCCGTTTCCCGTACACGGAATCGACAAGGCGCTAGGTATCAAGCCGACAGCATTGCCGTGGATCGCGCTGGCGTGCGGCCTGACAGGCACGACGATCGGCCTGACGATGCAAGTTTGGATGAACACGATCGATTACCCGTACATCATCTCGGGTAAGCCGTTCTTCTCGATGCCGGCATTTATCCCCGTCAGTTTCGAGCTAACGATTTTGCTCGCATCGTTCGGCGCATTCTTCGGCATGCTGGCGCTCAACGGTTTGCCGAAGTTCAGCAACCCGATGTTTACTAACCCGCGTTTCGATCGCGTAACCGACGACAAGTTTTTCTTGTACATCGATGCCGCTGATTCGAGGTACAACCACGGTGGAGTGACGAAGCTGCTAGGTGATCTCGGCGGGGCACACATACATGATGTTTATGATGACGATAGTTCGGTGGCGGTTCCCAAGCCACTGTTTGTAATCATGGCGTCAGTGATCTTTTTGTCGTTGATCCCGTTGTTGCTGGTTGCTCGGATGCGAGTGACCACCAGCGACAGTCCGCGATTCCACATCTTTTTTGATATGGATTTCTCGCCCGCCAAGGGCGCTCAATCCGCTTCTTCGTTATTTGCCGATGCAAGAGCGATGCGGGTCGATGTGCCCGGCACGGTCGCGGTCGGCCAACTGGATGAAGAGCTCGATTTCTACACGGGAATCGACATGGATGCGCTCGCCCGCCAGGACAAACCGCGTGCGGCACGATTGGTCAGAGCGTTGCTGTATCCTGACGATCCTGAGGCGCCGGCCGCAACCGATGAACCCGCAGTTGCCGAAGGACCCGCCAAGCCTGCGGACGAACCAGCCAAGCCTGCTGACGAACCGGCCAAGCCAGAAATGAAGGAAGAACCGGCACCTGTCGCAACCGCTGACCCAATTCCAGCACCGGCCACTGCGGCCGCGGTCGAAGATACAACTCCGTGGTTAAAGGAAAATCCTCTAGCCTTGTCGTTGGAGGTATTGCAGCGAGGCCAAACGCAATTTGAGATCTATTGTGCGACTTGCCACGGTAACGATGGCCGTGGTAATGGTCTGGTGAATCGACGTGCACAGCGAATCCTAGCAACCGCTTGGGTCCAGCCTTCATCGCTGCATCAAGATACGCTCTATTCGGATGCTTATCCGGATGGCAAATTGTTCAGCACGATCAGCAACGGCATTCGAAAAATGGGCGGTTATTCGTCGCAGATTAACGTTCGAGATCGTTGGGCGATTGTCGCCTACGTGCGTGCATTGCAAGCCAGCCAAAACGCTTCCTTGGATGACGTTCCTTTGGATCGAAGAAATGAATTGACCAAGGAAAAGGCCGCGGTTGATCGTAAGTTGGCTGAACAGGCCGAAGCGGATCGCCAAAGGGCTGAGGCCAAAGCAAAGGCTGAAGCGGATGCCGCAGCAACTGAAGCGGCGGTCGTTGAACCGGCCAAGTGATCAGCGTGTTAATGTGAAAAGTTACTGTTTTGATTGAACCGTCAGCAAAGCATCTTTGCTGGCCAAAAAGTTGATAAAGATCGATTGTTTAACCGGGCTAAGGTTTCTCCGTTTTGGGTGATCTTTGTCCCAGCTTTGCAGTGGTACCATCTGATCCCCGATTGTGACGCATGTCCGAACACACACATAAAACAAAAACTGCTGACGACCCGTCGTTCCAGCTACCCGCATCGTTCGGTTCTCTGGCTGTACCACTGGCTGTTGCCGGTGCGGCATTGTTGATCGTCGGATGCTTGATAGGCTTTTTTGCCGGTCCTGGCGAAGGCGTACAACCGGCACGGTTTACGATGTCGGCCTACTTGGTCGCGTTCACTTATTGTTTTTCGATTTCGCTGGGCAGTTTGTTTTTTGTGCTGATCCAGCATTTGGTACGAGCGGGCTGGAGCGTGGTGGTTCGCCGGGTTGCCGAAGTGATGATGATCGCCTTGCCAGCGCTGGCGATCTTGTTCTTGCCGGTGATCGTAATCGCTTGGAGCCCATCGGGTACCCTTTATCAATGGGGTTATGAAGGGTACGCGGCATCGCACGGTGTGCCCGCCAGCATGTGGGCGGAGAAGTCACGTTACTTGAGCGCCGATTGGTTCTCGGTTCGTTCGATCTTCTACCTCGTTACGCTTTCAGCGATCTCCGTCTTTTACTTCCGGCTCAGCCGACGGCAGGACGAGACCGGCGAGATCACGTTGACCGAAAAGATGCAGGCACTCAGCGGTCCGTCGGTCATGCTTTTCGCGCTCGTCACGACGTTCGCGGCGTTCGACTGGTTGATGAGCTTGGCGCCGATGTGGTTCAGCACCATGTTCGGCGTCTATATCTTCGCCGGTTCGGTGCTGGCAGCCCACTGTGCGATTGTGGTGGTGACTTATTTGCTGCAGAAGCGTGGGGCGATCAAGGACGAAGTGACGATTGAGCATTACCATGACCTAGGCAAATATTTGTTCGGATTCGTCACATTCTGGACCTACATCTCGTTCAGCCAGTTTTTGCTGATTTGGTACGCGAACATTCCCGAGGAAACGACTTGGTTTTACACCCGTATTCAGGGTGATTGGGAAGTGATGTCCTACAGCATTATCTTCCTGCACTGGTTGTTCCCGTTCCTTGGCCTGTTGTCGCGTCACGTTCGTCGCCGACCGACGTTGGTTTTTGCGTGGGCGGTCTACTTGTTGTTGATTCATTTCATCGATATTTACTGGATCGTAATGCCTGAAGCGGGCATTAAGTTCGGCGGTGCGACCGGCCTGCTGACGTCATTGTTGATCACCGGCGGAATGGTGACCCTCTATGTTGGTGGTATCTTGTGGTTCGTTCGTTGCAATCAGGTCAAGGTACTGGCTGTTCGCGATCCCCGGTTGCCGGAGTCGTTGGCGTTCGAAAACATTTAATTCGTCCGGCCAACCAGTGGCCGACGCGCGTATAGTAGAAAGAGATTCACTGTTATGGCTCAGTATGACGATCTGCCGATCCAGCGAATTACCGTAGTCAGCATCGTTTCGATCGCGGTTACCGTGGTTACGATTCTTGCGGTTCAAGTCCTGTATTACGGCATGCAAAATTACGTCAGTGCCGGCAAGTCGGCACTTGGCAGGTACACCGAAAGCGACGAGATCTTGGCTGGTCAAAAGGCCGGCATTAGTCGTTATGGTGTGAACGATTCCGACGCACGGTTTGTAATTCCGATAGAGCAGGCGATGAAAGAAGTCGTCCGCAAAGCATCAGGTAAAAATGAGAGCGAACCCCAAAAATCCGAAGAGACTTGAAGCGCGGTGCGCAATGCAACCGCCTGAAGGTGTCCGGCGTGATTGCGTGTCGGTCGTAAAATTCGCGTCAATCACCAGGTTTTTCGTGATTTTTGTTTGTTCATTCGGCTTTACGGCTATGTCGGATTCCGACGCGGCCGCGCAGTTGAACGACCGCGTACCCAAACAGGTCGAAGATGTCACCGTCGAGCAAAAATTGGGTGAGTCGGTCCCGTTTGACATCTTGCTGACTGACTCGAACGGCCAGGCGACGAAGACAGGGCATTTTTTCGACAGCAAGCGACCGGTCTTGTTGACGTTGAATTACAGCAATTGTCCGGTGTTGTGTAATGTCCAGTTGAATGCTTTGGTCGAAGGCTTGAACTCGCTCAGTCTGCGTATCGGTCGCGACTTTCAAATTTTGACAGTCAGCATCGACCCCAAAGAGTCAACCGAGCGGATTCGGGAAACCAAGGCAAAGTACGTCGAAATGCTTGACCAACAACCTGGCGCAGCGACGGGATGGCATTTTTGCACCGCTCGCGAGAGCTCCATCAAGCGTTTGGCTGATGCGGTTGGATTTCGTTACACCTACGACGCCAAAACGGGCGAATATTACCACCCGGCGATGCTGGCTTTCGTTTCGCCCGACGGAGTCATTTCCCGATACTCGCTCGACGTCGCTTTTCCGCCTGAACAGACAAAGCTCGCCTTAATCGACGCCAGCAATGGAACGATCGGCACCGCTGTGGACCAGTTTATCATGTGGTGCTTTAGCTACGATGCCGATCGCGGCAGCTATGTTGTTGGCGCCTGGAGGTTGATGCGACTTGGTGCCGCAATGACCGTTTTGATCTTGCTCGTTACACTTGTACCGTACTGGATCGGTCGAAAACGGGCCGCTCGAGGTTCCACGGCGGTTGATGTTATGGGCCATTCGGCGGTTTAGTCGGCGGGCCGGCGTTTCACAATTTACTGACACACTAATCGTTTTTTCGAACACTGATTGATGATCATGACGGATTTCACCCCACAGTTGCTCGCTGATGTTAACGAATCGTTTTGGTTTCCCAAGTCGGCGTCTACCTTCAGTGACCAGGTTGACGAGACCTACATGTTGGTGATGTGGATTTGCGTCTTTTTTATGGTGCCGATCACGATCGCGCTGTTTTATTTTTCGATTCGCTATATGAAGAAGAAGGGCGAGCCTGCCGAGAGTCAGGTCTCGCACAACACGCCGCTCGAAATCGCCTGGTCGGTTTTGCCTTCTTTTTTGCTGGTGTGGATTTTTGTCGAAGGTGCAATCGGCTACATCGACCAACAGGCCGCGCCTGAAGGGGCCGCGCAAGTTGGCGTCAAGTCGTTCAAGTGGGGTTGGACGATGGACTACGGCAACGGTGTTTTTCACCCCGAATTGCACCTTGTCAACGACAAGCCAACAAAGCTGACTATGCGGTCCAGCGACGTGATCCATAGTTTGTTCATTCCCGCATTCCGGGCCAAGCGGGACATCGTTCCCGGTCGTTACAACGAAATGTGGTTCAACCCGAAGGTTTTCAGCGAGAAGGTTTCCGATGAGGAACTCGAGGCTGCGTTGAAGGACGCAAAAGAAAATCACAACGGAACCTTCGATCCAGGGCGATACCAATTCACATCGGATGGCTATCGTTTCTTCGACCTCTATTGCACCGAGTACTGCGGCCGTAACCATTCGCAGATGCAAACCGTCGTCGTGGTTCACGAGACGCAAGCGGACCTTGATGCTTGGATCAAGAAATATAGTGGCCGCCAAGAGGGGCAATCTCCCGCGGAATACGGTAAACTATTGTACGAACGTCGTGGTTGTGCTTCGTGCCACTCGGTCGATGGCAGCAAGCGGGTTGGTCCGAGCTTTTTGGACGCCTATGGCACTGACCGAAAGTTCAGCACCGGGGCGTCTGGGGTGGCTGATGAGAACTACATCCGCGAATCGATTCTTGAACCGAAGGCGTTGGTGGTTGAGGGCTATCAACCAGTCATGCCAAGTTACAAGGGTCAACTTTCGGACGACGATATTGACAGTATCATTGCCTATTTGAAGAGTTTGTCAGCCTCCAAGTAGTTGTCGCCATGCCTGGTTATACGGGTTAATGCGGTAGAACAAATTGAAAGACCGATCGCCTGCGGAGTGCAGCCGATCCTAAAATACAGATCGTTATCTTTTTTCCAGTAGGGACAGAAACTATGTCCGAGCATGCGATCGGCAGAAGTCAGGGATTCAATCCGGGTGACGTTTCCGACAGTGACAATTATTTGAAGAACAGCAGTGGTGTGTTGAGTTGGGTGTTCACACTCGACCACAAGCGCATTGGGATCATGTACCTAGTTGGTATTTTGACCTCGTTCTTCATTGGCGGGATGTTGGCGATGGCCATTCGGGCTCACTTGCTGAAGCCCGCTGGTTGGTTGTTTAGTAATGATGCCTACAACCAGGTGTTCACGCTTCACGGCGCGATTATGGTGTTCTTGTTCATCATTCCAAGCATTCCTGCGGCACTGGGTAACTTCCTGGTTCCCGTCATGCTCGGTGCAAAGGACGTCGCTTTCCCGCGTTTGAACCTGTCGAGCTTCTACCTTTGGGTAACCGGAGCAATCTTCTTTATCGCTGCGCTGCTGGGCAGCGGCCTGGATACCGGTTGGACGTTCTACACGCCGTACAGCACGACAACCGACACTTCGGTTATTCTTGCGACCTTCGGTGCTTTCGTTCTCGGATTTAGTTCTATTTTCACCGGTTTGAACTTCATCGTGACGATCAACACGATGCGGCCACCGGGTATGACTTGGTTCAAGATGCCACTGTTCCTGTGGGCGACCTACTCGACCAGCATTATCCAGGTTTTGGCTACGCCAGTCTTAGGTATCACGTTGTTGTTGTTGATCGCTGAGCGAACACTGCACATCGGTATTTTTGATCCTGAGTTCAACGGTGACCCGGTCACTTACCAGCACTTCTTCTGGTTCTACAGCCATCCGGCCGTTTACATCATGATTTTGCCGGCGTTCGGCATTATCAGCGAATTGATCAGCGTACACTCCCACAAGCATATCTTCGGATATCGATTCATCGCTTATTCGTCGATTGCGATCGCCCTGCTCGGGTTCCTCGTCTGGGGACACCACATGTTCACCAGCGGCATGAGCTCTTTGACGACGATTATTTTCAGTGCATTGACATTCACGGTCTCGATCCCATCGGCGATCAAGGTTTTCAACTGGTTGGCAACTCTGTACAAGGGTTCGATCAGCCTAACCACGCCGATGTGTTACGCGATCTCGTTCCTGTTCCTGTTCACGATCGGTGGGTTGACTGGTTTGTTCCTAGGCGTTTTGTCGGTCGATTTGCACTTGCACGACACCTACTTCATCGTCGCTCACTTCCACTACGTGATGATGGGTGGAACGATGATTGCGTTCCTCGGTGGCCTGTTCCATTGGTGGCCGAAGATGACGGGCAAGATGTTCAGCGAACTGGGTGGCCAGATCTCATGCTTCATCGTGTTCATCGGCTTTAACATGACGTTCTTGCCCCAGTTTGTGTTGGGCAGTCGTGGTATGCCACGTCGGTATGCCACTTATGATCCTGAGTTTGCTTTCCTGCACCAGCTGAGCAGCTATGGCGCATTCCTGCTCGGTATTGGTTTGTTGGTTGCGGGCGTTGTTCTGGTGCACTCACTGTTCAATGGCAAGAAGGCGCCAGCCAACCCATGGGGCGGTGTGACTTTGGAATGGCAGTGTTCCAGCCCGCCTCCGTTCTACAACTATGCTCGCCCACCAGTCGTTGGCGACCCATATGATTTCACAGGGCTTGGTTGGGACGAGAGGGCTGGGAATTACATTTTCCTCGATCCGATAGTCGAGCCGGGCGCGGGTGTGAAACCGGAACCGGTCGAAGTGCCTGCTCACGCAGGTGGCCAGCAATAGGCTAGCCTGAAAATGGTTTTTGCAATCTAAGCCGCTCGTCGATGTTTGTTCGACGAGCGGTTTTTTTGTTGTTTATTGAAGTGCGTTCGAATCAGATCTGCTTTCGTTGATACTTAAGGCGTTCACCGGATTTCCTAAGCGCGTCGTTAGATGTAAATCGGTTTGACGAGCGCGAAACTCTCCCGCGCGAAGCGGGCGGGGGCCTTCACCGGTTAGATGCCGACTTATTGGTGCGGACTTGCGCACTTAGCAGGTTCGCGACAATCAGTAGGGTCACAGAAGTAAATCGGTATAACACGCAAGACAAGTTATACCGCGACCTGGAATGATATGTGTGGCCGCGTTTGAGGTGTTTGGCGTCTTCGAACCTGTGAACCTGCTTGTCTGCGTGGCAATTTTCGGCGGACGACGGTGTGATTACACCTTTGCGTCCCTAGCTTGTTCTAGTAGCCGGATCCATGGGCCGACATACGCGCCGTTGTCGTGAAAGGTTCTGCCGCTGATCAAATTGCCGTCAATCACGCAAGGTGCGTCGACAAAGATGCCGCCGCAGACTTCGAGATCAAACTTGCATTTGGGAACGGTCGCCATTTTGCGGCCGCGAACGCAGTCGGCATAAGCCGGAATCTCGACGCCGTGACAGACGCTGGCAACGGGCTTGTTCGCCTCAAAGAAGTGTTTCGTGGCACGGACGAGGTGTTCGTCGTAGCGGATATACTCGGGTGCTCGGCCGCCGGAAAAAAGGATGCCCGCGTATTCCTCAGGCACAATATCTTTAAACGCAACATTGGCGTGAATCGTGTAGCCTTCCCACTCTTTTGTAATGGTCCAGCCCGGTTTCACTTCATGCATCACCATCTGGTAGAGACGTTTTTCCGGGGCTGCGACGATCGGTTGAAAACCGGCTTCTTGCAATCGGTAATAGGGATACATGGTGTCGAGCGTTTCGGTTGCGTCACCGATGATGATCAATACTTTATCAAGCGACATAAGTTTGTCTCTGCTGAAAGAAAATGGTTTTGAAAGGAAGCTGGTTGAAAGTTGTGTGGTATGGTCACGCAAGTCCCGCTAATCGATTCATATAACTAACGCCGCGTTTTACTTCCGCGGTTACTTCAGCGTTGGTGTCAAGGATCGCGGTGCCACGAGGAAAAGAGTGCATAAAGATTTCTGTCCATCCTTGGAAGTTGATTCGGCGAAGCGCCGCGACAATTGGTGCGAAGTCGAGCTCGCCGCGTCCTGGCATTTGCAACAGTTCGGTCTCTTTGGGTTGTGCCGTCATTGAACCGTTACCATGTTGCCAAGCATAAAAGACGGTCAACCGATCGCCGATGTCGTCAATCAGTTTGGCGATCATGTCAGGATCTTGTTGCAAGTGATAAGGTGCCAGCGCGATACCGAGGTTTTTCGATGGGCAGAGTTCCGCCAGCCAGCGAATCGCATCTGGCGAATCGACCAAGTTGTTCGCATGGTTTTCGATCGCGATCGTTACATCGGTCTGTTCGGCGATCTTCAAATGTGGTTTCATTTTGTCCAGGAAGTCGTTCACCCCTGATTTCAGCTCCGCGCCGCTAAGCCCACGAGGTCCGACCGCTCCGGTGACCAAGGTTTTGCATCCCAATCTCTGAGCCAGTCGCATTTCACCGGCTAATCCGAATGGGCCGAGTTTGTATTGTGTGATGCAGCCCAGCGTTACGTTGTGCTTGGCCAGCAAGTCTGCGAAAGCCGCTTCGCCCATCGCATCCAATTGCTCGCGTTGGTCGCCATGGACCTTTGGCCAAATGTCGATCGCGGTTGCTCCGGTCGGTCGAACCTGCGGAACAATTTCTTCCAGCTTGCCATAGCCGTAAAGCGACGATGCGAGCAGGTATCGATATTCAAACGGTTTGTCCGTAGGCTCGGTCGCCCAAGTCGCGGACGCCGTTGATGCCACCGCGGTAGTCGCCATCCCCACGGCGTTCACGGCCATCCAGTCGCGACGGCTGATCAGGTTTTGATCTCGGGAAATCAAAATATTGTTTCGATTTAAAGCGGTCATGATTCGCATTGGGGCAGGCGTAGGCGGATATTGAACCGCCCAGTTTAATCTTAGTGCGGCCCCACGTGGACGGCATACGGTTATCGATCACAACTTAAGCAAAAATGGTTCGGTCGATTTTGCGCCGGTGCGATTTCGCGTTAAACTTTTCGGGGGATCGATTGACGGCCGGATCAACGAGCCTCGTGACAGCGGTCGGTCGGGGGGGGGCGCTAATGCGGAGTCGAGACAGTGGATGTGGATTCGTTAATAACGATCGGTTGGAGAGAATGGGTTGGGTTACCCGATTTGTCGATCCGTTCGATCAAGGCTAAGATCGACACAGGTGCGCGGTCGAGTTGTCTTCACGCTTTCGACATCGAACCGTTTGTGCGAGACGACTGCCAATGGGTACGTTTTGACGTACATCCGATCCAGCGAAACGATCGATTGGTCAAGCGTTGCGAGGCGCCGGTGTATGATCGTCGTCATGTTCGCAGCAGTAACGGATTGACGTCCGAACGTTTTGTGATTCAAACAACCTTGATGTTGGTCGGGCAACGAGTGCCGATTGAGCTGACCTTGGCGAATCGAGATGCGATGGGTTTCCGGATGCTGATCGGTCGCGAGGCGATGCGTGCGCGGTTTCTGGTCGATTCGGGCAGGTCGTTTTTTGGCGGTCGTCCGGCCCGAAAGGCCAAGCGCAAACCATAAAGTGGATTGTGTCGGTGGTAACAGATTGCTGTGTTGGACGGACGGAACCTTTAACTTCATCATCAGGTCAATAAACTTTGAAACTGGCCATTCTTTCTTGCAGCCCTAAATGCTACAGCTCGCGCCGTTTGTTGGACGCGGCAAAACAACGTGGGCACTTCGCCAAAGTGCTTAACACATTAAAGTTTTCCATCGATCTGGAAGCCGGAACGCCTGATTTGTATTTCCAGGGCAAGGTGATCAGTTCTTATGATGCGATTTTGCCTAGGATCGGCGCATCGATCACCTACTTCGGAACCGCAGTTGTCCGCCAATTCGAACAAATGGACGTCTTTACGGCGAACAGTTCGACCGGTATTGGCAACTCGCGCGATAAGCTCCGCTGCATGCAAATCCTCAGCAGGCACCAGATCGGGATGCCGCAGACAACGTTTGTTCGAAACAAGTCTGATGTCCTGCCAGCGATCCAGCGGGTCGGTGGCGCTCCGGTGATTATCAAGTTGCTGGAAGGAACTCAAGGTGTCGGAGTGATCTTAGCCGACAGCGTAAAAATCGCCGAAGCGATCATCGAAACATTGCACAGCACCCGGCAAAACGTGTTGGTGCAAAAGTTTGTCTCGGAAAGTCGTGGTCGTGACATTCGCGCTTTTGTGATCGGCGACCGAGTGGTGGCGGCAATGCGCCGAACCGCTCAAGGCCAGGAGTTCCGCAGCAACGTTCACCGTGGCGGGACGACCGAAGCGATCGAATTGGATGATGCGTATCAAGACGCCGCTGTTCGCAGCGCCCAAATCATGGGTTTGCGTGTCGCCGGTGTCGATATGTTAGAAGCGGCTGATGGACCGCAGGTCATGGAAGTCAATTCATCACCTGGGCTCGAGGGGATCGAAGCGGCGACGCGTTTGGATATCGCCGGAGCGATTATTGATTACTTGGCCGCTCAGGTCGATTTCCCAGAGGTCGACATTCGCCAGCGGTTAACGGTCAGCCGCGGTTACGGAGTGACCGAAATTCACATTCCCGCTGGCAGCGAGTATGTCGGCAAAACGATCGATGAATCCGGGCTGCCAGAATTGGACATCAACGTTTTGACATTGTACCGCGGCACAACCGTGATCCCCAATCCTCGGTTGAAACGGCATTTGGAACCGGGCGATCGCTTGCTGTGCTTCGGCAAGCTGGAGGCGATGCGCAGTTTGATACCGGAAAAGACAAGAAAAAAGCGCCGCCCGCGCGTCAAGAATCTGCCTGACAATGTGCCGCTGCCGAGCTGATTTGCGAGTGTTCGTAAATTGGGGGTCTATTGCCTCCCGGCTTGCTCGATGCGGTAAGATAAATCAACAAGGTATTTCGCCGTTGATCACAGCAAGCGTTCTGAAGCCGATGCCGTTTCCAGCCGTTGGTAATCGTACGATTCGTAACTTAGAGGTTGCCCAAGCAACAACTTCGTTTGGCGATACGTCCGCACATTCCCCACGGGGCCACTTGTTCTTAAACCGTTTGCTGAAGGCGATTTTATCGTTTGCCTTCGCGCTCGGTTTGTCTGCGGTCGCATACGCGCAAAACGCCGCGCCGCTGGGTGGGTTGGAAGCCAATGCGGTGAACAAGCCACGCGTTGGTTGGAAGGTTGACGTCACACTGCCGCTGACCACTACCGCGGTCGACCGAGTGCTTGACCAACTGTCTGTGGTCGCGGGCCAACCCGATGAACGGGCCGCAGATGTCATCCGACGTGACGTTATCTTACATTTTTTGGCCAAAGGTGCTGCGGGCGCAAAAGCCGACGCTGGCGACGGATCGGCAACCCAATTCGAAGATGCGCTTCGATTGGCCCGCGCCTTTTCCGCTCCCGACTTTCGATCTTTACGCCTCGTAGCGTATGTCGATGCCTCCGTTCGTGGCCACGCCGTCTTGCCGATACTGGCTTGCGATACGCTGTTGGTCGGGCCCTCCGCATCGATCGGCGATGCGGTGTTTTTAGAACGCGGTAACGATGGCGACGAAACGGTTGTGGTCAGCTATCGAACGATTGCGGCACGTCGAGGAATTTTTCCGGTTGAGGTTGCGGAGGCGCTTGTGCGTCCGTCAGTCGAATTGGTCCAGGCGACGACGTTGGACGGAAAACGCCGCTTCGCATTTGGCGAACAGCTTGAAGAACTGCGGCGTGGCGGTGAAGGTTGGCGCGAAGATATTTGGGCGGCCGCGGGCGAACCGTTGATGTTGACTGCTGACAAGTTGCGAGACGCGCGAATCGCAAGCCAGATTGTTCCGAACGTGGATCGGGCCCGCGCGTCACTGGAATTGGCTGAACTGCGATCGGTCAGCGAAGAGATGGTGACCGGTGCAACCGTCGGGACATTGCTGGAGATCAACGGGGTGATCGGTTCGGATCGCGTCCGCCGGTGGGAATTAAACCTGATCAATAGTGCCGAAGGTGGTGAGGTCAATTTATGGATGGTGACGATCGACAGTCCCGGCGGCAACCTTAATGGGAGTGTCCAATTGGCTGGGACACTTTCGACCGTCCAACCGCCGATTCGTCGCACCGTCGGATATGCTTCGGGCCAGACGCTGGCCGATGCGGCATTGATCGCAGTTGCATGTCGTCCGCTCTATATGAATCCGAACTCACGACTTGGTGGGCCGGGTGCTGTGGTGGTCAATCGCGAAGACCTAGATGTTTTGGATGAAGCGATCGAGCGAATCGCTAAGGATGTTTCCCGCCCTGCGGCGTTGATTCGTGGGTTGCTCGACCCGACATTAGAAGTGCGTCGTTATGTGAATCGTCGTACCGGTGAAGTTCGTTATGCGACGCAACAGGACATCGATTCCGAGGGCGACCAACAAGATCAATGGCAAGCTGGCGAAGCGATCAATTTAAAAAATGGCCTCTCAGCGGCCGAAGCAATCGAACTTGGCTTGGCCGAAGGACAAGCGGAAACCATCAAAGAAGTCGCCACGTTTGTCGGCTTAACCGACGTTCCCGAGCCACTGGCCGCGCGCGGAATCGTCCATTTTGTCGAATGGTTTGGCAGCTTGACCGGCGTTTCCGTTTTCCTGCTTTTGCTCGGCTTGTTGCTGCTGTCGGTCGAAGTCGGGGCACCCGGATTAAGCGTGCCTGGCTTTGTATCGATGATCTGTTTCGCGCTCTACTTTTGGATGCAATTTCTAAATGGTACAGCCGAGTGGCTGGAAATCTTATTGTTCGCGTTAGGTGTGATCTGTATCGGAATTGAGATTTTTGTCGTTCCGGGCGTTGGTGTTTTTGGTATCGGTGGCCTGTGCTTGTTGGTCTTAGGGGTGGTGTTGACCAGCCAGACGTTTGTCATTCCGCGCAACGCCTATCAATACCAACAGTTGACACAAAACCTTTGGCTGGTTTTGGCCAGCATTGCCGCTGTGATGACCGGTCTGGCAATCTTAAAAGTGTTTCTGCCCCAAACACGTTTTATGCGAGATCTAGCGTTGGATGTCCCCGACGACTTCCTGCTGGATCGCTCCGAACGGCTTGCCGACTTTGAGTACCTTGAAGGTCAGATCGGTCAAGCGACGACACCGTTGATGCCTGCTGGGCGTGTCCGTTTCGGAGACGAGTTGGTGCAGGTGGTTACCGACGGCAGTCCTGTCGCTGTCGGCCAATCGGTTAGAGTTATTCAAGTGTTGGGCAATCGTGTGGTCGTCGCACCGCTAGATTGAGAGAGCACGGCATGACATTGATTCAATCAGGTGGCTTATTACTGCTGTTCTTTTTGCTGCTGCTGTTGGAATTGTTCATTCCCAGCGGAGGCCTGCTCGGCGCGGGTGCCGCTGCGGCGCTTGTCGGTGCTATCATCATCGGCTTTCTGCACAGTTTCGAAGCTGGCGGCGCGATCGTAATCATCGTCTCCATCGTGTCGCCGATCCTTATCTCGGTGGGGCTACGGCTGTGGCCGCGGACTCCACTGGGACGCAAAATCTTAAATGTTGATCCGGAAGAATCGGCGACTCGCCGTGACGAGCAAGAGCAGTTGCGGCGTCGATTGATTGGTAAAGTCGGCGTTGCAAAAATGGATTTATTGCCAAGCGGCGTGATCGATATTGCTGGCAATCGGCTCGACGCGATCAGCGTTGGCGGCGTGATTGACCGCGGATCTGCTGTCGAAGTGATCGACGTTGTTGCAGGAAAAATTCAGGTGCGAGCAACGAGTCGTATTCCCGACCGCAAACTTGAACTGAGCGACAGGCCACCAAGTCCTAATGGAGTGACCAACGACAATTTGGAAGTGCCAATCGAATCGCTGGGGATTGAAGACCTGGAAGACCCGTTTCGTTAGACTGGATCATCGCATGGCCGCTACTGCGGCAGTGTCTCTTCGGCCGTACGAGAGCCATCGCTGCCATAGCAAATCAAGCTCTTTCGCTCGAAGTCTGCGATCGCGGTTAGTTTAACGCTACGAGGCCCGTGCAGGCAGAAATAAACGCCGCAAGTCTGGCCACCCTTAACCACTTTGCGTTCCGTCATGGGAAACTGATCGAGTTCCAACATCCCGATTTCGCACAGTTTTTGCTGGACAAAATCGCGAAGTGCAAGCAGGTCGATGCTGATGGGAAGGCAGGCAATCATCGGTTGGCGTTGGCTCCAGGCGAAAGGAACTGGTGTCACGGTTCAACTCTACTGAACACCAACATTTGCTGGCGTCAGGGTCGACACCGCGAGTTATCGGGCCAGGTTCGCGCGAAAGATAAATCCTCAAAAAAAATTACAGTCGCAATCTCAACATCACTGTTGAATCGTGAGAAATGTTCCAGTCAGGCAACCCTGGCAACTTTCACGCAAGTCGATTTCGCCAAATAATTGGTTTTTTTGCCTCATGTTCCTGGGCGCGTCTTGCCGGAATCGCAGTCCGTGCTGCCCAAACGGCGGGCCAATGGGCACCCGCCTGGAAGTTGCTGCCGCATTCCAGGTGGAATTACGTCCCTTCCGATTCGACGTTTTTGTCCGCGTGATGGTGACGGGCCATTTTCTCGATTGATTCGGGTTTGCAGAGCCATTTTTTGGATGTCGCCACGCGTGCACAGCGTCGGCAAATGAACCGCACATGAGCAACCTCCGCAGCGAGCACTGGCAAAACCTCTGCTAATTGGTCTTTCTTCAGCTTGCACAGCGGTTTTTCGATGCTTTTCACAACAACGTCTCGATGGGCGGCGGGTTCGTGGATTGGTGCGTCAAGAAAATCAGCTAAAATCGTTCGGTCTGAACCATCCGATTAACAACGGTTTCAATCGTTTTCATTATCCCAAGCTTGAAAGTATCCCACATGAAATGGATTTCGGTCTCTGCGGCTCGCCAAAATGTGTCGGTCGGACAGTCCGTCGAGATTCGCGGTTGGGTTCGGACTCGTCGCGATTCAAAAGCCGGATTCAGCTTCTTGGAAATCAACGACGGCAGTTGCTTGGGGAATCTGCAGGTCGTCGCCGACGGGAAATTGCCTAACTATAACGACGAAGTCCAGAAGCTGACGATCGGTTGTTCGGTCGTCGTCGTCGGAACGCTCGTTGCCTCGCCGGCCGCCGGTCAAGCGACGGAAATGCAAGCCGAGTCGATTCGTGTGCTCGGTTGGTGCGACACCGAGACGTATCCTTTGCAAAAGAAACGCCACACTTTCGAAAAGCTGCGTGAGTGGGCCCACCTGCGCGCCCGCACCAATACGTTCGGCGCTGTCATGCGTGTCCGCAATCAGATTTGTGATTCGATCCATCGCTTCTTTCAAGATCAAGGTTTCCTTTACCTAAACACGCCAATCATCACTGCCAGCGATTGCGAAGGCGCTGGTGAAATGTTCCGGGTCACGACGCTGAACCTTGATAAGTTGACCGGATCAGGCCGCCCAGTCGATTCGACTCAAGATTTCTTCGGCAAGCCATCTTTCTTGACGGTCAGCGGACAACTCGAAGGTGAAACTTACGCTTGCGCTTTAGGAAAAATCTATACTTTCGGCCCGACTTTCCGAGCCGAAAACAGTAATACGTCGCGACACTTGGCCGAGTTCTGGATGGTGGAACCCGAAGTTGCGTTCTATGACCTTGCCGACAACATGAAGTTGGCCGAAGCATTTATCAAGAAAATCGTCGGTGACTGCCTAAATCGCTGTGGCGAAGACATGCAATTTTTCGACCAGCACATTCAAAAAGGAGTTGTCGATCAGTTATCCCAGCTGGTCGAAAAACCTTTTGTCCATATGACTTACACCGATGCGGTAAAGGTCTTACAAGATTGTGGCGAAAAGTTCGATTATCCCGTATCTTGGGGAACCGACTTGCAAGCCGAGCATGAACGGTATTTGACGGAGAAGCATATCGGCGGACCTATGATTTTGACCGACTACCCTTCGTCGATTAAGCCTTTTTATATGAAATTGAGCGACGATGAGAAAACCGTGGCCGCAATGGATGTTCTGGTTCCCGGTGTCGGAGAAATCATTGGCGGCAGTCAACGGGAGGATCGCCTCGATACGTTGTTATCTCGCATGGCCGCGTCCGGACTAAGCGAGGCGGATTATTGGTGGTATGTCGATTTGCGCCGTTTCGGATCCGTTCCCCACGCCGGATTCGGGCTAGGTCTGGAACGAGCGGTTCAGTATGTCACCGGCATGGCGAACATTCGCGATGTGATCCCTTACCCACGAACACCCGGCAATGCCGATTTCTGAATTCGATTCAAATTGGAACCCTCGGCCAGTAGTTGGACGTCTAGCGCCATCGCCAACCGGTGCTCAGCACCTCGGAAACGCCAGAACTTACCTGCTCGCATGGTTATCCGCACGATCATCCGGCGGCCGCGTGGTGCTGCGGATCGAAGATATCGATTCGCCCCGTGTAAAACCCTGGGCGATCCAACAAGCGATGGTCGACCTGCGCTGGCTGGGCCTCGATTGGGATGAAGGTCCTGATGTCGGTGGGCCGCACGCGCCGTATCTGCAGACCCAGCGTACTGCATCGTACCATCAAGCGCTTCGGCGTTTGATCGAATCCGATTTGGCATACCCTTGCACGTGCACTCGCAAGGATATCGAATCGGCCGCTTCGGCCCCTCACGAGTCGATCGTCGGTTCGGTGAACGATCCTAGCTTTCAAGATGGACCAATCTATAACGGTCGCTGCGCTCAATGGCGACAAGGTGACCCGTTGCCTGTCGAAGGGAGCTTCTGTTGGCGATTTCGCAGTCCCGATCGCGACCTAAAGATTAGTGATCGATGCTATGGTGATCTGGAAATAAACCCTTCAAAAACTTTAGGCGATTTTCCGCTGACCCGCAAAAACGGGCAAGTGGCTTATCAACTCGCGGTGGTCGTCGATGACTTCGAAATGGGAGTTACCGAAGTGGTTCGCGGCGACGATTTGATTCCAAGTGTTTTTCGCCAGTTGCCTTTGATCGATGCGCTAGGATTCACTCGACCACACTACTCTCATGTTCCGCTGGTCGTCGGCCCCGATGGACGCAGGCTCGCAAAGCGACATGGTGATACAAGATTATCGCAATATCGCGATGCTGGGATAAAGCCCGAAAAGATCATCGGATGGGCAGCGCACTCCATAGGCCTTTGTAAAACGAGTTTACCCATCCAAGCCGCTGATCTTGTTGGGGCTTTCAACTGGTTGAGCGTATATAAAGCAAATGCGATTGTCGACGAACAGCGGTGGGGAACAGCTTGAGAGAGTTTTGGTCTAGGCTCTGTTTGAAAAGGAGGCTGGTCCTTTGGAGGCGAGACGATTTTCCCGGTATTTCGGGCCTCGCCGGAGAGTGTCAGACCCCTTTTCAAGCACGACAAAAACAGGCGTGGGAAAATAAAGTTTGCGGCATAAGACGCATTGGTAAGCGATGAGCGATAAATGATTGTCCGGTACCTTTTCTACAGAGCACCCTACGAGCCGTTTTGCGGGAAAAGGTACCGGACACTTATTTTTCGACCAATCCTAAAGGATTTAAAAGATACCTGTTGCGGCCTACGGTTTGTCCGAGCAATCGATATCTTTCAATCACAAACCCAGCGCATGACTGATTCGAGCGTGGGCCACTGGTTTTGTTCGATCCAGCGAAAAAGTAGAAAGCTTAGCACAAAGTAGACGCATGCGAGCGCGATCGCGACTGGTACGGTGGTTGCCTGTTGCCAATAAAACGTTGTGTCTTGGCCCGTTGATATCGCGTAGATCCACAACGGCCAGACGTGCGCGATGTGGTGCAGAATATAGGCCGACAGGGAATATCGGCTAAGCGTCACCGCAAATGGTTTCAGCGTCCTAAACCGCTCGACTGTTGTTGGGATATCCAGCAGGAGATACCCGCCGCAAAAACCGACGATTCCGACACCAAGCATTCCCAGCACGTATTCGGCGCTGGGTGGAAACATCGTCCAAATCGCTGGCCAATCGTTGGGGAACCATTGTGGGAAAATCGCTCGTGTTGCCACCATTGCGCCCGATACCGCAATCAATCCCAAACCGATCCAAACGCTGCGGATGATTCTGGCAATCGCTGGTTGTTGTTCACGCGATTGACCGAATACCGCTGTCCCGGCCACATAACCTGCCAGCGGGAAGATGATCCAGGGCAAGACCGGAAAGTAGCCAACCACTAAAAAACCTTGCAACACATCGGCCAATGTCCAATCGGGGTCGAAGTAACCGTCTTGCCAATAGGTTGGCCACTGGGCGATCGAGCGTGCCAAGGGGCTGATCACATAGACGGTGCCACAGAAGAGCAGAATGAGCGGTGGGGGTAGACGTCTGGCGATGTTCAATGTGATCAGGCCAGATCCGATCAGGGTTAGAACATCCCAATTAAAAGTGTCTTCTGGAAGCCAGATGAGTATGTTAAATGCAAACCCAAGTCCAAACAGAAACAATCCGCGGCGGATCGTGACCTTGGATATCTGAGTCTCTCGGGTATTGCGTGAAAGTTGACCATTGAGCCAAAGGCGGTAACTGACCCCCGACAGCAGCATGAAAAGTGGTGCACCAAAACCGGCGATTGGTGGCGTGTAGCCTGCAAGGTTTTCACAAAAATGGACGACCACCATCACGAAAATGGCCAGCGTGCGCAGGATGTCGATCGATGAATAACGCACGACTTAAACGCTCGCCGACGACAAATACTCGATCACGATCAAAACCGTTTGGGCCAACAAAAGAATGATGATTGCCCATTCCAAGTGATGTCCTGTCCGAGCGACCATAAACTCGCTGACTCGCTGGCTGCACATCTCATAAATCCGTTCCTGTGTCTCCAGTTTCCCTTCCACCAATTCCAAACGTTCGGGCATGCGAGTCCGCTCTCGCAGTCGTTCGGCGATTTGGCTGGCCAAGGTTGGCGGATAGATGTGTGGCACAAGAATTTGCGGCGCCAGTCGTGCGAATCGAGTTCGCGATGACAAAACGGATTGGAATCGAGTCGACAGTTCTTCGCGTCGAGCAATGGCACGTTCGTTGAATTCAAATGCCAAGGGAGAGTCGGCTTGAACGTTATCCCATGACGCATCGAGCGTCTGTTCAATTGATCGTAATTCAAACTCATAAAATGATGCTTCTACGATCGCGTGACAAATCGACTGCATTCTTTCGGGCGGTGCAAAGACGACGATTTGAGACGGACGCCAAAGAATTTGGGCCCCCTGCAAAGTCAGCAATGCCGACTTGATAAGCGACTTAGCGGCATACGGCTGCTGGTTCAATTGAGATTCAAACTGCACTTGCAGTCGTTGGACTAGGTCCTGATTGCCACCGGGTGCTTGGGCAACGGTGATCACCTGCAGTTGGTTATCCACCACGGGTGAATCGGGCAATTTAGTCACCGGCGTTTGGCTCAGCAGAACAATTTTGTTTCCGCCGCTGTTTACCAGATCGAGCCAAATCATTTGCCCTTGGCAATCACCTTTGGCGAAACCGAGTAAGATCGATTCGCAACCCGGCGGCAATTCATTCGTCGTATCATCAGGCATCGTTATCGTAGCGGTTGACATGCTGGCCTTCGTTCGCCCTGGGGAATCAAAGTTGGGGGGATTGAATTAAAATCTTATTCAGCGACAAGTGCCGCGATCCAATGCGCCACGTACTCGGCCGAATCTAGCACTCCGTTAAGTGTCGAATCGAACAAATAGTCGCCGACAAAAAACAAGTTTCCGAACTCCGTCGGTTCAGGGCAATGCCGTTGGTCATGGGGCAACATGACGATACCGCCCGGCATTGCGTTGACCGCCGCGTGCCAGCGATGGACGCGGGCTTCGATCAGGTGGTCGCGCGCGCTTGGTAATGTTGCGGGCAAAGAATCGAGTGCCAGATTGATCAATTCCGAATCGGTTAAGTCGCCGTACTTGTCGACCGCATCGCCCGCGAGCAACCAGCCAAGTATCCCATACTTTGATTCGGCGATGCGTGACGATTCGTCGTACAGGCAACATCCGCCCAATTGATCGAGCATGCAATAAGAATCGACAAGATGGCCCTGCCAAAACGGTTGATCAAACAAGATCGTGATTCTAAGGTAATGCGCCGGGTGGTGATAATGTGCGTGATGACGTCCCACGGCGTTGCTCAATCGCTCACCCGCGAAGTCCAGCATCGCAACGGCGTTGTGTGGTAACGCGACAATCACGAAATCATACTCATCGTGAATCTGGCCAATAGTATTTATAGATTCGACTCTTATCTTGCCAGCGTCTCCCGCACCGATCCGCGAGACGCGATGGTTCATCAAGAACTTGGCGTCGATACGATTGGCGAGTGCTTGGGTTAATTGTTCGTTCCCGCCGACGATCCCATAGAGTTGCATGTAGGCGGGATCGTTCATCAAATAGTTTTGAAGGCCGTATTCGATCGATGTCCGCGGTGGTTCGGTCGCCAAATCGCTGTGGATCATATTCAGCAAAAAATCCCGGGTCTTGATGTCGTCGATTGATTCCAAGACTGAGTCAAATCGCTTCGCCGAGTCGATGGCATGTGGCGACTCGTCACCACCGGAATTGAAATACTCAGTCGGAGTGATTTGGTCGCGTGCGGCCCAGTGAAACCGTCTGAATGCGTCGGTTGTCTGTCTGCCGATATGGTCCGACATATCATCGAGATTGTTAATAAATCGCCCGCGATACATCACCGAATTTCCGCCCATCGGTGCGATGTGCAATCCGAGTTCAGCAATCAATTCTTTCAGCGGATCGTCGTTTACAGGTGAATAATCATAAAACTCTGCCGCACCGGCTTCGTATTGTACGGGCGCGGAATCAAATTGGGGTGTTAAGATCTTTCCACCCAAGCGTTCGGTGGCTTCAAGCAGAGTGATTGCAAGTGGAGCGTCGGATGCTTTTTGCAACAAGTATGCGGTCATCAAACCGCCCGGTCCGCCACCGATGATCGCGACCTTGGGAGCTTGGCTAATGATGCGAGCGGAAGATCGATCAGAGGGGAACAAATGGATGTTAATGGAAGTGGCGGTGGATCGAGCAATAGACAAGGGAAGTCGGCAAAACGTCGTTTAGAAATGTATTTAAAGTAATTCACGTGTCGGGAATATAGCTGTTCGCTAATGAACACTGCTGGGGAGCGGAAAGTTTCGCGATTGCTGGATGAAGTTTGGCAAGTTCTTTGTCCGTTGAAAAATTGGGCGATCGTTCGATTGTCGTCTGTGGCTACCCATTGAGCTGACTTTTCAGCTAAATTGTGGGTTGTGCCCTGTCGCTTTTCACGCTTCCCACCGTTTTGTGCAAATCGTTCTGATCATGAAATGCAGCTTAAAATTTTATTCAATCGCGCTGTTGGCCTTCGGTTTGACCGCGATGATTTTCGTTCGTTCTTCGATCGCGGCTGAACCGATCGAGATGCCGCTTTGGGAAACTGATGCCCCACATTCAGCCGGGCAAGAAGTCGGCGACCAACCGAGGTTGCAGCTTTATCGAGTCGATTCCGATAAACCGTCGCCGGCAATCGTGATTCTGCCAGGGGGTGGCTATGGCAACCTGGCATCGGATCATGAAGGTTCGCAGATCGCCAAGTTCTTCAATGACAACGGTATGACAGCGGCCGTCTGCTTTTATCGTCATCGTGGAAAAGGCAATTCGGGCAAGGGTTATGGCCATCCGGTCCCGATGCTTGATGCACAACGTGCGCTGCGTACGGTTCGGGCCAACGCGAAACAATGGAACATCGATCCGGCGAAAGTTGGCATCATCGGGTTCAGTGCGGGCGGGCATTTGGCCAGCACGGTTTCGACACGTTTTGATGCTGGCGATACCGGTGCCAAAGACCCGATCGATCGCGTTTCGTCACGTCCGGATTTCGCGATCCTTGGTTATCCGGTAATTTCGCTCGGTGAACCGCACACGCACAAAGGGAGTCAACGGAATCTGTTGGGCGAGAATCCTGATCCCGAGCTGTTGCGATCGTTGTCGAATGAGAAGGCAGTGACGGCCGAGACGCCGCCGACATTTTTGTTCCATACCGCTGAAGATAAAGGCGTGCCGGCGGAAAATAGTTTGGTTTATATCTCGGCGCTGATTCGAGCGGGTGTGCCGGCCGAATTGCACTTGTTTGAAACCGGTCGTCATGGGATCGGGCTGGGTGCCGATCAACCGGGCGCCAAGAAGTGGCCAGAGTTGTGCGTGACTTGGTTGCGAAACCGCGGAGTGATCGCACCGTGATTCAACGTCGGCCGACTGTGCCGATGGCGGCAATCGATCCTCGACCGCGCGCCGATCATATCATGATCGGTGTGACGGACAGTCTGTGCCCGACGTGCATGAATGTCGTGCCTGCAAAAATCATAACAAAAGGAAAGCGAGTTTACTTGCGCAAGCGATGTCCCGAACATGGCCAGCGGGATGATTACGTTTGTGCCGATGCGACGTGGTGGGATCGTGGCGAAGGGCACACGCCGAGTGTCCTGCCGCAGATCCGTTCGACTCAAACGGGAAAAGGGTGCCCGCATGATTGTGGGCTTTGTCCTGATCACGAACAACACACTTGTATCGGCTTGGTCGAGTTGACCGATCGTTGCAACCTGTCGTGTCCGATGTGTTTTGCATCCAGCGGCCCTGGCGGCAAGGACCACAGTCTTGATGAAATCATTGCCGCGCTGGATCGATTGGTGTTGGCCGAAGGGCGTGCGGAAGTGTGCCAGTTGTCTGGTGGTGAGCCGACGATTCACCCCGACTTTTATAAAGTCGTGGATGCGGCGCTAGAGCGTCCGATCGATTATGTGATGGTCAACACGAACGGTATACGATTGGCTAAAGATGCGGAAATGGTCCGCTTTTTGGCCGATCGCCGCGACCGTGTGGAAATTTATTTGCAGTGGGATGGTGAAGACAACCAAACGCTGATTCGGCTTCGTGGCGAACCGCTTGCGGATATCAAACGTCGCGCGTTGGATGCATTGCAAGCTGCGTCGATCAACGTGACGCTTGTTGCGACTTTGCACCCGCCGGCGAATGATGCGTTTTATGAAAGCTTGTGGAATCAGGCGCGAACGCGTGACAACGTTACCGGTATCAGCCTGCAGCCGGCGACCTATTCGGGTCGGCATCTGTCGTGTGAGGATCTGGAAGATCGCATCACGTTCCCCGATGTGATCGCGGCGCTGGCTCGAACCAGTGGCGGGGCGATTGTTGAGAGTGATTTCGCGCCGCTGCCGTGTGCGCATCCGAATTGTCACCAAATCCTGTTGGCGGCGCGTGACTTGGCGGTCGGTGGCGTGCGAGGAATCGTGCCGTTATCCCAAGCGGCACCGCTTAAAGAACATCTTGACCTGATCGCCGGTGGCATCAGTTTCACGCCCGAGCGGTCTCAGCAGATCGTGCAATTGTTTATCGATCGGATGACACATTGCGGTACCGATTGTGGGTGTGGCGAGGTGGTCGCGATCGGCGGACGACCCGAATCCGCGGGGCCCGCCTTACAAGCGTTTCCGGCGGAGATTGACCCGGTGTTGCAAGCGTTCTTTGGGCGAGTTTTGACGGGGCAGGCGAGCGCGAAGGATTTGCTAAGGATCACCATCACCAGTTTCTTAGATGCTTATAACTTTGACATACGGCAATTGATGAAGTGTTGTACGCATCATGTTTTGCCGTCAGGCCACATTGTGCCGTTTTGTGCTTACAACACGCTGTATCGTCCCGGTTATTTGAAATTACCGCCGATCCATGAGACCCAATCGGGGGCGA
>DIUH01000008.1:0-962 GCA_002428205.1 Planctomycetaceae bacterium UBA6163
GTCGTGCTGGATGGTTTGGAAGAGGTGCGTTCAAGCGGTGGCGAAACGGTTCGTTTGATCGCGAGTGACGACCAGGTTCTGTTGGCTGTGCTGGCCGCGGTGGAAAGCCCCGAAACGGTCGAATCGGTTGTCTGGGTTACTGACAATCCCCAACTCGATCCGCTGAAGCAGGTCACGTCGATTCGTGACCCGCAATTTATCCCCAATGGATTGAGGTATCAGAGTTTTGCGGGATTGAAGGCGTTATTGGGCGAGCGGTTTTCGGTGGTAAAGAAATCACCATAACTGTCACGGATGCTGCGAAGCCCTGCGAGGATTGCGGCCAGTTCGTTTGCATACGCATAGAACTGGCAACCGAGTGAGCGGCAGAAGTCAGCGTGTTCGCGGCTGCGCACCAGGATGCCCCATGATTTTCCTTGCGAAAGCGTCGCTTGCGAGACGCGTTGAAGCGCTTCGCGGCATTTGGGGTGTAAAAAGTCGCCGGGTACGCCGAGCGCCACGCTTAAATCGGCTGGGCCGACGAACAGGTTGTCGACGCCTGGGATCGCGGCGATCTGTTCAACCTGGTCGAGCGCTTCGAGCGTCTCGATCTGCAGGCTTAACCAACGATCTTCGTTACAATCGCGGATGTGATCGGCAAGCGACTTGGTGCCATAACCGCCTTCGAAATTGCTGGCGTTGGCACCGCGTTCGCCCAGCGGCGGAAACTTTGCCCACCGGACGATTTGTTCGGATTCGGCGACGCTGCGGACCTGAGCTGCCATGATGCCGCCGACCCCCGCTTCCATCGGTCGCATGATCGAAGCGTAATCGGTTGGTGCGACGCGGACATAAGAATCCAAGCCGACGCTGCGACACGCCATGGCCAAGGTTTCGATCTGCTCGAGCGTCACTCCGGCATGTTCCTCGTCGATCCAAATCGCTTGGTAACCGCCGACCAACGCGACCAGTTCGATGATCTT
>DIUH01000008.1:1141-3079 GCA_002428205.1 Planctomycetaceae bacterium UBA6163
CATCGCTTGCATGATCGCGCGGGCGAGTCTTGGGTCGAGATCCGGGCGATAATGCAGGATATCTTTGGGCGGATCGGAATCGTGTTGCAAAGCGGCTCGGCCGTTGGTTAGACCCGTTTGCCAAGGAAACTCGAACGTACACAAACTGTAACAACTGACACCGAACGAAAAGACATCGACTCGTTTATCCGTTTGCCGACGGCGAACGATTTCGGGCGACATATAAAGCGGCGTGCCGGTGCGGTTGCCGGCGGCCATGAACGGCGGCGTTGCGGGAACGGTCAATCCGAAGTCGATCAATTTTAGTCCCGAGAAATCGGGCAAGCAGATGTAGTTTCGTGGACAGATATCGCGGTGGATGTAACCACGTTCGTGGACAAAATGCAACGATTCGGCCATGTTGCGAATCAGCGTCATGCGAGTCTTTGCGATCGCATCTTCGTTGCGGTCGACGATGACTTTTTGCAGGGTTGGACCGTCGATATATTCCATCACTAAAAACGGTTCGTTCTTCGTCGAGATCCCGGTCTCATAAGTTTCGACGATCAGCGGATGTTTCATACTGAGCGCGATTTCGCTTTCGGTCGGTTTGTTTAAACCTTTGAATCGTGCTTCGAAGAAATCCACCTTTTCCAAATCGCACAACTTCACGCCAACGATTCGACCAGTCTGGCTATCGCGTGCGACATAGAAGCTGGACATCGTACCGCTGACGCTGGACCGCAGTCGGTCGAACCGCAAGTCGATGTTCACCTTGCCTTTGAGCATTTTGCCGCTGTACAGGCTGCTGGTCGGCACGTCTGCATCGGCCACTTTTTGGGTCGACGTGTCGTTTTTTTGTGCACTCGCCTTGGCCGGTTTCTGGGGATCCGGCTTTGATTCGTCAGCCTTATCCTTGTCGGTGGCTGATGGCTTTGGTGAGGAAGTGAAAATCGATTTCAGGGAATCAAACAGGCTCATCGTCATTTGCCGCAGTAATCGATCGCGCGAGCGATTTCGGATTTTAGGTTTTCGCGAGCAACGATTCGGTCGATGTAGCCGTGCTGGAGCAAAAACTCGCTGGTCTGGAACCCTTCGGGCAATTCGATACCGATCGTTGCCTTAATCGTTCGCGGCCCAGCGAATCCGATCAAGGCTTTTGGTTCGGCAAACACGAGATCGCCCAGCGACGCGAAACTTGCCGCGACGCCGCCCATCGTCGGATTCGTCAGAACGCTGATATATAAACCGCCAGCGGAGTGGTATCGCGCCAGAGCTGCGGAAACCTTGGCCATTTGCATCAGCGACAAGATCCCTTCGTGCATCCGTGCCCCACCGCCACTGCCACTGATGATAATCAAAGGCAGATCATTTTTGGTGGCATGTTCGATCAAACGCGCCAAACGTTCGCCGACCACGGAGCCCATGCTGCCCATGATAAACGCCGAATCGGTGACGGCGAACGCCACACGGCGAGCGCGAATCATACCGGTGCCGGTCAGCACGGCGTCGGTCAGACCGGTCCGTTTCTGCTCGGCGATCAAACGTTGGGAGTACGGGCGGCGGTCAGCGAACTGCAGCGGATCGGTGGGCCGCAGTTGGTCGTTCATCATCTCGAAAGTCCCATCGTCCAGCACTTGGGCGACGCGATCGGTGGCCGAGACATAGAAGTGGTATTCGCACTTTGGGCAAACGTTCAGCCGGCCTTCGACCTCTTTACGATAGACCGACGCATTGCACCCGGGGCATTTCAACCACAGCCCCTCGGGGACACCGCGTTTTTTGGGTGAATTGTTGGCCGCCGCATCGATGCTGATCGATTCTGCAGTCCCCTCGCCGACCGCCGAACCGACAACGGCTGGTGCTGCTGCGTTGGCAGAATGCGCGACATTGTTGACATTCTTTGAGTCAGCAGGCGAACTGGATTGGGATTCGAGTGTGGCCATGGGGCACATGCGC
>DIUH01000140.1:0-2145 GCA_002428205.1 Planctomycetaceae bacterium UBA6163
GCATCGCCGATGCGATCGGCATGTCGCGGGTGATCGATCATCGCGACGCCAGCCTGTTGAGCGCCTTGGGAATGGGGTTGGCCGATATCGGTCGCGTTCGCAGCGCCGGAATCTATCAACGAGTGGACCAAATAATACAGCAACATTGGAACGATGCCCGCGAGAAATTGCGTGACGAAGTGTTGGCCGAACTCGCCACCGAAGTTGCCTCGCAGTTCGATCTCCAGCGACTCGCACACGTCGATTTCGAAGTCGACGCGCGTTATGTCGGCACCGAGTCGACGCTCACATTACCCGCCGCCCCTCTCGACACCATCGGCCAGCGGTTTCATGACGCGCATCTCGCCGCGTTCGGTTACGACCAAACGCATCGAGCGGTCGAGGTCGCGACGCTGCGCTGTGAGGCGACGATCCATTCGTCTGCGTTGCTCGATCCGCCACAGCCGGCCGCATTACCGGCAGCCGAACCCATTGAATACTCTCCGGCGGTGATGTCGTCACAAGGCGAGCTCGTTTCAGTGCCGATCTATGACCGCTCATCCGTCGCCATCAGAGCGACGCTGGCCGGGCCGTGCATCGTNNTCCAGCACGTTGGTGATGGATCCGGGATGGTCCGCACAAAAGTTGCCGGGCAATAGTTTTGAATTGACCCGCAACCAACAACTTGGACAGCAATCTGCCAGTGTCCCGCTCGAAGCCGACGCGGTGATGGTCGAAGTCGTCGCGCGGCGATTGCAAGGGATCGCCGACGCGATGGGCGAACTGCTGCGACGCACGGCGGTCAGCGTCAACGTCAAGGAGCGACTCGATTTCAGCTGTGCGGTCTTCGATCGCAACGGCACGCTCTTGGCCAACGCCCCTCACGTTCCCGTCCACCTCGGCGCGATGGGCCACACGGTGCGGCATTTGCAATCGGTGTTCCCCAAAATGCACGATGGCGACGTTTATCTGTCAAACGATCCTTATGCTGGCGGATCGCACTTGCCCGATGTCACGGTCGTCACTCCAGTCTTTTGCAATCGCGACGCCGCGAAGGATTCCCAGCCCGATTTCTTTGTCGCCAGCCGTGCGCATCATGCCGAGATCGGCGGCAAAACGCCCGGATCGATGCCGCCCGATGGAAAGAACTTAGCCGAAGAAGGCGTCGTGATCACTTCGTTCGCGCTGCGTCGAGACGGTCGCGAATACGACCATGAATTAACAGCGCTGCTGACATCCGGCCCTTACCCTTCGCGCTCACCAGACATCAACTTGGCCGACATCGCAGCCCAGCGAGCCGCAGGAGTCGCCGGAGCGGCGAGACTAGCCGAATTGGTCGAACGGCACAGCAGCGAGTTGATCGATGCCTGTACCCGGCGGATGCTTGATCAAGCCACCGAATCGGTCCAGCGATGGATCGCCAGCCTTGGCGATTCGCCACGTCGGTTTGATGATGCGCTGGACGATGGCACAAAGATTCAAGTCGAGATGATTCCCAGTCAAGGCAGACTGACGATCGACTTCACCGGCACATCGCCGGTTCATCCCGGATGTTTTAATGCGACACCGGCGATTGTGACCGCAGCAACCTTATATGTGATTCGCACTCTTATAGGTGGCAATTTGCCGATGAACGGCGGCATCACGGCGCCGATCGACTTTGTCATTCCGACCGGCTTGCTCAATCCGCCTCCAGCTGAAACGCCCCAGCAGTGTGCTGCCGTCGTGGCCGGAAATGTCGAAACCAGTATGAGAATCGTCGACGTCTTGCTGGGCGCACTCGGCGTCGCCGCCGCCAGCCAAGGGACGATGAACAATGTCCTAATCGGCGATGCGACCTTCGGATATTATGAAACGATCGGAGGCGGCTCGGGCGCAACCGCATACGCCGATGGAGCAAGCGGAGTGCATTGCCACATGACCAACACCCGCATCACCGACCCCGAAGTCTATGAAACGCGTTACCCGGTACGCTTATGGCAATTCGCGATTCGCAAGNNGGCGGCGCCAGCGGATCAGCGGGCCAAAACATCCTGATTCACGCCAACGGCACTACCGAACTACTGCCACCAGCGACCACACGATCGGTCGCCGCCGGCGATCGTCTCCAGATCCAAACGCCCGGCGGCGGCGGCTGGGGGTTACGTATTGTAGAGCAATTGTCCT
>DIUH01000140.1:2200-2377 GCA_002428205.1 Planctomycetaceae bacterium UBA6163
AATTGAGGACAATTGCTCTACATTCGCCGAGACGATCGCTCGAGTACAGCCATCAACGGCATGTAGTTCATCCACCGCGAAGCGGTGATACATCTTAGCCCCGCGTAAGCGAAGACGAGCACCGCGAGTCGAGCGTAATCCGGGGTTTACGTAATGTAGAGCAATTGTCCTCAATTG
>DIUH01000140.1:2388-7287 GCA_002428205.1 Planctomycetaceae bacterium UBA6163
GGAACAAAAGCAATTGAGGACAATTGCTCTACATTCGCCAAGACGATCGCTCGAGTCCAGCCATCAACGGCATGCAATCGTGCCGATTTCCGTACGGCACGTTGGTCTCGGTGCGATCGCTTGCCTGATTTCAACGCATCTGCTGCCATCGCGTCAGGTAAACCGACGCAGGTGCAGCGACCAAAGTATTTCTTGAAATGCGATACCATGTATCGCCATATCGTGGAATCAATCCCCAGCGGGGTCAGCAGCTTTTTTCTGTCCGAACGTGGTGATGGATGACGACGTTGTTCGCAGTACCGGCTTCAGGCGGCAATACGAACGCGTTGCCGCCTAAAGGTGGGCTTCGAACGTGGCCATCTTATCCGCTCGCTAACCACGACCGGCCAGTCGAAGGAAAAACTTGCGTCGAGCCGAAGATTCCGTCACAATCAGGGGCCCCTGCGAAACGCCCTCCCTCCTCACTCCCACCATGCCGCTGCCGTGAGCCCTCGATTTTTCGTCGGATTCTGCCTGCTCGTAATTTGCCAACTGGTGGCGATCGAGCCAGCACGCGCCGATGATGCGAAGGCAAAACGTGACTTTTTCGAGTCGAAAATTCGACCGGCGTTGGTTAAGCATTGTTACCAGTGCCATAGCGCCGATGCCGAGTCGATCGGCGGTGGACTGCGGCTCGATTACCGCGACGCCATGCTCACCGGCGGACAATCCGGTCCCGTGCTGGTACAGGGCCAGCCCGATCAAAGTTTGCTGATTCGCGCCCTCCACTACGACGGCTTGGATATGCCGCCCGACGCACCGTTGCCCGAAGCGGTGATCAACGACTTTGCCAAATGGATCGAAATGGGAGCCGAAGATCCGCGCTCCGAAGCGCCTGCGGCAAAGCCAGTCCAGCAATCGCAGCGAGAAACGCTTTGGTCGTTCTTCCCTCGCCAATCGCCCGCCCTGCCAACAGTTGATAATCGTGATTGGCCACGCGACCCGATCGATTATTTCGTCCTCCACAAAATCGAACAAGAGAATCTAAGCCCCACGGTCGATGCCGATCCGGCCACATTGATTCGACGCATTTACATCGACCTGATCGGCTTGCAACCCACACGCGATGAAGTGGTCGCGTTTGTCGCTGCTTATCAAGCCGCCGGTTCGGACTACGCCCGACAAGTGGTCGTCGAGCGGCTGGTCGACGCGCTCTTGGCCAGCGATCAATTCGGAATCCGCTGGGGACGCCACTGGTTAGACGTTGCCCGTTTCGGCGAATCCAACGGCAACGACGGACTCGGGCGCAACGCCACGTTTCCCAACGCTTGGCGTTATCGCGATTATGTGATCGAAGCCTTCAACCAAGATGTTCCTTATAACAGGTTCATCACCGAACAAATCGCTGGCGACTTGTTGCCTTATGAAACCGCGGCACAGCGCAATCGTCAATTGATCGCGACCGGATTCTTAGCCATCGGCTCCAAGCCCGCATCGGCAATGAACTCCAACTTTGCGATGGACATTGTCGACGATCAAATCAACACGATTTGTACCGCCGTGATCGGATTGAGCGTCGCTTGCGCCCGCTGTCATGACCACAAACACGACCCGATCCCGACCAGCGACTATTACGCCCTAGCCGGAATCTTCTCCAGCACTGAAACGCTTTACGGCGCAGCGGCGAACGAGAAACTGACCGCCCCGCCGACTCCGCTGCACGAACTTTACGCCCGCTTGCCTGATCGATCGACCCCGCCGGATCGTGTGTCGCCACCGGCCTTGCCCGAATCTTATAACGCGGCGATCGACAATCTGGCACCCATTGTTCAAGATCGACTTGATGTCGCCCCTGAATCGTCACAAACTGAGCCGTCTCAAACCGTCCTGGCCTTTCAGCCCGCGGCCAGTCACAGCGAAACCGAGTTTGCGGCGGTAAAAGATACGACCATCACGGGCAAGTTTTCTCAGCCGGTAGAATCTTATACCGTTTCGCTGTGGTTCAAGAACTCGGTCGACTTATTAGAACGCCCGATCACCGCTTATTTGTTTTCACGAGCCCCGCTGGGTGACAAATCGTTGCCCGGCGATCACCTCGGTATCGGTGGCAATTTCGATAAGGGCCGCAGCGGCAAACTCTTTGTCTTCAACGGCAACCAAAAGAAACAATCGGTCGCCGGTTCGACCGTGATCGACCGTGATTCATGGAATCATGTCGTCTTGATCCGCGATGCGAAGCGGGTCCGCGTGCTGCTCAACGGCCGACTCGAATTAGAAGGGCCACTCACAGCGACGTTCGGAAAAACAACCGATTTTTGTCTCGCTAACCGCAGCGACAACTTCGCACCGCTGCAAGGCAACATCGGCCACGTCGCGATCTTTGATCGTGCCCTCTCGATCGAAGAAGCGATCGGCTTGCACGACGCATCGGGACAACCCAAAGGGATCGAACCGGTTGAGGTTGAAGGTTACGCGATGGGTGCGCGTGATAAACCCAAGGTGGCCAACACCAAGGTGCACATCAACGGCGAAGGGAACAAGCTTGGCCCGGAAGTTCCACGCGGCGTGTTGACTGCTTATCACAAGCTTAATGACGTCGCGGCATCTTCCGTGATCCAAGACATCACGATCGACGATCAACAGAGCGGCCGACTCGCCTTGGCACATTGGCTGACCCAGCCCGATCATCCGCAAACCGCTCGCGTGATGGCCAACCGAATTTGGTTAAACCTGTTTGGCCAAGCCCTTGTTGCCACGCCCGACGACTTCGGAGTCTATGGTGCTCGCCCGTCGCACCCGGAATTGCTCGACCACTTAGCCAATCGCTTTGTGCAAAACGAATGGTCGATCAAGAAGATGATTCGCGCGGTGGTTCTATCGCGAACCTACCAACTGCACAGCCAATGCGACCAATCGCTGCTGCAAGCCGATCCTGACAACCGATTGCTGGCCCGACATCTCAGACGACGGATGGACGCCGAATCGCTGCGAGACAGCCTGTTGCAAGCCAGCGGCGCGATCGATTATTCGCCGGGCCAGAAGTCCGCAATCGCCCAGTTGGATGCGTTGATTAACACGCCACCGCATAATGCCGCCAGCTTGCATCGACCACACAATCATCGCAGCGTTTATCTTTGCCTGATGCGTCATGCTCCGCCAGCCGAATTGGCCGCATTCGACCTGCCCGATGGCGTCGCGCCGTCGGGAAATCGCGAAACCACCACGCTGCCGACTCAGTCGCTGTTTCTGCTGAACAGCGATTTTGTCGTCGACCAATCGAACTTGCTGGCGACGCGCTTGATCAGCGATGATGTTGATAATGCCGCAGATCGAGTTCGCCTGGCATTTGAATCGACACTTGCTCGCAGCGGCACCGACGATGAGGTTTCAGCGGCACTGGAGTATTTGAACGATATCGACCAATCGTTGCAGCACGAGGTGACTGACCCCGAGCGGCGATTGTTAAGAACCTGGGCAAGTTTTTGCCAAGCACTTTTTGCGACCAACGAGTTTCGCTATATCGATTGAGGAACAGATATGACAACACGACGAACGATGCTGCAAACCGCATCCTGTGGCTTTGGCTATTTGGCTCTTCAATCCTTATGCCAACCATCGCTCGCCTCACCGGCGACGGAAACCGATACGCCGACCATTCAACCGCGTGCCAAACGTGTAATCTTTCTTTGCATGAGCGGCGGTCCTGCTCAGATGGATACGTTTGATTACAAACCACAAACCGGTAACGCCAAACATCCCGGTTCGGTCTTTCCATTCAAACAATATGGCGAGTCTGGGATGTGGATTTCGGACCTAATGCCCGAAACCGCTAAACATGCCGATCGACTTTGTATGATCAACGGGATGCATTGCGATACGGGAAATCATGCACAATCTTTCTTGCAAATGCACACCGGCGAACGGCTGCGGAAACGTCCCAGCATGGGATCGTGGATCACTTACGGTTTAGGCACCGAAAACGAAAACCTGCCGGGATTCATCAGCCTCAACGCATCCAAGCCTGCGGTTTATTCCAGCGAGTTTCTGCCGACACAGTTTGCCGGTACACCGATCGGCACCAACGGCGAAGACATGTCCAAGGCGACGATTCGCGACATCGTCGGATCACACTTGCCACAAGATGCCAAACGCCGACAGCTCGATTTTGTCCAATCGATGAATCGCGCCCACTTGGACAATCGCGTCACCGATGCGGCGCTCGAAGGTGTGATCGAATCGATGGAGTTGGCGTTTCGCATGCAGTCGACTGCTCCCGAGATTCTTGATTTGAGCGATGAAAGCGAGGAGACGCTGCAGCGTTATCGCGTCGGCAAAAAACTGTCGGTCGGCGGCTGCAAGCCGACCGATTTTGGTCGTCAGTGTTTGCTCGCTCGCCGTTTTGCCGAAGCTGGCGTTCGGTTTATCGAGCTGAACCACGGCGGCTGGGATCAACACACCAACCACCGGCGTGATTTGCAGGCTAATTGTGAAACGGTCGACGCGCCGATCGCCGCAATGCTAGAAGATTTGGCGACGCGAGGCTTGCTGGACGAGACGTTGGTTGTCTGGGGCGGCGAGTTCGGTCGTCCGGGGCTGACTCCTGATGACGGCAAAGATGAATCGGGACACAACGAAAAAGGGTTCACGTTTTGGCTGGCTGGTGGCGGCGTCAAAGGCGGCTATGTCCATGGCAAGACCAATGAAACCGGAGCCCGCGCGGTGGAAGGCAAGGTTCACTTCCGCGACCTGCACGCCACCATCTTGCACTCCCTTGGACTGGACCACCAAGCATTAAGCCTGCATTACGAAGGCCGCACGCATCGACTGACCGGCCCCGACGAAGCGAAGGTCGTTCACGAATTATTCGTCTAGGTTCCCAGTTGCAAAGGATTCTTGATCTGGCAACAATCCAGTCACGTT
>DIUH01000132.1:0-3132 GCA_002428205.1 Planctomycetaceae bacterium UBA6163
AAGTACGACAAGCCGGCGAGCAGCTTGTCGGAGGCGAGCACGCTGGAGCAATGGTGTTACTGGATCAAGTATTCGCATGAACACACCGAAGACGAATTGCGAGCGTTGTTACCGGGGCTGGCGTTTTTGCGTGCCACGCAAGAGTTGAGAGAGATTCAGGAAGTAACTGAGGAAAGACAAATGTACGACTCAAGAGAAAAAGCAGTCCGCGACTTGGAATCGGGTCTGATTGATGCGCGAGAAGAAGGATTTGAAACAGGAGTTGAAAAGGGGATTGAAAAGGGGATTGAAAAGGGCGAGATCAAACTGATTCGAACGCTTCAAGAAATACTCGGCGAACCTGTATCGGACGAGACCGAGCTCGAGATTTATAAGATAGAACAATTGCAATCGCTCGCCGCAGACCTCCGCAATCGGGTTCTACGACGCTCGTAATTACCTGTTGGATATCGCGGTAATTGGAGCGACCACTTGTATTCATTCCAAGCCCCCCATTATCTTGTCTCCAATGGCGTGGNNGAACTCGCCAAGAGTTTCGGTTTTCCCTTGGGCTCCTGCCAGGCAAGCTGGCAGGGGGCCGTTGCTTCAGCCGCGAAGTGTGGAGTGCTACACAAGTCTCCGCCCTTTTTATCTTTTCCCAGTTTCATCGCTCGATCACCAACACTCTGACATCACATACATTCGTGCCCGTTGGCCCGGTGATGAACAGTCCTCCGGTCTGCTGGAAAAAATGATAAGCATCGTTGCGGTGCAAATAATTGACAGGATCCAGACCAAGCGACTCGGCGGCTTGCCATACCGATTCATGTAAGATCGCACCGGCTGCGTCGGTTGGTCCGTCTTCTCCGTCGGTGCCGCCAGACAAAAGAACGAGCCGCGATCGATCGGCCGATGTGAAGTCGGGGTTATTGGAAAGCGCGATCATCGCCGCCAGCACCAATTGTTGGTTGCGGCCACCTCGGCCGCGCTTCGTCGCATCGATCAATCGGACAACCGGTTCGCCACCCGTGATCAAGCAATCGGGTTCGGATGGACCGCCACGCAGCATCGCGACCGCGACTTCGGCCAGCCGCATGCCGACTTCCTCAGCCGTCCCTTCGTGTCCGGTTGCCGCATCCATCGCGTGTGAAAACCCGAGACTCTCGGCACGCACACCAGCCGCGTCGACGGCGGCGGCATTGTTGCCAATGACAACGATATCGCTTTCGCCTTTAGTTGTGTGTCCCCTTTTTGTGTGACGCTCCGCTTCGGCTGCCAAGTGGCGATAGATGGCCTCTGGCATTGTCCCGTCGGGGTCGAACTTTCGCAGCACCGCCAGAGCTTCACCTGGCGCGGCGCTATCGGCAACCGTCGGTCCGGACCCGATCACATCCAACGGGTCTCCAATGACGTCCGATAAAACAAGCGTCAGCATCCGCCCGGCGCGGCTGGCGCGAAGCAGTCCGCCGCCCTTGATTCGGCTGAGCCGTTTGCGGACGGTGTTGAGCTCATGGATCGAAGCGCCACTGCCGCTGAGGTGACGAGTGACGGCAAGCTTATCGGCCAGCGAAACGCCTGGTGGAGGAGCGACCAACAGCGCCGAACCTCCGCCGGAGATCAGCGTGATACAAAGGTCACGTGGTGAGGCCGATGCAACGTCTGCAAGGATCGCTTCGGTTCCAGCGACCGCCAACTCGGTAGGCTCATTCATCCCCGGCGGCCGCGCTTCGCAAACTTGGATGTCCCCTAAGTCGCGTTCCGTCGCTGTGCCGATGGGGACGTTGATCCGGCCACGCAATTTGATGTGACCGCCGATCGCGCGCACCACACCGGCTGCCATCGCAGCGGTCGCCTTGCCGCCGCCGACAACCAATGCGTTGTCAAAATCATTGAGCGCGATCGCAATGTCACCAGCGACCAGACAATCGTCTTCGATCGACAACTGCGAAATTACTGCTTGGTCGCCCTGCACCGCATCGACGCCCGACTGCCAAATCGCTTTTGCCCGCTCGGACAAGTTCATTCCATCACGCCATTAAAAAAATACCAACCCAGTTCGTGCCCCGCGCATACCACCTCGCCCCATGGGAGAGGTCGGGCCATAAGGCCCGGGAGAGGGCCGACTGAACAAAGCTTCCCGTACCGCAAAACCTAACACCGCCCCACCGCGCTGGAAACTTGGCTACAATATAGATGTCGCTTCCCCCGCCTTCACCTCCCGCCATTTATGTCGAATTTTTCACGCGCCGTGATCCCCATCGCGTTTGGATTGCTGTTTCTATCCAAGACGCTTGTAACGCGATACTCGCTTGGCCAAACGCCGGAGCCGGCTACCGCAAGCGAAGTTCGATTCTCGCGCGACGTGCTGCCGATTTTGTCCGACCGTTGTTTCCATTGCCATGGGCCGGATGAGTCGCACCGCGAAGCTGATCTGCGGCTGGATTTGCAAGAGGATGCGGTCGCGGACCGAGGCGGTTACGCGGCGATCGCGCCAGGGATGGCCGACGCCAGCGAGTTGATCAAACGGATTTTGACCGAAGATGATGATCTGAAGATGCCGCCGCCAGATTCGCATCGCAAGCCGTTGACGCCCGACGAAATCGATACGCTGAAACGATGGATCGACGCCGGCGCCGCTTGGGGCAAACACTGGGCGTTTGAAAAACCGGTTCGACCGACGATCGATAGCCAGTTACTGTCGCATCCGATCGATGAGCTTGTGAAACGCAAGCTGGCCGAACTTGGGATGACGCAATCACCACGAGCAGACAAACGAACATTGATTCGTCGGTTGTCGTTCGACCTGATCGGATTGCCGCCAACGCCTCAAGAAGTCGAAGCGTTCGTCAATGATCCGTCTGACAATGCTTATGAAAAGCTGGTCGATCGATTGTTACAGTCGCCGCATTATGGCGAGCGGATGGCGATGTGGTGGCTGGACGCGGCACGGTACGCCGACACCGACGGATTCCAAGGCGATGCGACGCGTACGAATTGGCCTTATCGCGATTGGGTCGTCGACGCGATGAACCGCAACCAGCCGTTCGACCAATTCACGATCGAGCAATTCGCCGGTGACCTATTGCCCGACGCGACGCCCGATCAGATTTTGGCGACATGCTTTCATCGCAACCACATGACCAACGGCGAAGG
>DIUH01000132.1:3168-13012 GCA_002428205.1 Planctomycetaceae bacterium UBA6163
CCGATTTCTCATAACGACTATTACAGCCTGTTCGCGTTCTTCAACAGCATCGACGAAGACGGCAAGGCGGGCAACGCGGCCAAGCCTTATTTGAAATACAAGTCGCCAGCGGCCGAAGCGACGGTTGTCGAAGCACAATCTTGGGCCGATCGCTGCATCGCGGCGGAATCGTCCGCCCGTCAGGGCGCGATGGAATCGTTCGAAGGTTGGTTGAACCAGCAAATCGATGCAATCGCCGCTGCGAAGTCGGACTTCACGCCGTGGGCCGAACCAACGATTCGCGAATTGACGACCGCGCAAGGAACCGTACTGCAGCAATCGCCCGGCGGCGAGATCGTCGCCAGTGGTCCGCTGCCGCGACAAGACGATTATCGCATTGTCGCGCACAGCCCAGTGAAATCGATCACCGGATTTCGTATCGAAGCGTTGGCGGATGAATCGCATACCCATGGAAAATGGACGCGTGGCAAAGATGGGATTTTCATCCTTACGAATGTCAAGCTGCAAGTCCGCAAGTCGGGCGATTTTCAATTTCGCGAGATCGAGATCGATAGCGCACACGCGAACGTCGAAGTGAAAGCCAAGGGACGCAATTATGGATTGGTCAGTGACACGTTGAACGACGACCCACGAAACGGATGGACGCTCGACGCGGAACTTGAAAGCACGATCACCCCTACAGCCGTCTTTGCGCTCAAGTCGCCGTTAACGCTCGCAGACGACGAAGAACTGGTGCTGTGGTTGATGCATCGATCGACCGAAGGTGACGCCAACATCGGTCGCTTTCGTTTTACTTTGACTGATCAACCCGGCGCCGCCGTTCGCTCGACCGATCCGATGCCGATCGAACGTTTAGCGAACCAGCCGACGATCGATGAAACGCTTCGGAAACAATTGGTCGACCAGTTTTTATACGACCATCAAGACTTTCAAGCGGCGAAGCGAACGGCTGATGCGGCGCGACGACATCTTTCGGCGATGAAGAAAGCGGCCGGCGAACTCAGTGTGATGGTGTTGGGCGAGCGTGAGCAGCGGCGTGCGACACATATCCTGCAGCGTGGCGTGTGGGATCAGAAAGGTGATGAAGTAAATCCATCATTTCCCGAATCGATCCTGGCGCGAACGACCGATGGCGAACAGACGCGATTGGATCTGGCCCGCTGGTTAGTCGATCCCGACAATCCGCTTACGGCGCGAGTAATCGTCAACCACCTTTGGCAAATCGCTTTCGGCGACGGACTAGTTCGAACGCCCGAAGACTTTGGACTGCAAGGCGAGGCGCCCGCACACCCTGACGTCTTGGATTGGTTGGCGGTCGAGATGATCCACAGCGGTTGGGACATAAAACATATTCTTCGTTTGATCGTGACCAGCGAAACTTACCGGCAGTCGAGCGACGCTAGTGCCGAGATGATCGAGCGTGACCCGTCCAATCGGATGCTCGCCCGTGGCGCCCGCTATCGATTGCCCAGTTGGATGATTCGTGATGCGGCGCTGCGAAACAGCGGATTGTTCAATCCAATGTTTGGTGGGCCGCCTGTCATGCCGTATCAACCGGCAGGTGTATGGGAAGAGATTTTCATGGGACGTTATTCTTATGAACCCAGCCCCGGCCCGGCGCAATATCGCCGAACCTTATATGCGTTTTGGCGACGGTCCAGTGCACCGACGTTCTTGTTCGACAGTGCCCAGCGACGGGTTTGCGAAGTCAAGACGATGCGGACCAACACGCCGCTGCATGCCTTAACGTTGCTGAACGATGTCGGAATGTTAGAAGCGGCGTCGACGATTGCCGCTGGTGCGATCGACGCATGCCCGTCGCATGAAGAGGTCGACTCGCGTTTGGCCAACATCTTCAAACGAATCCTTTCACGCGATCCAAAGTCGATCGAACGCGATGCGATGCGTGAAACTTATACCCAGTCCTACCATTACTATGTCACCGCGCCCGCCGATGCGATCGTTTTTGTGACGATCGGCCAGTCGCAACCCGATGGCAACGAATCGATGGAAAATAAGAAAGCAGCAGAAACGGCGGCACTGATGGTGGTCGCCAGCATGGTGATGAACTTAGACGAGGCGATCACTCATGAGTAAACAACAATCCAACCGGAATCTCACTTTGCACGAACGTCGCCACGCGGCGGCCTATGAAGATGCATTCGTCCAATCGCGCCGATACTTTCTCGGCCGAGGGGCGGGGCTCGGGTTAGGCTCGATCGCCCTAGCGATGCTGCACGGCGCGGCCGCCAATCAAGCGTTTGCGGCTGAGGGCACGGCAAGTCATCCGCCGATCGGCCTAGCATCGTTGCCGCATCACAAACCGCGAGCGAAGAACGTCATCTTTCTGACACAATCGGGCGGGCCGTCACAGATCGAGCTGTTCGATCATAAGCCTGGCTTGATCGACCTGGCTGGTCAAGAGTTGCCCGAAAGTGTGCGCAAGGGTCAACGTTTGACAACGATGACCTCGGGCCAGAAACAATTGATCATGCCGGCGCGAACGTCGTTTGGTCGTTATGGTCAGAGCGGCGCGACGATTGGCGAGTGGTTGCCGCATCACGCGACCGTGGCCGACGATTTATGTTTCATCAAGTCGATGGTGACGGATGAAATCAATCACGCGCCGGCCATGACAAAGTTTCTGACTGGCCATCAATTGCCCGGGCGACCGAGCCTTGGGGCTTGGACCAGCTATGGATTGGGCAGCGAGAATCGCAACTTGCCCGATTACCTGGTCTTGATCTCCAAGATGCAGCGTCCCAGCGACCAACCGCTTTATGATCATTACTGGGGCAGCGGATTTTTACCATCGCGTTATCAAGGTGTGAAGTTACGAAACGCGAAGGAACCCGTCCTGTATTTGCGAGACCCCGAAGGTCTGCCACGCGAACTGCGTCGTGGCATGCTTGATAAAATTGCGCAAATGAATGAAGTGCATTTAAAGAAGACTGGCGACCCCGAAATCGAAACGCGTATTCAGCAATATGAAATGGCGTGGCGGATGCAGTCGAGTGTGCCGGAGTTGAATGATTTAAGTGATGAACCAGAAGAAACGTTTGAGCTATATGGCCCCGATTCACGTCGTCCCGGATCTTATGCCGCCAATTGCATACTAGCGCGAAGATTGATTGAACGTGGTGTGCGATTTGTGCAATTGTTTCATCCCGACTGGGACCACCACAGTCGGCTCAGTTCGTGGTGTGTGGCCCGTTGTCGCGATACGGATCAAGCCAGCGCGGCGCTAGTAACCGATTTGAAACGCCGGGGATTATTGGATGAGACGCTGGTCGTCTGGGGGGGCGAATTCGGCCGAGGCGTCGCCGGTCAAGGCAAGTGGGACAGTCCCGAAGGCGGGCGAGATCACCATCCGCGCTGCTTTACAATCTGGGCAGCGGGCGGTGGAATAAAATCAGGAATTTCCTTTGGAGCTACGGACGACTTTAGCTATAACGTTGTCGAGGATCCTGTTAACGTTCGAGACTTTCACGCAACGGTGTTATATTTACTGGGTATCGACCCCCAACGTTTCAGTTATCGCTTCCAAGGGCTCGATTTCAAGTTGACCGGTGTAGAACCTGCGCGGGTCGTTAATGAGATATTGGTGTCGTGAATTTCGGGTCGCTAATGAACAAAGTTCCTTTTCGGTTTGAACATTTAACGGGCAGGGGGGAGTAGATTGATGCAAGTTTCTGAGCCAATGAATGGCCGGAAAGAGATAGACATTGCGGCATTTCATCGCGATGGCTATGTCATGGCGCGTAACCTATTCGATGCCGACGAGACAGCGGGTTTGCTTAGGCATGCGAAAGCGGACCAGCAACTAGCAGGCGAAGCGTATGTGCGGCGCGACGCTCAGGGGGGCGATACGCGATTGGCCTTGCGCAACGATCTACAGGAGGATTCACCCTATGCGGCGGTCGCACGTTGTGAACGGATTGTTGTGCCGATGGCAAACTACTTGGGTGATGAAGTCTATCATTACCATCACAAAATGATGCTGAAAGAGCCGCGAGTCGGCGGGGCTTGGGAATGGCACCAAGATTACGGGTACTGGTACAACTATGGATGTCTGTTCCCTGACATGGGCAGTTGTTTGATCGCTGTGGATCGCGCGACCAAGGAAAACGGGTGCCTTCAAGTGCTGAGAGGGTCACAACGGCTTGGCCGCGTCGACCACGTGAAGACAGGCGACCAGACTGGTGCCGACATGACTCGCGTCAATGCCGCGATTGAACGTTTTGAACTGGTGTACTGTGAAATGGAACCGGGCGATGCGTTATTTTTTCATGGCAATCTGCTGCATCGATCAGACCAGAACAAAAGTGATTATGCCCGCTGGTCACTGATTTGTTGCTACAACACCAAGCATAACGATCCCATTATTCAAAACGGTCGTCACCCAAATTATTCACCATTAGCGGTTTGGTCTAATGATCGCGTTCGAAACATGCTTGTCGCCGATTTTTTGTCATCTCAGCATTGATCTCAGAGCCTAGATCGAGAGGGGCAGTCCCCTCTTCGGATACGTCGTTAACGGCACGTTGTGCGCAAAATTATGAAGCAGTGTGATTTTGTGCCAAGAGTCGTAGTGTCAATTAAGGCTAAGATGGGGGCGATAATTCCGTAACTATCCAAATAGCGAGGTCCAGCATGAAGATTACTTGCACACTTGCTTATCAAGTTGAATTTCCGCGTGTGGCCGGCTTTCACAAGTGGGCTGTTGACGGTTCGGATGCGGTGATCGCATGCAAAAAATAACGATCAATTCCGCAATCAACCGATCGGTTGGTCGCGGGTGAAAGTTAGCCCCTTGTTAAAAAATAGCCTAGTTTCATCGATCGTTTTTCTGTCCCACCCTTCCGCCCTAACTCTTCTTGTTCTTTCAAAACTTGCTGGATTTCTTTGAACCACTTTGTGAGTTCAAAAATTGACTTTATGCGTTGTTTCCCCGGCTGTTTTAGTTGGCACTTTGCAAGTTTCCTGTTCATTGCGGCAGCTTGTGTCAAAGTGCGTTAGCTGAGGCATGCGGCGTAGAAGGATGGCTTTAGGTTGTATGCCGTTGGCGATTGTGCTCAGCAATTGATTTTGCTTGTGACAAGTTCCTGTAACCCCACCGTTTCTTTGTAGTTCCGGTTTTCTTTTCTCTTTTCTTTCGCCCTGATTACCGCAGGCGTTTATCGATTGCTTTTAGTATTTTCGTCTGATTGTTTTTCATTGTTTTAGTGAGCACATCATGCAGCGTATCTCGATGCTCGGAGCTGGATTGATTGCCGATTTTTATGCTGATGCGTTATTGGGCAAGCGTGGCCGTGACCAAATCAGCACGGTCTATTCACGAACGCCCGAAAGGGCGGCGGAGTTTGCGACAAAGTGGGGTGTTGCGCGGCATACGACCGACATGCACGCCGCGATAGAAGATCCCGAGACCGATGTGGTTGTGGTTGCACTTCCGAACGATTTGCATGAGACCGCGGTTGTCGCGGCTGCGAAGGCTGGGAAGGCCGTCTTGTGTACCAAGCCGCTTGGCCGTGATGCGGACGAAGCGCGGCGAATGTTGCATGCGGTTGAGTCAGCGGGCGTCTTTCATGGCTACTTAGAAGATTTGGTCTATACGCCGAAAACTTTGAAGGCTTTGAATTCGGTTCGCCAAGGTGCGATCGGGCGAGTGCTGTGGGTCCGTTCGCGGGAAACGCATCCAGGGCCACACAGCGATTGGTTTTGGGACCGCGACCGGTCAGGCGGCGGCGCGATCATTGACATGGGGTGCCATTGCATCGAAATCATTCGCAGTTTCATTGGCAAGCAGGTCAGGCCGGTCGAAGTGATGTGTTGGGCGGATACTCATGTCCATCCGATCGATTCCGAGGATCACGCGATCGGATTGATCCGTTTCGAGAACGGTGCAATCGGCCAATTCGAGGTGAGTTGGACGTTTCGTGGCGGGATGGACCTGCGCGACGAGATCGCGGGTTCGGAGGGAACGATTTGGTTGAACCACTGGATGCGAACCGGTTTCGAAATGTATTCCGCCAATGGGCAGAATGATTATGTGGCGGAAAAGGCCGAAAGTGATACCGGTTGGTTGTTTCCCGTGGGCGATGAGACGGCGGCGCTTGGTTATGTCGAAATGTTCTCCGATATATTGGGGGCGTTCGAAAAGAAGATCGAGCCGATCGAGACGTTTTACGATGGATATGTTGTCAATGCGATCATCGACGCGGCCTATCAATCGGAAATGACCAAGCGATGGGAACCGGTCGAGCTGTTTGAGTGGCGCGGCGGTGGTCCGGATTTCGATTCCGAACCCGTCCGCGAGTACGACGACCGACACTTCTTGATCAAGCGTGAACGGATGCCCAATGGCCAAACTCGATTGATTTTAAGAAACAAGAAATCGGGTCTCGTCAGCCAACGGATCGACTAGTCCACAAAGTGGCGTAGGCTTCCAGCCGTTTAATTACCCACAAGTCATCGTGAGTTGCTCCCCTGCCAGCTCGTCTGGCAGGAAGCCGAGGTTGGCATGCTAGACAAAAGCCGCAATTTCCGCAGCTTTCCGAGTTCAACTTGTGCTCGCCGCTTTAAGCGGCGAGCACAAGTTAAACTCGGTGAAATGAGAGGGCTTCGGTGTCTGGCTTGCAAACCTTGTTCACCCACGAGACGAGCTTGTGGGGGTCAAAAAAGCTGTGGGGTATAAAAAGGCTTCCAGCCTGAGATCCTGCATTCCAAACCGCAGGGCACCGTGATTGACCTTTCGGCATCGCAACAAAACTTGATATTGGCATCCAACGGCTGGACCGAAATCCACCTTTTTTTGAAGCCCGTTTGCCGATCGAGTAAAGGCCTGCGATGAGTCGCCAATTCGCAAAATTAACCGCATCGCTGTCTGTTCTGGCCGTAGGTCTATTCTGCGGATGTCAAAAACCGATGGGAAACGCTGCAAACGGACCGTTTGCACCCGCCGGAACATTGTCGCCGGCAACCAGCCAGTCGCTGATTCCATTCGGTCCGATTGGAGGTGCGACGCGAGTCCCGCCGCCGCCAACCGGCAGCACGCAAGCAAACAACCCATACTCGGCGCCCACCGCTGCGTCGGCTTCGATGCCGCTAGGTGCCCAACCGTACGATTCTTTTGCCAGTTCCGCGTCGGTTAACTTGCCACCCACCTCACNNCACTGCTCCGCTATCACCGAGTTCGCGCGGCAACCTTGGTGGAATGCCCGTTATCGACTTAACGGCGGGAATGAATGCTCAGCAAAATATGTCGAATCCGTATGCAAACCAACCGGTTGGCAGCGGGATCGCGGGTGTGCAGCCAGCGATGAGTCCAATGCCAGGCGGATGGCAAAATGGGAACCAAGGAACTTGGCAGCCCGGGATGGCGCAAGCTGGCGCCGTTCAGCAAACGCCCAATATATCCGTTCCGCCGGGTGACCTGGCCGCTCGCCTACGACCGCTGGATACCAATATTGCTTCCGGCGCAACCCCGATTCCGGGCCAGCAAGGCATGGCGATGAATCAGTATCAAAACGAAGACTATATCGCGTCACCAGCTTGGCAAGCGGTCCAGCCGGCGTCGGCCACGATTTCACAGAATCCAACCTATGCCTCGCAAATGCCGACTGGGCCGTCGACCGACCCGGTCAATAACACGAATGCCGCTAACGGGCAGCCCCAAAACAATTCATTGCTATGGCGTAATCCGTCGGTCGCACACTAGGTCGCCGCAGATGGTGTGTTAAACCAGCAGTAAACAGAGCGGGTAGAATAGCGACGGGTGCTGTAAAGAAAAAGCTTCACCCAGCCTAGGCACTTGGTTAAACCATTCTCACTTGGGCAACAACGCCAGAACGTTTGCACTTGGGCGTGCAATGACATGTGCGGCGATCAATTTACCGAGCGAACCGACCTTGGCTTTGCCGGCTTCGATCGCGGCGTTGACGGCTGCGACATCGCCTTTGATGACGATCGTGATGTAGCCGCCGCCTAGCTTTTCTTTCGCCAAAACTTCCACGTTTGCGGCTTTACAGGCGGTATCGATCGCTTCGAAAACTGCGGTGAAGCCTTGCGTTTCGATAAATCCTAATGCGAAGTTTGGCGTTTCGGCCATGGCGGAATCTCTTTTCTTAGTTGCGACAGTTTCTGGTGCTGGGGGTTGGCCGAGCACGACGTTTTGATCGAGCAGGGGGCTGCGTTCCTGGCGGCTGAGGATACCGACCGCCATCGCCGATGGTTCGGGATTCGGAATCACGGCTACAACGGGTGTAACGCCAAACCGCAACGCGGCGGCTTTTCCGGCATCCAGTGCGGCAGAAACGGAGTCGACCGATCCGCCGATTTTGATCACCGTGCCGAGAAAATCGTTCAATTCGGCTTGAACCACATGGATATCAGCCGCCTTTTCCATGGCGTCTAAGGCAACCATGGCCGGAGTAAATCCGGGCACTTCGAGGATGCCGATGCTGGTGTTCACAAATCTGGTCCCTTACCAAAAACCCACGGTTGCCGAGCAGTTGCAACTACTATAGTTCACCAAAGTGAGATTTGTGAACGGGCGGGGTTTGGATTGTTTGGGTTAATTTCGTGGGACTTCGATCCCCTGGATCATCGTCCGCAGTTCGTCGTCGACGTTTCGCCCTTCCACTTCCGCTTCGGCGGTCAATTGCACACGGTGCCGCATTGCCGGAAGCGTGATTTCGGCAACGTCATCGGGGATCGCGAAATCGCGTCCCGAAAACGCGGCAAGCGTGCGAGCGGCCTGCATCAAGGCGATTCCGGCTCGCGGCGACGCGCCCAAGTGAAACGCGGGCCAAGTTCGTGTCATGCGAACAATTCGATTGATGTACTCGACCAAACTGTCGGCTACCGTCACTTGGCCACAGGCGCGAATCATCGCCGAAACACGCTCCGGCGTTGTGATCGGATTCACTTCGTTCATCAAGCGATCGTTCAAATTGATCTGCAGGCTGTGCATCCGTAGGATTTCCGCCTCCTGGTCGCTCGACGGATAATCGACACAAAGCTTAAACATAAACCGATCGAGCTGGGCTTCGGGCAGGTTATAAGTCCCTTCGCTCTCCAGCGGGTTTTGTGTCGCCAGCACCAGAAACGGCAACGGTACCTGATGGCTCGTTCCGTCGATCGTTACACGATACTCCTGCATGATTTCTAACAACGCGGCGTGCGTCTTTGCAGGCGATCGGTTGATTTCGTCGGCTAGCAGCAGTTGTGTAAAAACCGGGCCGGGGCGAAACTGGAACTCCGAACTTTGCATGTTATAGACCGGCGCGCCAGTGATATCCGATGGCATCAGGTCGGCGGTAAACTGGATGCGTCCGAATTGGCAACCCAGAATGCGGCACAGTGTTCGCACAAACAACGTTTTTCCAAGGCCGGGAACCGACTCGATCAGGACGTGTCCGCCGCTGAACAAAGCGGTCATCGTCCCCAACACCAATTCATCCTGGCCAACATAGATTTTCGCGACTTCGGCGGTAATCGCATCGAACGTCGATCGGATCTCAGCCACGTCAACGTTTGTGGACTGGGCCGTTGCGGTGGCATCAAGATTCATTACTGTCTTTTCTTGGTTCGGGGACTGCGGGGGCTGGCTGGTTCAATGAAGCGGGCGTCTGCGGCAGATTATGGTTGTCCGCCAAAGATGTCTCAAGCGTATCTGTGTCGAGCTTTTGCGTGACCTGTTTCGCAGTGTCGGTTTCGGTCGAGGCTGGGACTGCGTCATCAGCAGAAATCGTTTGATCAACTGACGTGTCGCTGTCCGCGCCAGCAACCGGCTTTGGCGGCGCGGTGACGATGTGCGGCAGCGGCATCACCCATGGGCCAC
>DIUH01000075.1 GCA_002428205.1 Planctomycetaceae bacterium UBA6163
CACTCGGAGAGTGCCTGCTACCTTAATGACTCGGGGGTGTTATCAGCCTGGCTTTACCGCTAATCTGCGACCCCGCCCGTCGATGTTCCGTCCCGCCACTCAAGCCGATTCGCCACACCATGGAAAACGGCCTTCCCGCCACCGACGCCGCTCCGCTCAACGAAAATGCTGCGCCCAGGCCGTTTTGGTCCGAAGATATCTGGGCAATCGTGCTCGGTATGACTCTGTTGACCCTCGCCGTTGGGGCCGCCGCGGTTTGGGGTGAAGGCGTCTCAGGCCGCTTCGCTTCGCCCGGTAAATGGTCCGATGCCCCCTGGGCTTCGATGGTCGGCAAAGGCGAAATCCCACTCTGGAAATCGTCACTCGCGTCGCTGGTGGCGATCAGCCTGCTGGCGATCCCGGCGATGATGCTGACCCGCCGCGACAACAAAAGCAGCGCGCCGCTGCGAATCTTCCTCGGTTTCTGGGCAATCGCAATCCTGGCGACCGCCGCGTTCGTGATGTCCGGTCAAGAAGTCGTCAAACAGTACGGTTTCGAGTACGTTTTGTGGGCGCTGCTGCTCGGTTTGGTGATCAGCAATACGGTCGGCACGCCGGTTTGGATGCGGGGAGCGGTCCGTGGCGAACTGTTCATCAAATGGGGCCTCGTGCTGCTGGGGGCCGAGGTGCTGATCGGCACACTGCTGCTGCTGGGCATGCCTGGAATCCTCGTCTCCTGGCTCGTGACTCCGATCGTCCTGATCGTCACCTTCCTGTTCGGTTGCCATGTCCTGAAAATCCGCTCGCCATCGCTGGTCATGGTCGTTGCCGCGGATATGTCGGTTTGCGGCGTTTCCGCAGCGATCGCGACCGCTGCGGCTTGTCGCGCAAAGCGAGAAGAACTGTCGCTAGCGATCGCCCTGTCGCTCTGCTTCACTGCCGTGATGATGGTCGTCATGCCGCTGACGCTGCGTGTCGCCGGCGTGAACGAGATTGTCGCCGGAGCGTGGATTGGTGGCACGATCGACTCGACCGGTGCGGTAGCGGCCGCCGGGGCGTTGATGGGCGGGGATGGCCCCGACGCGGAAGTAAAACGAGATCGAGCGGTAAAAATCGCAAACACGGTGAAGATGATTCAGAACGTCTTGATCGGCGTGATCGCTTTCGCGGTCTCGGTTTTCTGGGCGACGCGGTACGAGACGACTGCGGATTCGGACAAGCCACCGGTGAAGGCCAGTGCAAGACAATTCGGCGCCGAAGTGTGGCGTCGCTTCCCCAAGTTCGTGCTCGGTTTTTTGGCCGCGTCGATCATCGCCAGCACGATTGTCGCCTCCGGTGCCGCTGGCGAATCACTGATCACGTTAAGCATTGATGGGATCACGAAAAATATTCGCGGCTGGCTGTTCTGCCTGGCGTTTGTATGCATCGGACTGGAGACGAATTTTCGCACTTTGTTGCCAGCGCTCAGCGGCGGGAAAACCGTGCTGCTGTATGTTTGCGGTCAATCATTCAATATTTTCCTCACCGGTTTAATGGCTTATCTGGTGTTCGGATGGCTGTTCTATGATTCGATCCTGAAATGGTTGCCCAGCGAGATAGCGCCATGACGAACACCCGCTCGTCTGTTTGCAGAATCAATCGCGGGGTGGTCGGATTGACTGCGGCCATCATCGTTATCCTCTCTGTCTGGGGTTGGGCCTTGCCGATGATCGGAAACGTACAAACGATACGTCGGTCGATCGACAACACACAGCGGATGGGGATCAATCCTGCGGCGATCTTCTATACCGACGTGTACGAGACGACAAAAAAACCGAAGCCACTGTGGCAACAACCTTAACAACTAACAACAACTATAAGGTATGTGATTCTATGAGAGTGATCGTTACCAAGGACCGCGCCGCGATGGGCGCCTGGGTCGCTGAGCATGCTGCTGCGGATTTGCGCGCGGCGATCGAGTCCAATGGCGAGGCGAGGTTGATTATCGCGACCGGGTCGAGCCAGTTCGAAGTGCTCGAGGCGCTTGCCGCACGCACCGATGTCGATTGGTCAGCGGTTACCGGTTTTCATTTGGACGAATATATCGGCATTTCACAATCGCACCCGGCGTCGTTCTGCCGTTACTTGCGAGAACGATTTGTCAGTAAATTGCCGCTGAAACAGTTTTATTATCTCGATGGCGAAAGCGACGCACCGGCAACGATCGCAGCGGTGGGAGCCAAGTTGACTGCCGCCCCGATCGATGTCGCATTGGTCGGGATCGGCGAAAACGGCCACTTGGCTTTCAACGATCCGCCCGCAAACTTTGAAACCGACGAACCTTATATCATCGTGGAACTTGACCAACCTTGTCGCATGCAGCAAGTCGGCGAAGGGTGGTTCGCGGGCTTAGATGATGTTCCGACGCATGCGATCAGTATGTCGATCCGCCAGATTATGAAAACTCGGACGATCTACTGCAGTGTGCCAGACGAACGCAAAGCGGATGCGGTTCGCGCGACGTTAGAAGATGAAGTATCGCCACAGATTCCAGCCAGCGTTTTGCGCAATCACGGCCAAGTGACATTGATTATTGATCAAGCAGCCGCTGCGAAGATCGGACCCGCAACCCAATCGTCGCTGGAGATGATATGAATCCGACGGGCTGGATCGACGTTCAAGTTAACGGATATGGCGGTATCGATTTCAATGCAGACGAACTGTCGCTAGGCGCGGCGATGGAAGTTTGTCAGTTATTAGAAACCGATGG
>DIUH01000194.1 GCA_002428205.1 Planctomycetaceae bacterium UBA6163
CCTCAACGTAGTGGGATTCGCCAGAATTCCTCGCTCTGGCATCGCTACAAATGGAAGTCTGGCGAATCCCGACACCATAAAACTTGTCGCCTCGCTTAAAAAGCAACGACTTTATTCACGCTCGGGTCTAACACCCGCATCACGTGGCGGTGGTGCAGGCCGATCGCCACCCTCGCGTCGCGGCCGATCGCCCTCGCGTCGCGGCCCATCACCAGGACCTCGCTGGCGGCCCGGCCCCATTTCAGGCCTCTCCCGTCCCGGTCCGCCCATTCCTGGTCCACCGGGGCGATGATTCGGCATCTGCTCGGCGAACTTCATCAGTTCGGATCGATCAAGTTTGCCATCGCCATCGGCATCGAACTCCAAAGCGTGCTCAACGAATCGCTCGGGACTGGGCGCCGGTCCACGCTCAGGCCCACCAGGCCCACGCTCAGGCCCACCGGGTCCACGCTCACGCCCACCAGGACCACGCTCAGGCCCACCTGGACCGCGTCCTTCAGGCCCACCAGGACCGCGTCGCAGCGGCAAAAACTCCTCTTCGGTCAGTTTGCCGTCGCCGTTTTTGTCGAGCGTCATCAGCGCCGCAGTGGCCGCTTCGATTTCATCCTTCGAAAGGATTCCGTCGCGGTCCTTGTCGATCGCATCGACAATCGGCAACGGTGGTCTGCCGCCAGGTCCTGGGCCAAATCCGCCTGGCCCAGGGCGCTCACCGCGTGGGGCACCGGGCGGCTGGGCCATAACGGCCACCGAGGTTCCTAAACTCAAAATGATCCAACCGAGAACACGTTTTCTCATGGCTCTTCCTACAGTACTTTCGCTTTAAAAAATCTGCTACTGCGCCGCAGCCCACCGCCGCGACCCGTGCTTGCTGCGGTCAGATTACCAGCGGCACCTTAAGCGAAGATGAAGCCGAAGGATTCCTGAAAAGATTTTTTGAACGCACCGCTTCAGGCCTTTGGCCGCACGATCAAAAACAAGCCAATCAAGTCACCAACCTGAAGGCGTTCGTCGAACGCGTCATCCAGACGCTCAAGCACGAGGTCTTAGCGACACTCGAGAAGCTGAGCGGCAATCGTTCGCAGGGGCTGGCACCGCACAAACCGCTACTGCTGCTCGTGGTTCTGGAAATGATCGAAAACGGCGATTTGCAGACTCCAACATCAAAGCAGACGCCCGAGAGTGCCTGTCGCTTCAGCCAGTTCGTTTCAGTCAGTTCGTTTCAGTCAGTTCGGTTCGATCGCCGGACACAGCGGATGGACATCCGTCTTCCGTTGTTTCACCTGCCATCAGATGGCGTTTGGAGTGCTATCAAAAAGTGGGGACGACAACACTCGCATCAACCAATCCGAAGATTTCCCGCCGTTTCGGCGTGGTGTCGTTCTTGTGCCGCGTGAATAAATCGGCAACACGCAGAGCGACTTGCTGAAAAAAAAATTGCCGAAAAATTGCCGGTTGTGACCAAACGTGTCAAACAGCTTAGCGATACTGTCTCACTTCGGTATTCGCTAGCCATTCCTTACTTAACGGCGGTCACGCTTTCCAAAGACCGGAGTACTGACCATGGAAAAAGCTGATTTATCCAAAAAAAGCCCCGTTCGGCTGCATTACACCAACAGCAAGGGGAAACAGGTATGTATCGGGATTACCCAGCACGCCCGCAAGCGGTTCATCGAACGCTGGGGACGCATTTATCCAGACTCTGAACTCGATCCCGCTACGGTCGATTCAAAAATCGCAGAGTTCTTCGCACAGACCATACGCCAAAAGACGTACGACCGAAAGCACAAGACTCGGCTCAAGCGACATGGAAAAGATACACTCTACTTCAAACACAGTCACCTCACTTTTATCGTCCAGGACGCAGCATTACTGACTGTAGAAATCAGCAACCGCAGCAAACGATATCTGAACAAGCAGGAACATTTACCAGCCCGGTTGGCCGCATACGCTCCGCCACAACGGTGCTGCAATACCAGCAAAGCCTGCAGCGGCGAACCGACGGATTCGCAGCACAATCGAAAAGCAATCATTGAAGTTGAACCTAAAGTTCAGCTCATTCCTCAAGCGTTTTACCTTACCGGAATTGTTCTGCTAGACGATGGAACGAAACTGAATGTTGACATTGGCAAGCACGAGGCGTCAACCAGCGACGGCGATCCAGCCTTACTGATTGCCAAGCCAGAGTTTGCCGATTTCGTTCGCGAGCGTGCGCGTTGCAAATGCCCAGACGGTTACTTGGATGCGGTTTTCATTTCATTAGGAAGAAAACAACACAAGACGCTTTTTTGGAGAATAGAGCAGCGAGCACGCTAGGCACTTGCCATGGGGTGCGACCTTATGCTCTTTCCAGAAAGGGTTTGATTTGATTGGGAAAACGATGCTATCGTGAACCAGCCGCAAGCTACAAGGAGCAAGGCGACCCAGCTGGCGGTTACGTCTAGCGATACCATGCCGGCGGAATCAAGAACTTGGAACCTGTCGAATGAACCTGTATCGATGCGTTATGCATTGAAATCCATTCATCGAACACCGATGCAACCGCGGGCATTTCGACGGGCGTCACCAGATTCATGCCGAGATTGGTCGTCAGGTGGGTTCGAGCGCGGTTGCCATTGAATCGGCGATCCGATTCATCGAGCTCGCAATAGGTCTGCGGGTTCATCAGTCTGATAGCAGAAGCAACGCCGATCGGGCCGAAGCGAACTGGGATCACGTAGGCACAATACTCTCTTTGTTCAAAATTCCTAATGCCTTGCAAACAAGGGCTTACGGAGTTTGAGGCCCGTCCGGTCGTATTGTCGGGAAACACCTTCGGACTGGCGAAATGACGAAAGTTAACACAAAAACCAAGCTTTGAATCGACGCCGAAAAGGTAGCAAAATAATCGTCGTCCGAAACTGCTTTCGCGTATGGAGTTTCGCTTTGGCTTGCGACAGATGTCGCTACGGTGACCCAATTTCTGGGGCGACGCTTAATCGACGTTTTCATGCCCGCGCTTTCTGCGCAACTTTTGCTCCACCGGTCTCACCACAAGAACAACCTGACTGACACTCCTGCCGTTACAACGAGTGGCAATTGAACGGGAAAGCCGTAAAATGTTCGATTAGCAGGCGGAGATGGTCATGGCGGCGGTACGCATTCAGCAGGCGCATGACCATCGGGTACGACTGCAGGTGTTTGAGGGCGAAAGCGAGATTACGCTTTCGCAGTAAGTAAGAGGGGCAGACTCCTTTTCGGACCAAGCCTAGCATTGTCGAACGGCTTGATGGGTCTCGCGTCTACCTTCAAGCCGTGATGGACAATTTTTCGCGCAAGGTGTTGGCTTGTCGTGTGTCCGATACATATGAGCCGACAGCGACAGCCAGGTTGCTGGAAGGACCGGCCAGTTGCTTGCCGCCGCATGTTGTCGATCCGGCGGAACTCAGGCCAAGCGTTTCGGTCTACTGTGACGGCGGAGTTGAAAATTTTAATGAATCCGTCGATCAAGTCTTATCACGCTTTCAATTGCAGCGTGCGCGAGCGCAGGTCGACGTTGACTTCTCGAACTTCGTCTGTTTTAGAAAAGCCTTTTAATTCACTAATTGCAACCCACCTAGTCGACTCGCTATCCGAAAAGTTAAACACTTTTTAAGAGTCGAAACAATGACTCCTGGCCCAATGGTTTGGTCTTCGTTTTCTTTACTGCTGGCACCTTTGTTTGATTTGGCACCTTTGTTTTATTCATTGACGTGATCGGTTCCGACAGCTTATTCCAATACGGGTCAATGACGAACAGCGACCCATTTTTAGAAAAACGATGCCCTTGGACATTGCCGGTTCGACTTGTCGCAGCAAACGCCGCAGTAAGCGACTGCGTCGTGCTGTGCTGGGTTGTTGCGTCGGTTTACTGGTCGCCGTGGTGATGCGCAACTGGATTGCCCGACAGGCAATTGAACGTTTGGGTAGCCACTGGCTGGGAGCCCCCATCACGCTTCAGTGGGTCGATGTCGGTCTGCCTTGGATCAGGATCGAGGGGTTGCGGATTGCCGAGCAAGGCGATTGTGACGAAACTTTGCTGACGGTCCAGCGGATCGCCATCACGGCGTCGCTTGGGCAGGGTTGGCGTGAGGGCGTTTGGTTGCGAGCCGTTCGAATCGATCAGCCGACGCTTCGATTGCGGTTGAGGCAAGATGGTGGCCTGATCAGCCGGTTGCCGCCTTTGCCTGGTACGAATTCGACGCCGCGAGATCGCCCGTTTCCTTTGGCACTGCTGAATCTTCACGGTGGACGCCTGGTGGTCGAGCAGGCTGGCACGGTGGACGAAGTGGCCAGCGGACTGGAGCTGCAGCTTGTCGGCGGCCGCGAGATCGCCCTCCAGGCCAAACTGGCACAAGTGCTCGGCGGCCAGTTGCGTTTGCAGGCCAAACTCTCTGCGGATGATCCCGATCCGATGGCCAAGATCGATTGGAAAGTCGCTGGTGTCCAGCTCGGGCGTCTGCGACAGCCGTTGGGTTTAGAAACGTTGCAGGGCGAGTTTGACCTGCGCGGCTCAGCCGCCGTTCGGCTGCCGCAGCTTGCGGACATCGAGGCTTGGCAAGCGTTTGCAGACGTCGAGCTGCGCCAGTGCGCCAGTGACGGTTGGCAACTCGCCGATACGACGGCGAGTTTCCGAGTTGCCAACGGGGCTGTGCGGTTTTCGCTCCCTGTCGATATCGAGTCGGCTTCACGGGAAATCGCCGGCCGCGCCGAACTGGACGCCGTCGTTGGACTTCAAGAAGGCCGCGACCTACTGGTCCGCATCACTTCCCGCCTCCAGCTGCAGCACCAGATTTCGTCTGGCTCGGAAGGCTCCCCGGGGCATACCGGTGGCACGTTTTCATTGCGGCTGGATGCCAAGGCGCCGCGCGAGTCGATCCTGAGTGCCGAGTCGTGGAATGCCAACTGGATACTCAATGGCCACCACTTGCGGATCGCTAACGAACAGTTCGACGATTTCCAGTGCCCTGGCCGGGTGACGCAAGGGCGACTGGAGATCCCGGAGTTTGCGATCGCGTGGCGCGACGTGTCCTGCCGGATTGGTGCCAGTGGCCAGTTCAACCCGGTCGCGAATCTCGGCTGCTATTTTCGCGTCGAGACCCTCAATTTGGCCGACGTCGCCAAGCTGGCTGAACACTATTCGCAGTCGCCGCTTCCGTTGGATGGCCAAGCCGAGTTGAAAGGGCACGTTCGGCTGGGCGTTACCGGCGACTGGACGGCCCACGGCGATGTGCAACTGCGCCGCACGCGGTATCAAGCTCGACCACTGGGTGACGCGTCGCTGAATTGGCAGGCCAGCCGTGAAGGGGTCAAACTGACCAGTGAGTCTGTTGATTTCTTAGGCGGTTCGTACGAGCTCGCTGCCCAGTTGCAGGAGCTCGACTGGACGCGAGCGACCGTCACCGCGCAGGCTGAAAACATTCAATTAAAGCGGCTTGTCGAAGTGGCTGGCCTGAACGTCGCCGCGAGCGGAACGCTGGCGGGCCAAGTCCGATTGAGTTCACTGGGCGACTGGTCCACCCTGTCCGCCGTCGGCCAAATGCAGGGCGAAAAGCTTCGAATCGCCGGCCTACCCGTCACACTAGGCCACAACGAATTGCTAGTCCGCGATGGCAAGCTGGTGGCCCAAGTGGTCGGTGAATGCTGTGAGGGCAAGGCGCAATGCGCCGCCACCGCGGTCCTCGCTGAATTGGTCGATTTTGCCAACAGTGAATCGCCACCAACGCTGGACTCGTTGCCGTTTCGGGCCACTGCAACACTGAGCGGCGTTTCGCTGGGGCGCTTGGCCGACGGCCTGTTCGCATCGCGAAATCACCAAAGGATCGGCGGCCGTCTGAGTGCCAGTTTTGTCCGGGATACGCAGTTGATCGCCGACTCGCAAATCGGCATCGGCAGCATCACCATTGAACACCTCAGCTCGGGTGCGGTGCGACTTTCCGACAGAATCCACGCCACGGTCGCGGTGCGTTCGGACCGCTTACGGCTGGAAAAACTTGACGGGCGTTTGTTCGACGGGCAATTGCAGGGGCAGGGCGAACTGGAACTGCGCCGTGGCCGTCCGCGAGGTCGCCTGAACGTTGTCGCAGACCGTGTCAACCTACGCCGCGCCAGTTCGGCCTGGCAATCGCTTGCGGCATCCGGAACGGCGAGTATCCGCGTGCAAGCAAGACTCGATGGCAACCTGACAGGCCGGGCCGACCTCAGCGTGGATAACGCGGCGGTGTCCAACCTGCTGGTTCGCCATGCCCGTGTGCCGATCGACTGGGATTATTCGCCCCGCTCTGCGACCATGCGTTGGAACTGCCGAGGCGCAGCAATCGAACTGGGCGACGGTAAAGCCTTGCTCACCAGCCGCGGTGATTTCGCGGGCGGTCTGTCGACGGCAACGTTGATTCGCCTGAACCGTATCGATACCGCAAAGTTATTGCAAACCAGTTCGCTGGGGCTGGGTGTGATCGATGGCCAAGTCACGATCA
>DIUH01000209.1:0-15733 GCA_002428205.1 Planctomycetaceae bacterium UBA6163
ACGGCCGCCACCGCACCACGCGCGGCCGCATCGAGCCGATGAAAAAACAGCAGCGCCACGCCGCGATGCGCCGGCACCTTTTCGGTCTGAAGCGTGGCATCGGTGATCAGGCCGAATGTCCCTTGGGTGCCGGTCAGCAGTTTGGCCAGATGGACGACCGTCTGCGGCGATGGCTGGGTTTCGAACAGCGAGTCGAACGGTTCGATCACGCCATCGAGCCGCAATCCGTTGGAAGCACCCCGTTTGGCGATATCGGCCGCGATCACTTCGCGATGTAAGTGAAAAATCCCCCACACGCCGCGCGCCAAACGTCCGGCAGGTGATTGTTCCAGCGGCGAATGCGACGATAATTCCAATAACTCGCCTGACCCGATCACGACTTCTAAGGAAATCGCCGTATCGCGTGGCGAACCGCTGCGCAGGTAATGGCTGCCCGACGCGTTGACAGCTAAGACGCCGCCCATGGTTGTGACGCTGCGGGTCGCCGGGTCGGGGCCATACTGGCGACCATCGGGCATCAGTTCGCGATTGAGCGACGCTAGGACGACGCCGGGCTGGACACGCACCAATTCCAGCCCAGACGGATCGAGCAACTTTTCGCTGGCGTCGTTGCCGCGTCGCCAGCGTCGCATGTGTGCCGAAAAATCGATTACCAAACCGCGGCCGAGCGATTCGCCGGCGACGCCGCTGCCGGCACCTCGGGCATGAATCGCTAGGTTCTGCTCGGCCGCGTAACGGACACAGGCGGCCACGTCTTCGGCCGATTTGGGACGCACCACGCCCAGCGGCAATACTTGATAGATGCTCGCATCGCTGGCATACAACTGGACCGAAAGTTCGTCGCAGAAAACGTCGCCGACAACGACGCCACGAAGGTCGTCTTCAACGCGTTTTCGATCGATGTCCATGTATTAGAGAATCTCGAACAATTCCACCTTAAATCGCAACGTCGCGCCAGGTGGAATCGCACCGGGCGCTCCTTGGTCGCCGTATCCCAACTCGGGTGGCACCAACAACTCGATCATTCCACCAACATCGATCAATTGAACCCCTTCGGTCCAGCCGCCGATCACTTGTCGCAAACCGAACGTCGTCGGCTTGCCCGTGCGATACGAACTGTCGAATATCGTCCCGTCTTCGAGTTGTCCTTCATAGTGTACACGAACGGTGTTGGAAGCCGTTGGTTTGGACCCGTTGCCACGTCGCAGAATGCGATACTTCAAACCCGATTCGGTCTCGGTAAACTCCGTCGGCGCGTCCGGATCGACCGGACCAGGACTGAACGATGGCTTGGCGATACAGCCCGATAAGCCGACGCACAACAGCAGCATCCCAGCAGAAAGACCACCGAATTGAAACGTTCGCATCATCGATCCTACCTCACAAGTTTTCGTCCGTCCTGATCAAGGACACTTTATCATTTTGGTATCGCGTGTCATCCTGGTATCGTCACACGGCCCGGATCAGCCGATGCACCACAGGTCGCTGAACCACTGAACGCGATCGGCCCGACGTGGGCTGTAATTCTTCATCGCGTCGAACTTCTTTTCTTTCAAAAATCGCACCAGCGCCTTTGCAGGCACTTGAGCGTGTTGTGTCACGACGTCGACCTTTTCGCTCGTCGGCGACCAATCGTACAACAGCGACGTATCACGCTCGAACCATTGATCCAGATAATTGGCATCGGTCGAGCTGGCAAACACGAAATCGCATTGGTGCTTGCACAAAAACCCGAGCATTTTACCTGCCAGCACGCGTGCCAGTTCGGTCTTGCCACCCATGGTGGTCGCCGCCACGTTCCAAATACTGACAAAGCCATCTTCGTCGACCGTTTCAGGGTCAATCTTAATCACTAGCGAAGCCATCGGGTCGACTTCGACCAGTGCTTCGGCCGGGATCGGGTTGCGATCGGTTTCGGTTGAAGTGTCCGCCAACGAGGCGGGCGCATTCATTTCATCATCTACTTGCATCACATCTCTCCATGACGACGCAGAAAGAAAAAAGGGACAGCACACACGTGTTGCCCCCGGGTATAAATCAGGTCCAGAATCATAGCTGACACATGCCGTGTGCCCAATGGGCTCAAGTGGCGGTCAAAGATCAACCAGTCGGTTCGACCTCGCGAATGTAGACCGCGTAAATCGATTCGAATGTCTCCGAATCGATCTGAAACTTCGGCTGGGCATCGGTGTACCGGTTGCAGTGTTCGGCCAAGACACGGAACAGAAAACGGAACAGGTGGCGTGGCACACGCAGCGACTGGAACACCGTCAGCAGCCGCTGGTAAGTGACCGCATCGACAAAGAAGTCACGAGGTTCGACTTTGCGTCCATCGGCCGTGCAAGCCAACATTCGCGCGTTGGTCAAGTCATACAACGACTCCCCCGACCACTGGAACGAAGGGATTACGTTTTGCTTGTCCAAACGTGAACGTTCGAGAAACTCCCGGCCCTCGCGTTCAATGTCTCGATACAGCTCTTTAGGCAGCATCAGCTTGAACCCCAATCCGGGGTGCTTCAATAGTTTATTGTCGAGTATCGGCCATACGAATCGACGCATCAACTCGCTCTGGCCGCCCGTCATGTGTGGCTCGTCGACCCGGTCCATCAGCACAACCGTGCCGACAAATCCTAACCGTTCGAGCAACCCCTGAAACTTGTTCAGCAACTCATATCGATCATCGGTGCGGTCATATCGCGGCAACGGTTGGCTGGCGAGTTCGCGCGGCGGGATCCGCATCAGCACACGGCGCACTGGTCCGGTGTCGCGTTTGCCGACTCGCATATGACGATGAATCCCCATCGCCGCAAAATGACTTTTGAACCACCGCAACCCATAGGGCAACACGCCCGGCAGCAACAGCAGCGGAGCCAAGATCAGTGCCGTGCGATCACTGATCACGTCGCGATTCCAAATCCAAGCCACGAAGGCAAGCGATGCGACCGCCCACAGAATCATCCACGTCAGGTCGATGTAGGCGTTCCAGTTGCGATACCCCAGCGCTTTACGCAATTGGTTCCAGCGATTGTCAAAAGTCGACGCCGTCGATTGGTCGTAACAGGATGCCAAGAGAAGAAAGTCTCGCGCCGAGGTGCGATCGAGTTTCCTTAGCGATGCGCGATCGACCCGCTGTGATTGACGCCCAACCGCGTCACGATGTTCGACTTCAGCATCTGTTGCAATCGCTTGGTCGACCAAGTCGGTGACACCCAAACAGAGAATCGAATCCATATGATCCCATAACTTCCAAGCATCCAACACCTTCTCAGGTTTCTTGCTGTGAAACGTCCCCAGACGTTCACAGAAATGATCTAAGAAAGGATTAAAGTCATCGTACCGAATGATGAACACTCGGCGATTGGGATGTTCTTGGTTGTATCGACTGAGGTGGCGATCGATCTGCAAACGCATCGCCGTTTTACCGCTGCCTTTGGGGCCAAAGACGATCGCCGTCGATGGTTCCGAAGGGTCGCCGTAGACCTTGTCCCAAACCGGATGATAGGCACTGCTGATGCAGTGATCCTTAAAGACAGGATCGGTCTGGGCATCCTCCTCCGCAAACGGGTTGCGGACGATTCCATGATGCTCCAAGAAACTCTGGATGTTCATCGATTAAGGGTCTTTCGCTGCAGCGGCGGCCAAGGCAAATGCGAATCAGTTCTTCAATCCATCGAGCATTTGCACCACCGACTCGCGATTGGACTTCACCAGATCCGACGGGCCAGTCATCTTGATGAAATACTTTTGGCCTTCGGGATGAACTAAGATCGCGCCCAGCATCGCATAGTTCTTTCGTTCAACGACTTTACCGCCGGAGAACGGCCCGCCGCCCATCGTTTCTTTGAAATTGCCCGACAGATCGACGACGTGAACCACCCAGTCGCCGACTTTCTTTTCTTCGGACTTCTGGGCTGCGGCGTCACCACCGGCGAATTGTCCCTTCCAACGATCGATGTTTGCCTTCACGTCACCACCAGCGGCCATCATCGTGACACGAGCGGTCGGGGCGTCATCGCCTTCGCCATCCTTGACCACGAACTCGTGTTCGACGATCGACGAAGCCGGTTTGGTTTTTTGCCAAGACTGGGGCACTTCCAGTTGTTTGGTGCCGAATACGGATACGGTCTCCTTGGCCTTTTCGTCTGCCGAAACGTTGTAAACGGACGGCAAAACAGAGCAAACGGCCGCACACAGCATCAACCGCATCGATAATTTCATGGTCATCGTTCTGATCCGGAGTCGAAAGGAGTGGGGGTTACGATCGGTCCAGCAACGTTGCTGGCGATTTAAACGCGTCGACATTCTAGTCTGACAGCACGTCTACCCCAAGCCACGCAAAGTGGGGGTAAATGAAGTTGGCGGCAAATCTCGGACCGAGGGCAGCGGGGTATGGGTTCAACCGGTAATCGAATCGCTGCCTTTACGCCCCATAAGCTTGAAACATCGTGGTAAACCTGCGTTCATCGCAGTAGAATTCGATTCCGCCGGTCAAGTGAACGTACAAGAAAGGCGCCCGTTATGGTCAGAATCGAAGTCGATTTGGAAACCGCGAAAAAGATTGAAGAATCCAGCGAACCGATTGAGCTTTATGCAACTGATGGAAGGCAGATCGGGTATTTCAGTCACCCGATTTCCAATGCCGAGATAGCCGAGGCTAGACGTCTGGCGTCACTACCCAGTGATGGTGCATCGCTCGATGAAGTCTGGAGGCGCATTCGCACTAGCGTTGATGCAGAATGACCAAGTGGACAGTGGTTTGGCACTGGTCAGAGTCCGAAGATAGCGGATGCTTCGTACCAGATCGACAAAGCGTCAAGTAAAGACTCAAACCGGATGGCGTTACTCCTGAATCATTCGCTGGATGCTCCCAAATTATGGCGCCGTCCATTCGCTAGGATCGAGCCGCTTGATGAATCGCCATCTCAATCGTCTTGAAATCACGACGGCGGATATGAAGTAAGCGATGAAGATCGGCACAAACATCAACCACTCGCTGGATACCGCTTGGTAGAAAACGGGCATCATGAAAATGGCCGACCCGACACACGTCGGAACGAAAATTAACATCGATACCGGCGGAACCAGCAATACCATCAGGATCTTCCATCCGGTCGATTTGGCAATCACCAGCGGATTGGAAGAATAAAACGCAATCGCAAAGAAGACAAAGAAACCGACCAGCACCGGTGGCCCGAAGAAAAATGCGAACGGAAAATAACCGATGGTCAAACTAGCAATCCGGAAAGTGGTCCCGACCGTTAGACCGCTGGCAACCACCGCAAACAGCACCGATGCGGCGATCGGCAACGGAGGCACCGGGTCGCTTCCAGGCAACAACACCGGTTCTTCATCGGGCAGAATCGCGGGCGATTGATAGGGCGAAGGGCCAAAATCGGGTGGCGGATCGATTGGCCCCGGCGGCAAGATCGGTGCCTTTGACAACCGAGCCCGCGACACATCATCCGGTGCTCGTAACGGGTCTGGCTCGGTCATGCGCTTTCCGCCTTTCGCCGCTCGTGGTCAATTCACCCGCTTATTTCCCTTCGCATCTTACCAACGCAAACCGAAACGTTCGCCGCCAGTGGCTTGGTTGTTGCCACCCTTAAGCGGCCCGGTGTGCGTCGGCTTGACGGTCAATTCAGGTGGGGCTGTGTCCTCTTCTTCCTCAACCGCCACTGTTTCTTCGGGTTTGTGAATCGCTTGCTTAATCGAAAGAGCAATCTTTTGCGTTTCGCGATCGATGCTCAGCACCTTCACCGCAACTTCCTGGCCTTCCTTTAAGAACGCCGAAACGTTGCTGACGCGGTGGCCGGCGACTTCGCTGATGTGCACCAAACCTTCGATCCCTGCGGCGATGCGTACGAACGCGCCGAAGTTAGCGACTCGCGTCACCGTGCCGTTCATTAATGCACCGGGGGCGATCGTTGAAATCGCTAGGTCCCAAGGATTTTCCAGCAGGTCGCGATACGAGAGGCTCATCTTGCCGGTCTGTTTGTCGATCTTGTCGACCTTCACCTTGACCTTCTGGCCGACTTCGATCACTTCGCTGGGGTGCTTGATCCGTTCCCAGCTCAACTTGCTGATATGAATCAATCCTTCCAAGCCGCCGAGGTCGACGAATGCGCCGAAGTCCTTGACGGTGCGGACGACGCCTTCAAGCAGGTCGCCTTCTTCGATCTTGTCGAGTTGTTCTTGGCGTTTGGCTTCTCGCTCGCGCTCCAAGACGCCGCGGCGGCTGACCACCAAATTGCCGCGTCGCGGATTGGCCTCGGTCACGACGCACAAGAACTTCTGGCCGACAAACTCGCTGGTATCCTCGATCCGATGTTCGCTGATTTGGCTGATCGGAATGAAGCCCGGGATGCCCGCAACGGTGCATTCCAAGCCACCGCTGTTGGACCCGGTTACGGTCGCTTCGACGATCGACCCGCTTTCGATGTCGGACCAATCGGTCACGTTGATCGCTTCGCCGGGCAGCGTCAATTGGTAAAGACCATCGGCCTTAGAAATGCCGCGGACAATGACTTCGATCGCGTCACCGGGCACGGGCTCAGCAGCGGTAAACTGTTCAAACGGCACCACGCCTTCATCTGGACCGCCCAGAGCGACAAAAACGCTGTCTTCGTGGATCTTTAGAACGGTTCCGTGTACCCGTTGGCCGTCTTCCAGCGGTTCCTTGCGACTGGCCATCCCGGCCGAACCGCCGAGAAAATCTTCCAATTCCATCGCCGCAGCCAATTCGCGATCGAGCTCAGCCTGCAGGTCGCCGGCGAGCGGTTGTCGCAAATTGGGCGGAGTCAACTTGGGTGCTGCCGGTGGCTTGGGCGGTTCAGGCGCCGCTTCGGGCTTGGGGCGAAACTTGGTTTGTGGGGGACGCGTCGCTGTCGCAACTTGGCCCTCATGCTCTTGCGACGGTTCGGCCACTTCACCCGCAGGTGCTGTAGCGGGTTTTGCCGGTTTGCCGCTTGGCGATCCGGGCTTACCTGAACCAGGGCCTTTTGCGGAGGGCGAAATCGGTTTGGCGATCGGTGACAGCGGTTTTGCGCCAGACGGGCGAACCGCCAGCGGTCCCTTTCCGCGCGCGATCGAAGCCAGTGGCCCGCTGGCACCTTCGGCCGGCTTTTGCTCCGGTTGAGATGCGGATTGGGGTTGCACTTCGGGTGTGACAGTATCTGCAGAGTGCTCGACCGGTTGGTTGTCTGCGTCGGTCGTCTGGCCAATGTTCATGGCGGTCGGCAAAATGAGAAAGGGGTGAAACGAATGAAGGCCGACGCGGCACGAGATAACGCGTGGCTCTGTAAAGCCCTGCAGTCTAACCTTCTTCTGCCTCAGTCGGTAGTCTGACGTCGGTGTTTCCGTTGTAGTTGCCCCGCATTGATTTTGGGAAAATGCACGATTGCAACCGCTCGACTGCCGCAATTTGTTGTTGATGCCGACTTTTTCACAAAATCTGCCGCTGATATGCCTGCTATCGATTCGCGATTTGAACTTCTTGGGGCCACCGAATCGTCCCCAAGCGATTTCCTGGACGCTTCGTTGTTGGCGATCATTCGGTCAGCACCCTTGCCATCGCTGACGACCGGTCCCGCTTGTCCGGAATTGGTTCGCTGGTTGCGAGCATCTCGCCCTTCTGCGGACGACGCCTTGCCACCGGCATGTTTGGCCGGGCTGTGGTTGCTCGCTGGCGACTTAGATGCGTCCCATGAAATCAGCCAGTCCGATCAGAGTCCCGAAGGGAGTTTTTGGCACGGGATCATGCATCGACGCGAAGGCGACTTTAGCAACGCCAAGTATTGGTTTCGGCGTGTCGGTCGCCACGAAGTGCTGGAACAGTTGTCGCACACCGACTATGGCGACCCGTATCGATTCATCGATCGTTGCGAACAAGCGACGGATAAGACAATCCAGTCGCTCGTTTCGCTTCAATGGCTCGAATGGCAAGCTCTGATTTTCTTTTGTCTTAGAAACAAAGCTTAAGCCTTACCAAAAACCATTAACCGACGTGGCGATAGCAGTGGTTTTGGTCGATATTCATTAAGACCAAGCAACGTCACAGCGTGAATGCAAGCGACCAAGGACGTCTTCGCGACCGCCCAATATCGAGATCACTCGCGAACGTACGTCATTAAGTTTGATCTTCTGTGCTTCGCATACCAATGTTGGTGTCATTCCAGCGACCAAGATCGTTGTCAGGGAGCCGCTATGAATTTCCCGAACGATGGGGTCCCATCGCTCGCGGTCTGCTTCAGTTCCGACCAGTAGAAGCATCCGTTGGCTGCCGCCACATTCGAGCAACTGGGGCCAGGCCGACTTGATCGCCTTTTCAGCCATTTCGCGATGGTTCCGTGAATCGGTATCGTTCCCCAACAGTTCGCTATTGTCCGGAGTATCTTGCATCGGCTGGTCATCAGATTCCGAATCGCTAGCTGGAGAACTGTTGTGCGACATCGTGCATCTCGAGTCTAAGTCGCGGCCATTGACTTCACGCCAATGGGCGGCTCCTGATTCGCTGATCGTCGAATAGACTTCACCCCCTCTGGCAATCGCATCCTCACCGGCCAGTTTCATCGCCTTCACGATCGAAGTGGCGTCTGCCAGCAACGAAGCGAGAATGCCTTTTGACGGGTCAGCAGCATCCTTTTGTAAGATCGGCGCGATCAGCATTGTCGGAGCAGTTCGGCCATTAAGGCGTCGCAGTGCCGCTTCGCCGCGCAGTTGCCAGTTCTCGCTCATCGCGTCCCAAGTTGGCGAATCCTGTGTGATCAGTGAAGTCGCCAGGCCATCGACACAGCGACGAATCGCAGCATAGCGTTGCTTGAGCCGGTCCTTGGTTGCTGTGATTGCAACCATCACTTCGGCACAAGTATTCCCGGCAAGCTGACATGCCGAACGCCACAACCAACGTTCAGACAGCGACACCATTTCTTCTGGTGATGGTGTTTGTGAGTCCGTTGGGAACGAGGTTTCGGACTTGCAATCGGATTCTATGCGAGTTTGAGCCATGCTGATGATGCTGCACAACCGATCGATCACGGCAATCGCGGAATTCAAAGACAAACGACGATGGGCCAGTTCGTTCAATATCGCATGATGGACTGAATTCCACATCGACATTCGGTCGCGCTCGGCCGGATCGCCAAGCGTTTTGTCGGCAAGTTTGGACAGCGCGGCATTAAAGACTTTTGGGTCCGCCAAGACAGGTGGCGAAAGCATACCGAACCAGGACTTCATCGCCGCTAGCCGTGTTTCGCGGTCTCCGGACCAGTTGCCCAAACACGAACGCATCACCGATTCATAATTGAACCGATCGTCAGGTATGAGTTTCGTAAAGATCGAATCGATCACCTTTGCGGTTTCGTATTCCTCACCACACCACTGTGATGTCAGCCGCAACGCTATCAGTGGTGCATATAAGGTCTCTTCGATCGTTCCCTGGTAGTCAAGTCTCGCGATACCCGCTGATCGTAGCGACGGTGAAGCAATGTCTTCTAATCTTTGCTCGCCCTCGGATACACGTGCCGCTTCTAGCACTTCGCCGGCAAAAACGCTGTCCAGCCAAATGTATTGGGCGATCGTCTCAGAAGGTGACGGAAGACTTAGATCCTCGTCACTCCGAGCGATCACATAAGCATCGTTCAGCGGCGAGCGGGCTGCCGGAACACTTGGCCAATCGACCGCACTGTCGCCGGGATAACCGTTAGCAATCTTTGTCAAATGTCGCATTTCCCCTAATGCGCAAGCGGCATTATGACCCGCTAAGCTCTGGCCGGTCGTTGGTGCGAATGCGCTGGTCGTTAAAAAAGGGATTACCTTGGCATGTTCCAGTCCGCATTTGTCTAGCGAATGACGCAGCAGATGCACGACGTCAAATACCATTCCGCTGGATGTTCCTCCATCGAGCGAACCGACAACATAGACCGAAGGCGGATTCTCGCCATTGGCTTGACGGTATCGGCTAACCAATTCATCGATCGCTTGCGACACACGCTGCCCATGATCGACCAGGGCCAATCGGCCAAGTGGTCGCATGCCTTCCGTATTCCCGCTGCGTGGAACGTTGAAGACCCAACGTCGGCTGATAGACTTTAGACGCTCACCTTGAATTTCGCGATATTCTTGAGGTTTTCGCAGGGGGAGATACAAAGAACTTACTTTAGATAGACTATCGCCCATTGGGATATCGCCGATTCGATGCAGCATTCCGGAATCGGTATCGATGACCAAACCATGAACCACCAATGGCGATGATTCCATCGGCTGAGCCATTATTGAGTGCAACTTATGTAAGCATTCAAGCCCAGTGCCACCCAGAGCAATCACTAGGGTGTTCTTTACGTTGAGATTGACATCGTCTTTGCGTTTGACGAGTCTAGAGCCAACTTCTAATGATGGTAAATCGTCAACCTTCGCAGCCGGTGCGCCGATCAATCCGGGGAATTGCCCCAGCGCCGTATCGCTGCCACGCGAATCATAACCCTCGTTTGTACCGCCACTGCGATCCGATGCGACTCTTAGTAAACGGTCGCCTAACTGACTAAGAGCCGAAATGAAATCACGACAGCTACGGAATCGGCGATCCGGATTTTTTTCGAGTGCTCGTGCTATGATCGGACGGTCCGCTGGCATGAGCGGCGCCAGATTTGGTGCAGCGTGGACGTGCTGTGTCGCCAATTGGGCAATCGTACGGCCGCTGAAGGGACGCACACCGGTCAACATTTCCTGATACATCACCGCCAAGCTGTATTGGTCGCTGTGTAACGACGGACGACCATCAAACAATTCCGGCGGGGCGTATACCGGGGTCAAGCCTCCGACGATCGAACATTCCAGTTCTTTCAGGTCTTTAAGCAGCCCAAAGTCTGCAACTTTTACGTGACCGCCAAGGACTAATAGGTTGCCCGGTTTGACATCAAGATGCAGCAATCCATGGCGTTGATGCAAGTGATCCAAAGCATCAGCGGCGTCACTGAGGCTTGAAAGCAATTGTTCACGCGGAATACCACACGACCCGCGAGCCCGGCGCTGTGCGAACTCGTCTTCCATCGAACCATCGGCCAATTCCGTCACGATTACCAAACGACCATCGACGAACTCGAATCGTTCCAGTGTCAACAGAAACGGATGCTGGACGCCTTTGATACGGTTGAGCGATTTCAATTCACGTGTGGCGCGGTCTTGATCCATTGCGCCATAAACGATCTTAATCGCCTTCTTTAAACCGCCGGGTGCCTCGCATTTCCAGACCTCGCCGAAACCGCCACGTCCCAGCAATGACTCGACACGGTAACCCGGAATCGGTTCATAGCCCTCTCGGATGGTCGATTGTGGTTCAGCAGATGTCGTCGACATTGAATCTTAAAACGGTCGGTTTGTGGCCCAGGTGGCAAATCAAGAAAGCCTGGCGATTTATTATGGCATACGAAAACTGCGCAACGAATTGCTTCATTGCCTATTCTAGAACGAGGAATCTTACAGTTGACTGAAGTAACTGCGACAAGCCTGGTCCAGGTATTCAGGTTTCAGCATCAGCGGAACTTGTCGATAAGTGCAATAGTTTTTTACTTGTTGCAGCAAATCTCGCGGATGGCATCGTCGGCTTGAACGAGACGTCCGCTCATAGAACGCAAGCAGATGCTCGGCGGCTTCAGGTATGAATGTAAATCCCAGCTGTGCACAAACCGAGTTGACCAGGCGGCGGTATTCATCGGGCGACGGATCGTCGACAAAGATTTTGTACGGCACGCGTCGCAAAAACGCCTCGTCGACGAGTGAGTCCGGATTCAAATTGGTGGAAAAGATAATCAATTGGCGGAATGGGATCGTGATCTTTTTACCTGTCGGCAACGTCAAATAGTCGCAATGATTCTCCAGCGGGACAATCCAACGATTCAACAATTCTTCTGGCGCGATTCTTTGCCGGCCAAAGTCGTCGATTAGTAAACACCCACAATTGCTTTTCATTTGCAAAGGCGCTTCGCAAATATTTGATCGAGGGTCGTGACGGACTTCTAAGTTCTCCATCACCAATTCGCCACCGACGACGACCGTTGGTCGGCGAATTCGTACCCAGCGACGATCCCAATCTTGCGCATTCATTAAACCCTTATCCACTTCGGGGATCGGTGTTTGGATGTGGAATGCGTCGTCTTGAAGTTTGATCAAATTTCCGTCGTCGATGATCGCGTTGGGGATCCAAATTTCCTGGCCCAAGCATGCGGTCAACGCTTTCGCGATGGTTGTTTTGCCGTTGCCCGGAGGGCCGAACAGAAACAAGCCGGTATTGCTGTTGACGGCGGGCCCGAGCTGGTCCAATAGTTCGTCATCATGCGAAACATTCTCCAGTGCGTTGCGGAGTTGTTCTCGCCCGATGGGAGACAGCCCTGCGGCTTGTGCCTCAACGCTCAGCAAGTAATCGGTCAGCGGCACCGGCGCCGGGCCGACATAAGAACATTGTTGAATCGCCTGATTGGCACGTGTTAACCCGGCTTCGGTCAGTGCGTAATAATAATCGTTGAAAGGTGCCGGTCGGACGTGGACGGTAAACTTGCGGGTGCGCAGGTTGTCAAGAATCCGCTCGATGACTCGAAACGGCAATCCGACTTTTTCCGAAACACCACGTCCGCTGGAGGTTCCGCATACAAACAATGTTTTAAGCAACAAGCCTTCAATGAAAGGTTCGCTGAGCCCCGTTTCTGCTAGGTCGCTGGGGGCTACCGGCCAATAGGTATCGTCTGTCAGCAGTCCGCCATAGAAACCGGTTTCCAGCAATCGAGTCGGCATGGTAGTTGTTTGTGACATTTGATTTTGCCTGTCGCGGCAATTTTGACGATTAAGTGGCGATTCATTAAGACGGTTCGGAACCGGTCCTATTACCGATTTCGAAAATTTAGGTCGCGATTTTGTGCCAAAATTGGCTTACCCGAATAAACCGAAAATTTTTCGGATAAAGACGTCGTCCGGTCGCGCATGCCTCAGTTGCTGACCTACTGTTTTGGGGGGAAGGCCATTACGGACGCCTCCGCGAACCCACTTCACGATATCCAACTTCGGTAACTTGGTCGAAAATGTCGCTCATGATTTCGGAAATGTCTCGTACCGCAGGACGACAGCAAAGCCTGTGGTTTTTGTGCGGTCCCGTGGCAAGCGGGGGCGCAATCCAGCACATCCCTGTCGATGACAATCCGTTCATCGTTGGGCGCGGCGCCGGCATTTCGCTGCGATTGCAGTTCAAAACCGTCAGTGGAAACCATGCGTCGATCAAGATCGACAACCAACAGTTGATTGTGGAAGATCTTGGCAGTACCAATGGCACCTATGTAAATGGCAAGCGGATCACTGGCCCCACACCGATCAGCGAAGAAGACCTCGTTCACTTTGCCGAAGCCCCGTTCCGCATCCGTTGCCAATCGATCAGCCATCACGTTACTGGAACTTTGCAGGAAGATATTTGTGATCAGGCGCTCGCCTTGGTCCAGTTTGATCGTTTGATGGCCGAACGTTTGGTGGTTCCGCATTTTCAGCCGATTGTGCAACTGTCTAATGCGGCGATCCTAGGGCACGAAGTTCTCGGCCGTGGAAAGGTGTTCGGCTTGGAGTCGGTCGGATCGATGTTTAACGCCGCGGCCCAGCTGAATCTGGAAGTCGAATTAAGCCAGTTATTGCGATGGGAAGGCGTGCGGATCGGTCGCGGAATGTGCGACAACCCGATGTTGTTCGTCAACACGCATCCGAAAGAAATGCAGGTCCCGGGACTGGTTCAGTCGTTGGTTTCGCTTCGTGAAATGGCCGGCAGTACGCCGATCGTTTTGGAAATTCACGAAGCTGCGATTACGTGCGTCAGTTCACTGAACGACCTGACCAAACGATTGAATGACCTAAACATCGAGATGGCATACGACGATTTCGGTGCCGGACAAGCGCGCCTAGCCGAGATCGTCGGCGCTAGACCGAAGTACGTGAAGTTCGACATCGGACTGATTCGCGACATTAATAATGCCGACCCCAATCGCATGCGAATGGTTCAAACTTTGGTCACAATGGTCAACGACTTAGGCATTCTTTCGCTGGCCGAAGGGATCGAAACCGCTGCCGAAGCCGAAACCTGCTGCGCTTTAGGCTTCAATCTGGCGCAAGGTTATTACTATGGTTATCCGATCCCGGCTTCGGTAACCGGAAACTTCTAGGTTTCCTGGTTGGTAAGCCAGTTTCACTTGGATGACCGGGCGTCACGGTATGCTTTCGCCCCGTAAAATCGCTACAATGCGATCGAGGTCAGGTGCCAGCGGCGCAGAAAACTCCATCATCTTTCCGCTCTTGGGATGACGCAGTTGCAGTCGCGATGCGTGTAACGCGTGACGGATCAACACGGGCGGTTCCGCCGGCATTGCTCGTCCACCCAACAGTTGCGACCGCGTGATTTCGCTGTGACCACCATACAGCCGGTCGCACAGTATCGGACAACCGATGTGTTCCATGTGGACACGAATCTGGTGGGTGCGTCCCGTCTCGGGCATCGCTTTGACCAATGAGAAACGATTGTATCTCGCCAAAACCTCATAGAAGGTCTTGGCCGGACGGCTCGTTTCATGACGATCGCGAATCGCCATTTTTTCGCGTTGGAAAGGATGCTTGCCGATCGGCGCGTCAATCATGTCACGATCGCGGTCCAATACGCCTGCGGTAATCGCTAAGTATTCTTTTTTGACTTCGCGGTCGTGCCACTGTTCGGCAAGGTGCAGGTGAAAGGCATTGGTCTTTGCGACCACAATCACTCCGCTGGTCTCACGGTCGAGCCGATGAACAATCCCCGGACGGGTCGGACCGCCGATGTCCGATAAGGATTGAAAGCGATAGGCCAGGGCACTGGTCAGCGTGCCGGTCCAATTCCCTTTAGCCGGGTGAACAACCATCCCGGCCGGTTTGTTCACGACGACCATCCCGTCGTCTTCGTACAGAATGTCCAGTTCAATATTTTCGCCAATCGTGTCGTCGCTTGCCATCGCCGGCAAGCGAAATCGAATCGATTGTCCAACACGCAACTTGTGGCTGGGACGAACCACGCGGCCATCGACTTCCGCCGCCCCAGCCTGCACGGCGTCTTTTAATTGTTGGCGACTATAACCGTCGAACAAAGCGGTCAAAAAGACATCGATCCGCTGGCCCGCCGATGCGTCAGGAACGGTGACGCAGCGATAGACATCGGATTGAGGAAAAACGATGCCAGGTGAGTCCGATAAATCGGGCTCAAGTTCGTCATCGTCTGGTTCAACCAACTCGTTCACTCGGACGAATCCGATCCACCGGTGGGTGAATCGCCCGTAGACGCCGGTTCAGCCGGCGAAGGCTCAACAGCTGTGGGCTCAGCCGGTGGGTTCAGTTTGGGGGCTTCTTCGGTGGGCGCGGCCGGCTCGGTTGTCGCTGGGACCGTCGCAGCGGCGGGCTCAGCCGGCGGCGTTGCGGCCGGTTGCTCTTGGGCGGGTGTATCAGGCTTTGGCTGGTCGCCATCGGCTGGCGGCGTGGCTGATTCAGCTGGCGCTGGCGTCTCGACTGGCGCTGCATCCTTAGCCGGTAATGACATTTCACCTGGTGCATCACCACCAGCGGTGTCACCCTTTAATTCGGAGGGGACCGCAAGGGGCGAAACGTCTGGCAGATCCAAGTCGGGCAGATCGGGCAGCGATACGCCGCTGGGCAGCGTTGGCGGAGCGGTCGGGTCTGGTGGGGTGAAGTCTTG
>DIUH01000209.1:15864-16244 GCA_002428205.1 Planctomycetaceae bacterium UBA6163
AGCAGGTCTTTGCTGGTTTCGGCGACCAGCGTGTACTGCTTGAGCGCTTCGTCGAGTTGCCCCTGGGCGGCATCGCGATCGTTGAACAGTCCCGAAATGCCTTCAGCCAACAACACGTCCGCTTGAAGCAGTTTGGCAACCGCCCCCGCGCCGGTATTGGCATACCGATCGCCGACAGCGGCCAGGGCTTCGGGGTCACTGCTTCCACTGTTCTGCAGCAATTCCAAAGTCGCGTCGCTGCGGGCACCCACCTCAGCACTGCGATAAAACCCGTAAGCTAAACCGCCAAAAACGGCGATCGCGACACCGACGGCGATCAATTTGGTATAGGGTTCGATTTTCTTGATTTGAGCGCCAAGTATGTCGGCGAGCGCATTCTG
>DIUH01000242.1:0-2346 GCA_002428205.1 Planctomycetaceae bacterium UBA6163
GAGTGCGTCGAAACGTACGCCGGTTTGCCAAGTCCACAAGCAAGACGAAGCAGCAATGGAATTTTCTGTGGCAACGCATTTTATATTTTTGGTGGGCAACGAGAAGATTCAATCTGGCTCCAGGACAGCTATCGTTTTGACTTTCAATGAACTTCTGGCGTACCAGACCTATTCGCTAAGCATTATGTGATCAATAAGTGACGCGTTTGGGCTTAGCGGATGTCGCTAGACTTCCGTTGGCGCTTGGGCCGTCGGAGTTCTGGCGAGTTCCGCTAGGTCACTTGGGAGGTCATGCGGTGGTGACCTCACCCTCCGATTGAACTTGCGAGTTCTGCTCGATCAAGTGGCAAAAAGCCGATCCGGGCTTGGGAATCTGTTATCCTGTTGGCAGTTTTCCGTTTCGTTTTTTTGTCATGTCGGAGATTTCCATGAATCGCTTCGTTCGTCTTGCGTCGATGCGTTCTTGCGTTTGGGTGATTGTTTTTGCGTGTGGCGCTTTGCCTTCCGCGTCGGCTCAGCAGGTTGTGACTATCGGCCAAACGAACTTTCAGGTCGCTGATGGATGGACGCTCGAACGAGTCGCTGCGGAGCCGCTGGTGAGGTATCCGATTCATGCCGACCTGGCGCCCGATGGACGTTTGTTTGTGATCGAATCGTCCGGCAGCAGCGCTCCGGTGAAAGAACAATTGATCGAGCGGCCGCATCGCTTGGTCACGCTGAGCGATACCGATGGCGATGGGCGTTATGACAAACGCGTCGTCTTTGCTGAAGGACTGATGCTGCCTCAGGGGGTGCTATGGACCGAAGACGGCGTATTGGTCGCGACGCCTCCGGAGATTTGGCGGTTTGTGGATACCAACGGAGACGGCGTCGCGGATGATCGTTCGGTCTGGTTCGATGGCAAAACATTAACAGGGTGTGCGAATGATTTGCACGGTCCGTTCATGGGTATGGATGGCGCTGTGCACTGGTGCAAGGGCGCGTTCGCAGAACAATCTTATAGCCGCGAAGATGGTTCAAGCTGGTCGACTCGCGCATCGCATGTACTGAGAAAACATCCGCGCAGCGGAGTGATCGAATCGGTGATGACCGGCGGAATGGACAATCCGGTTGAGTTTACGATGAGCCTTTGTGGTGAACGATTCTTTACTTGCACATTCATTCAACATCCGGCCGATGGTCGACGCGATGCACTGGTGCATACCATCTATGGCGGCGTGTATGGCAAGGATCATGGTGTGCTGGACGGGCATAAACGAACCGGTCCGCTGATGCCGGTGATGACACATTTGGGGCCTGCTGCGCCAGCGGGGTTGACGCTTCGACAATCCTCACTGTCGGATGAAAACTTGCTGGGCGAATTGATGGTCGCTCAATTCAACCTGCAACGTGTCAGCCGCCACCAATTGGTCGAAGACGGAGCGTCGGTTCGGACAATCGATTCGGATCTGTTGGTCGCCGACCGTCCTGATTTTCACCCCACCGATGTGTTAGAAGATTCCGACGGCAGCGTCTTGGTCGTTGATACCGGCGGATGGTACACGCTCTGCTGTCCGACTTCGCATATCGATCAGAGCAAAGCGACTGGTGCGATCTATCGCTTGACTCCGCCGGGCGGCAAACTCGCTTCATCGAACGACGTGGATATTCAAGGGACCGATGCGGCTGGTTTGGTGAAGCTGTTAGGTGATCGACGACCGAGCGTCCGAAACGCGGCGCGTCGTCGATTGGCCAGCGATCCCGCTGGGCCAGCGGCTTTGGCGAGTGCTCTAGCCGGTGACGCTGGCGGATTGGCGTCGCCACTGGCACGGGCGTTTGCCGTTTGGGCCGCGATCGAAACGTCTAGTCTTATTGATATGGCTGTCGATCAAGAAGGCCACCAAACGCTAATGAACGCGATCGTTGATCGATTGAATGATTCGAGTGTGACGGTGCGATTGATTGCCGCTCAAGGCTTGGGCACGCTGCGCTATCGGCCGGCGACCGAGCGTTTAACAGGGTTGCTGGTCGATGGATCGCCACGCGAACAACGCTACGCAGCGGAATCGCTGGGCAGGATCGGTNNTCGGCTGAATCGCTGAGAGAATGGGAGCATGCGATGACCTACGCACTGATCGAAATCGGCGCGCCGGCGCTGGACGTGCTCAGGCCAATGGTGGCTGGTCGATTGCCTGGCTTGCTCGACCAGTCATCAGCCGCAAAACGGGGGCTAGCGATACGAGTGATGGATCAATTAGACGATCCTGCATTGAACCCGGATTTGGTGCTTGCGATCTTGCGTGGCGGAAGCCAATCGGAACAAGACTTGGCGATTGAGATTTTGGGGCGTCGACCGGCGTGGGATGC
>DIUH01000242.1:2352-3781 GCA_002428205.1 Planctomycetaceae bacterium UBA6163
GGCTGATGGTGAAGGTACGGCCGGTTGGCAATCGACGATCGAGCGTTTGGTTTTGCGTCCCGGACTGGTCGGTGCTGTTGGCGGTATCATCCGCGAAGGTTCGCCGGAAGCGCGTGACCAGATTCTGCGGTCGCTGGTTTCCAGGCCGCCGACGACGTTACCGCAGTCTTGGGGCGATGCGATTGCGTCGCGGTTGGCCGACGCTGATGCGGAAGAGCTGAGCCGCTGGAGCAAAGTGCTGGCGGCGGTGAGTTGGAAAGAGCCGCCGTCCAAGTCGCTTGTCGATGCTTATGCGCAATCGTTATCAACCAGCGTTAGCGATAGTGACCTCTGGTTGACGCTGGCTGCGGCCGTTCCGCCGGGCGTGTCGTGGCGTGGCGAAGCGGAAAAAAACGGGCTTTCGAAAAGTTTTCTGTTGTTGATCGAATCGATCAAGCCGGACGCATCTCCATCAAGTAAGCAACTGGCGATTGCGACGCTGGGGCGTCAACCTTTGCTTCCTCAGGAACAGGTCGCATTGGCCGAGTCGACTGCGACGCTTGGGCCGATGGAATTGTCGGGTGTCATGGCGATCCTGCGGCCGGTTCATGACGAGTCGGTCAATCGGGCATTGGTCACAGCGATTGCTGCGAGCGAGCAGATCGGTTCGTTACCAGCGAGTTTGATGGAGGATCATTTTCGAGATCATCCGCCGACGATCAAAGGGCTCGCCGAACCGTTGATTGCCCAGTTATCGGGTGATGCGTTGAAAAGCCGCCGAGAGCATTTGCAGCGGTTGATGGAAGACATGCCCGAGGGCGATGCGCTGCGCGGGTTTCAAGTCTTTCGCAGCAGCAAGGCGGCCTGCAGTGCTTGTCACGCGGTTGGTTACTTTGGCGGTAAAATCGGTCCTGATTTGACTCGGATCAATCGCATTCGGACTGAGCAAGATTTGATCGAAGCGATCGTTTATCCCAGTGCCAGTTTTGTCCGCAGTTACGAATCGATTCAGGTGATGACCGACGACGGTCGAGCGATCAGCGGGTTGATTGCGAACGAAGATGCCGAGTCGATCACGCTTACGACGGGAATCGATCAACGTGTGCGGGTTCAGCGAGACGAGATCGAAGCGATTCGACCCAGCCCCGTTTCGATCATGCCAGCAGGCCTGGACCAGCAGCTTTCATCGCAAGAATTGGCCGACCTGATTCGGTTTTTGAAAACCGAGCGGTAGGCTGGTATCCGTGAAGGTAGTAGGCACACTCCGTGTGCCGTGACAAGGTAGTAGGCACACTCCGTGTGCCGTGACAAAGGCCGAACGTTTTTTTGCTGACGGCACTCGGAGAGTGCCTGCTACCATAGCTGACGGCACACGGAGAGTGCCTGCTACCATTGCTGACGGCACACGGAGAGTGCCTGCTACTTTTTTTCACAGCCCGTAGAGCAACCG
>DIUH01000150.1:0-148 GCA_002428205.1 Planctomycetaceae bacterium UBA6163
AGGTGGTTTCCATCGGCCCAGCATCAATCAATTCCAATGCCGTGCGAGCTTGAACGACCGACATCCCCGACAACGATTCCGCTTCGAAAGCCATCAACTGAGGAATCTGTGCTTTGTCGATCCTTCTCAGCGAACGCGATTCGACCGT
>DIUH01000150.1:226-2643 GCA_002428205.1 Planctomycetaceae bacterium UBA6163
GCACGCTTGCCACCACGGGGTGAATACCCCGCTGCGATCGACGTGCCGATAAAGAGAACCGTGGGTGCTGGCATTTCAACTCAAGGCGTTATAGGCAGTGTTGGCAAGACAAGATCAAACGTTGCCTGGCCGGCGCGACGAACATCGATCGGTGTCGGTGTTGACTTGACCGCTACCGAGTTATCGCTGACCCAGTAGGCGCGAAGCACCTTTGGCCCGATCGGCACCGCCGGAAAGGTAAACGTAATGGGCGCGGGGGTCGTCAGCAGTGGACTCTGTTGAAACGTCAAACCGCCGCTGGCCGAGTCGGGCAGGTATAAGCGGACCATCACCGAACCCGATTGTGATAACGAAGTTCTTCCGCCTGCTCCGTCGCTTTCGAATACACGGACCACCAAATCCGACTGCATCTGTGACAGCGACGCTCCGAACCATACCGCCGCATCCTCAGCCAAAGGCAACTCGGCGTTGACCACACCCACCGCACCGTCGCTGCCTAAACTCGACACGCCCCAAATCGGTTGCCCATTTCCAGCCGCGACCGGCGCACCGAAACTGTCACGCGTCAAGACGAGAAGGTTTCTGCCCCAACCATCTCTCAACCCTTGAGCTCCGCTAGGCAGATCTAAATACGGGCCTCGCCAGCCGCAGGAAAGCGCCACTTCGGGATCACCGGCGGCAACCTTCAATCCATAAGGCATCAAGCCGAGCGGGTTGCTCCACAATTCGGCTAACTGCGTCGCCGGATCGGTGCCAACGGTAATCGGCAAACGCCCCACATCGGCAATGAATCCGTCGATGGTGGGCGTTTGTGCTGCGAGCGATACCGTGCTGATCGACTCCGTGTGCCCGAAACGCCCCAAGACGCTACGACGAAACGCATCGAGCGTCTGTTGGGTCACGTCGTGTCGCTTCTGCATCAATACCCGATCGGTCGCGACCGAAGCGGCCATCGTGACCGCACTGAGGATGGCGAGCACCACGACTAATTCAAACAGCGTCAATCCCTGCGGCTGGCGAGTTTTCATCATCGACTAATGACTCCTCAAATACAAAACGACATCGTCACCCATTTGAGACAACGTCGGTTCAGGAACATCAGGCGGAGTCTGTAGAATCCCATCTGGCCCCGGTGAAACCAAACGCGCGAACGTCAGGCTGGTTCGCGAAGGCAATCCGCCTTGAAAAACCGGTTGCTGCAAAACGATCGGATTTCCCCAACCGTCACTCGGCGCAGGATCGCCGGTCAACCCGTAACGCACATCGTATCCCCGGGTAAAATCAAAGCGATAAACAATCGATTGATCGATATAAGGTCCCGACCAACCCCGCATCGTCACCGGGTCATAGCTCCACGCCAAATTGGCTTGGTTGGTATGAGACGCTGGCGCAGTAAATGCGATCGGATTATCGAACAAGTATTTTAACTGCGGGTGTTGAGTACGTGCGGGATCCTCCGGAAACGGCAACGACTCAAACATATCATTGCGATAATGTTTGATAATCGCGTCACGAACGTGCTGCAGCGACGCGAGCGTGATCTGCATCGAAGCTTGGCTTGCGCGATGCGTCAACCTTGGTGCCGCAATGGTACCGATTGCGGCGATGATCGTCAGCGACAGCAGCAATTCGATGTAAGTGAACCCGCCGGTTCGATCGAATCGGATCGTAAAAGATTTCATCTTTTATGGCTCCAAATCCAGCATCGCATCGCTGAACTCGTCATGGCGAAACAAGAATAAAACCTCGTCATCACCGCGCTCGCCGCGATTGGGCATTAAAATATCGGGATTGGTGTCGATGCGACCATTGCGACCGGCGGAAACCAAGCGGGCATGCATCCGCGCAAACCGCACGTCTTCGTCATTGACGACGCCGTCACCATTGACATCACCGACGGCGATCGGTTCTTGAATCACGATCGGATGGCCCCAGGCATCGGTAATCGTCGGATCGCCGATTCGTGACAGCGGATCACCGTTGCCATAACGATTCGTAAAATTCGTACCCGTCACCAAAGAAATGTCATTATCGGTTACGAAGTATTCCATACCAGCGTGCTGAGCGTAGGGGCCTTGCCAGCGACGGCCGCTCAGTATCGTTCCGTGCATCAGTAAGTCGTTACCGGGAATGCCATCTTCATGCGTATCCGGATTGACAAACAAATAGACAAGCTGGGGATGATTGAATCGAATCGGTGTCCCGCCAACCGTCAAATCGATACGTGGCCGTGGCAATTCGCCCATGTCGACCATGTACTCATTGACCACCAAATCGCGAATGCGACGCAAGTTTTCTTGAGTCGCCAGTCGCTGCGACCGGCCGCCCATCCAGCTTAATGTGGGAACCAACATCGTGCCCAAAGCGGTCATGATGACCAGCACGATCAACAATTCGAGCAACGTCAAACCGTTGCG
>DIUH01000031.1:0-3342 GCA_002428205.1 Planctomycetaceae bacterium UBA6163
ACGCACCGCATGCCGTTATGGTCGGAACGCTGGCACAATGGCTATTTCCTCGTCCCGCCGAAGCGTCCAACTCGGGGCATTATTACCAAGTGGTGATCAGCGCCGCGCGGCAAGTTCGCCAAATGTCTAACCAAGAGGTGACGGATCGCATCGTCGAAGAACTGCGGGTCGCTTTTCCGAAAACTCGCGGGGCAAAACTGTTGGCCAGTCGCGTCGTGACCGACCCGCAAGCCGTTTTTTCGATTCGCCCCGAAGTCGATGCGATACGTCCTAAGTCTTCCACCGCCCTGCCCTGCTTTCACCTCGCTGGCGATTTCGTGCAAACCGGTTGGCCCGCGACGATGGAAGGTGCAATCATCAGCGGACGGCAAGCGGCGAACAGTTGCTTAACAGCACTAAACCAATCGCCGGTTTCCATCAGCAGCGGATTGCACAAGAATTGGCTCACCCGACAATTGATACGCCCCTAAACCATGCGGGAAAAAGTGTCCGGTACCTTTTCCCGCGAAGCGGCCCGAAGGGTGCTTTGCAGAAAAGGTACCGGACACTTTTTCCCAACTCCTCTAAGCAACAGGTCCAGACAATGAATCTCAGTGATAACGGCTTAACCGTAGCCGNNAGCGGCTATCCGGTGGTCGACGAAGGCAAATTGGTAGGCGTTGTTTCACGATCGGACGTGATCCGCCAGATTTGCAACGAACGGGAAGTCGCCGAGAAAACGAGCGACTTTTATTTTGATGAAACCGGTTTTCATGAAGCTCCGATGAAGTCGTTCGCGGACATTTCAGACCGCATCGGCGAGCGATTGGAAACGATCAGTGTGGCAGACGTCATGGTCAGCCATCCGTTGACAGTACCGATGGAATTACCGATTCACGAACTGGCCGATCGGTTCATGAAACATCGGGTGCATCGATTTCCCGTAACCGATTTGGGTGTGTTGGTCGGGATCGTTACGACGACCGACCTGGTGCGAATGATCGCCGATCGGCGTTTGGTCAGCAAAGGTGAGTGAGCGTTCGTAGTTCCGCCTTTAGGCGGCCACCAGTTCGTAGTTCTGCTGTTACCGGCTAAAGCCGGGACTACAAACGCGACGCTGATTTCAGGTTAAACTATAGCGATCCCCCACCGCTAATCTCGCCCCGCCTTCCCGCGTCTGCCTTGCCATGAACACCGCGACAACACAATCGCCAGCAACCGGCAAGGCCACTTGGACGGTGATCATTTTCGGTTTGCTCTGTTTTGCGATCAATCAAGCGTTCGCGATCGAAGAGCCGACAACACTATCCGAATCCCAACAGGCCGAGTTCTTTGAATCGAAGATTCGTCCCGTCCTGATCGATCACTGCTACGCTTGCCACAACTCGTCCGACAACGCCGAAGGTGGCTTAGCAGTCGACCATCGCGACGCGTTTTTGCAGGGTGGTGATGGTGGGAACCTTATAAAATCAGGCGATCCCGACGGCAGCCGACTGCTGGCAATCCTCCGGCATGAGATTGACGGATTAGAAATGCCCGAAGGTGGCCCCAAACTTGACGATTCCGTCATTGCCGATTTCCAGCGCTGGATCGCGACAGGTGCTTACGACCCACGCGACACGCCACCCGATGCCGATTCACTTGCTGCGATGCAGTCGTGGGAATCATTGCTGCAGCGACGCAAAGCCTGGTGGAGCTTTCAACCGATCGTCGATCACGCTCCACCGACAATCGCAATCGACCCGGAACTCGACGAAGCGAACCTGCACCCGGTCGATCGCTTCATATTGGCAAAACTGTCGCCTACGACACTGCGTCCCAATCCGCCTGCCGACTCGGCAACGCTGGTGCGGCGATTGCACTTCGCCTTGATCGGCCTACCACCGACGATCGACCAGTCACAGCTTTGGACCTCGCGAATCGATTCGGCAGATCCGGGTCGACGTGATGAGGTCATCGAAACACTGGTCGATGAATTGTTGGCCAGCCCGCAATTCGGCCCGCGGTGGGCACGGCACTGGATGGACTGGATCCGTTATGCCGAATCGCATGGATCCGAAGGCGACCCGGCGATCGACAACGCCTGGATGTATCGCGATTACCTGATTCGTGCCCTTAACGACGACGTTCCGATAGACCAACTGATTCGCGAACATGTCGCCGGCGACTTATTAGAAAATCCACGAATCAATCAAGCCGGTCAGTTTAACGAATCGGTCATCGGAACCGCGCACTGGCGAATGGTGTTTCACGGCTTTGCGCCGACCGACGCACTGGACGAACGTGTGCGATTTACCGACGACCAAATCAATGCATTCACGAAAGCATTTCTTGGACTAACGGTCTCCTGTGCGCGATGCCACGATCATAAGTTTGATGCGATCAGCCAAGCGGACTACTACGCCCTGTTTGGCGTTCTAAACTCATGCCGACCAGGCCGCACGACCATCGATTTGCCCGAGCATCAAAATCGCCATCGCGAAGNNACGGTCAATCGATTGCCGAAAACTCATTACTTGGCACCTACCGAACGCTCCATCAATCGCTCGGTTCCGAAAAGCAATCCGATGACCAGGCGGACATCAAGGCCGTTTGGCAACGTCTGCGAGCGACTCACCTGCCAGCGACTGCCCTTAATCCGAAAGACTTTTCAGCTTGGTTTCGTTACGGCACCGGACTTTCCACAGGCCCATCACCCGCGGGCGAGTTTATCGTTTCTGGTGATGGCGATGCGGTCATTTCGGCGATTCATCCGGCGGGAATTTTCTCAAACCTGATATCTTCAAAGCATGCGGCTAGACTGACGTCACCCGATATCAGATTGGATGGCGATTATGAGATTTGGGCGAATGTCATCGGCGACGCGGGTGCCAGCATTCGCTATGTGGTCCAGAATTACCCTCGCAGCGGAACCGTCTATCCGGTCAAACAATTGCAACCCAAATGGCAATGGCAACGTTTTGATGTTCAATATTGGAACGGCGATGACATCCACATCGAACTTGCCGCCGCGATGGACGCACCGCTGCTGGTAGGCCAACAGCCACGATCGTGGTTTGGCGTTCGCGACGTGCAACTTGTTCGCAAAGGCGAGCCCAAGCCAGATGATAGCGACCGATCGATCGCAGCACTGTTTGCAAATTGGAACGCATCTCCCACAACGATTCAATCACTCGACACGGCACTCGTCGACGCATTGCGCCAAGCGATACTGGCGTGGCAGAAAGGGACACTCGACGATCATCAAGCTTTATTCCTGAACCGTTGTCTGCAAGAAGGAATACTGGCCAATCGCATGGCAGATATCGCGGGTGTCGAAACCGTCGTCAAGCGTTATCGCGAACTGGAGTCGGAAATTCCGGT
>DIUH01000031.1:3482-3900 GCA_002428205.1 Planctomycetaceae bacterium UBA6163
TTTGGCATCATCTGTTTGGCCGCGGGATCGTCTCGACGCCAGATAATCTTGGGCGATTGGGCGATACGCCAACTCATCCAGAACTACTCGACTGGCTGGCCAACCGATTGCCTGAAAACCAATGGTCGTTAAAGCAATTGATTCGCACGCTGGTCACATCACGAACTTGGCAGGCGACTTCAACGCCCAGCCCCGAAGCGATCGCGATCGATCCTGACAATCGGCTTTGGTCCCACGCGCGGTTGAATCGCTTGGAAGCCGAAGCGATCCGCGATTCGCTGCTGAGCGTTTCCGGATCGATCGACCTGACACCGCTGGGCCCACCGGTCGGCGGCAACTCGGCGCGGCGCAGCATTTATGTCGGCGTGCGACGCAACTCGCTCGATCCGTTTCTTCGCGTCTTCGATTTTCCCGAGCC
>DIUH01000107.1:0-2815 GCA_002428205.1 Planctomycetaceae bacterium UBA6163
CACGGAGTGTGCCTACTACCTTGGGGGCCGTTAGCTTCTGCACCCATTCTGGGTTTATAAAGACTGCGTTCGCTACGATCATCATGGTGCCGAATGTGATCATGCCCAGGAATAAGGCGATACCGCCATGGACCGCCACAGCCATTGCCAACATCAATGGCCGAGTATGTTTGGGCCATACCAGCGCACAGTAAAAAATCTCCCAAAAGACGGTCAGGTGCGTCAGCGCCGAAAAGACGACGGGGAAGCGGCCAATCCAGGTTAAGTTCAAAGATTGATACTGGGCGTTCGCTGCGGCAAACCAGAGCGCCGTCCCGTCCCACCATGTCGTTCCGCGTGCCTTCCACAAACCGCCAAACAGGTAAATGACGCACAAATGCAATTGTGCTAGACGGGTTGCAATGTTGGCCGCGACGCTGGGAACCGCAGCAGGAAATAACCACTGTTTGAAATCGGTTGAGGTCTTGGTGGCCAGCATCCTTCGCCGCAAGTATGAATCGACGCTAAAGACGCTGCCCGAAGGCGCCAGCATCAAATACATCGCTAACATGGTCGTGATTTGGTCCAACCCGAACAGTGTACCGGTCAAGCGGTGAACCAACATCAGTTGTAAAAACCAAGCCAGCGGTGCGGTAAACCGAGTCATAAAGCCAGCTGCAAAACAAGCTGACGCAGCCATCGTAACGATGTGATTCAACCAAATTGCCGACGGATTGCTAAGCGTCCACAGATACGTCCGACCGGCATCTGACGGCCCGAAGTCGCCGCGATGCAATCCGGCAATCGTTAGGTTGTTGACCCAAGCTTGATCGCCCAAAAAATCGCCCAAGCGCAGCGCAATGACAAACTGCGAATAGAGCAGCATCAGCCCGGTGGCAATGCGAATCAGTCCTAGCGTATGCGGCAAGCGAGGTGTGAACCAAAATCGATCCCAGCCGTTAATCGCATCAGAGAACCAGTCAACCGCGGTAGTCTTTAGAACTCCGGTACTCATCAATTTGCCTCCGTTGCGCTAGCGGCGGCAGGAACCTCGGGTTCTGGCCCTGCGTTTTCGCGAATCGGACGAATCTCTTCAATCGATGACGAACGTGGAATGGGTGATCGAGGGATTTCGACCGGTGGCATCACAGTCGACGGCAATGGCATTGTCCCCAGTGGTGGCGTGCCGCCATCGCGTGGCATCATCTCTTGTGTCTGCGACATTTCCGCCGGCTCGATCTCGTCCAATAGGGTTGTCACCAGACGAGCATCGTCAATCGCGATTTTCTCCTCAAAAAACTCTGGTAATCCCGGCTGACGATGTTGCAACCGACGAATCGCGATCACGCAATCAGGATGCTGTTTCTGCAGGCATGCGACGATCGAATCACGCACCGCCTCATAGCGTCGCCGCGCCATTCGCCAGTCGCGTGCCGCAGTCGGATTATTCACGATATCAAGCGGCGGTTCACCAGGCGGATGGTAAATGTTATTCAAAAACTCTGACAACATAAAATGACGGTGATACATCAATCTCGGCCATTGGTCGCCTAAATCAGGATACAGCAACTCGGTCATTACGCCATTTGGGTCCGTCACCGTTGCGGCAATCAAATGGCTGGGCCCCGGGTCTGGCGCAAAAAACGCGTAACCATGATCCAAGTATGCGAATTCGCTATATGCACGGACCGGGTTGCGAAACAGTATCGCCGAAGGACTGGTACCAAATGGCCCCTGAGTCGCAAACTCGATCGGTCGCCCGATAACCGCCCACAGATGCCCGATGATCAAAATGCTGGCGATGATCCGAAACCAAAGCGACGTTCCAGCGACGGGGCTTGGCGAGTCGTCGGTGATTGCGGCGGCGCGTAATCCTGACACGGTTTTCCCTAGGCGAGCGGTTGGCGGGTTAGCGAATCTGCGGCGACGGAAAATCCGCTCGAATCGGATTCTTCGGTTTCATGGCGACCAACTCCCTAAGGACCAAGCATTCGATCCTAAAGCCGGTTCTGGTCCTTAAGAGTAGGTGCAAATTTTTGACCTGTCGAACGAAACCGACCAAGTCGCGTCAATTTTTCGAATCGCTGACAAAACCCGCCAGCATTTCAAGAAATAACGTTAACAAATTCCGTTTGGGGACACATGTTGTCCCCCAGCCAGCGCCCGGTCTGAACGCAATGGATAGAATGAAGTTTCCCCTGGCGGCCACAGAATGCCATTGACCACGAAATCGGAGATTGAAAAATGATCAAGAAACTGTTCCTGGTGATCGCGATAACAATGCTCGCTGGTATCGACACCGAAATCTGCGCGCAATCACCCTTCGGCCGTCAGCCAGACGTTTTCGGCGGCCAGGACTTCACGCGAGGCGGGTCGAGTCAGCCCAACGTGTTTGGCGGTTTCAACTATCGCACACCATCCGGCGGCACTGTCACCAGCAAACCGAACGTGTTTGGCGGCCAAAACTACAGTAACGGGGTTACTAGCAGGCCAAACGTCTTTGGTGGAAAGGATTACAGCAACGGGGTGTCCAGCAAACCCAATGTGTTCGGCGGAAGGAATTACAACAATGGTTGGAACAGTCGGCCGAATGTATTCGGTGGAGAAGACTTTCGCGACAAATCCGGTCGCTCGTTCTCAACTCGCCCCAACGTATTTGGCGGTTCAAACTTCTATGGCCGTTGATCGGCGATAATCGTTCGCCGAACTCGTATGTTCGCATTTTCAAGCGGTGTTCCGAATCGTTGAAGCCCCCGCCCTTCGATGGTGCGTTCCCCATGCCAAAATAAGCATCCTGTTCAGCCAGGCTCTGTTTGTTTCCCAGAGGTCACCTACG
>DIUH01000107.1:2886-16931 GCA_002428205.1 Planctomycetaceae bacterium UBA6163
CCCCTTTCAAACAGAGCCTAGTGTTAATTGTTTTGAGTCTGCTGATGCGAACCGTTGATGAGATCCTGCGTGACCATGACGCCGGATTGGCCGCCCGTAGTGTAGAACTGGGAGCCGAGCGGGTCGAACCGCTGAATCGCTTTTCGCGGAAACGACACATCGACACCGTGCGATCACTTTCACAAGTAAACGGATGGAAGACCACAGCTTTCATCGTTTTTCACTGGTCGGTCATTTGTGGCACATTGATCGTCGCGGGTATGACGATGCACTGGGCCGCGTTCGCCGTCGGTGTTTTCTTGATCGCCAGCCGAATGCAAGCGCTCGGTGTAATGATGCACGACGCGACCCATTACTTGCTTTATAAAAATCGAGCCGTAAACGATGTCGTCTGTGATCTGTTCATCGCATTTCCGCTCGGAATGAGCACCACGTTGTATCGTAAGACGCATTATCGCCACCACCGGTTTACGAATACCGAAGAAGACCAGGATATGGTTGCCCAGCGAGAAGAGGGTGAGTGGTACCAGTGGCCCAAGACGCGGTGGGGGTGTGCGAAGGCGATTTTGCGAAGTCTGTTTGGAATCAACGCTCATCGAGCTTGGATTTTGCTGAAACACTGGGCGCCGTGGAATCACATGCGAGACCCGATTACCGAGGACTTCCCGCTGCGTGCCAGGGTTCTGTATGCCGGTACAACAATCGCGATGTATGCGTTCTTTGCGTGGGCGATCATGACCAATCCACGCATCACGCTGTCGCTGGTGGCAATGTACATGATATCCGGATTTACGATCTTAAATCTGATTAATCGGGTTCGTGCCACGGCTGAACACTTGGGTGTCCCCGGGACTCACGAACTGAATTCGACCCGAACCGTGTTGCCTAGTCTTTGGGAGCGATTCTTCATCGCGCCTTATGGGGTAAACTATCACCTCGAACATCATCTGTTCCCATCCGTGCCGGGTTATAATCTTGCCAAGCTGCACCGCGAATTGATGCAAGATCCCGAGTTTGCGGAAAAGGCGCATCTAACCCGAACGTACGTCGGCCTGATTCGCGAGCTGATGACACCTAAGTAGTTGAATCGATGGCATGCGTCACTCTTTGCAAGCGATGATAGATCGCGTTTCTACAGCTTCGTTATTGCCTATCTTCATCAGCGGCCTTCTTTTTCCTCAAAACCGCATAAACCACAGCGCTAATCAGGCCCGAAACAACGGCGCCCGACAGATGCAGCGCGATTGTGCTCGAAATTAGCCACTGGTCTTGCGGGCTGCTAAATCCGTAAGTGTAAGACGCTTGCATTACAAGTGTTTGCCATTGCAACGAAATGATAAGCAGGGGCACCAGAGATCCGATCGAATAAGCTTGCAGGTAGCCTCGTTGATTTAACGTAATGCTGCACAGCACTCCGGCGGCGATCAACGAAGCGTGCTGCAGCATGCTCATCAGCCATGGCCCTCCTAAGTAGGCGACCACCCAGATCATCCCTACCAAAACCGCGTTTGCCAACAGGAAAGAGCGAACGCCGGACGGAAAGCGATTGTTTTTCAAAGCATGTTCACCTGGCTGTGAGGAATCGCTCTGCAGGATTCTTAGAATGAAAGGCAGTCGGTAGGAAATCAAAATGCCAAAAAATGATACCAGCAGTCCAAACATTCCCAAGCGGTGAATCGCAAGCGATGCTCTTTCAAGCGGCGAGTTGGCGACCGCGTTGTTGGACGCAACTGCGCTCAGGAAAATAACGCCTGTGCATGCGGCTAGTGCGATCAGGCTCGGTCGCAACAGTCGCATGGTCAATTCGCGATCGGGATCGGCCGGGGTTTCTGTGTCCGGTTGGTCGTCATCCCACGGATTGCGAACAGCAGGTTCGGTGCGTTTTGGCCTGTCGTCGGTATCGTTGGTCTGCGGCACACCGGGCGATCGTTCATCGGTAGGCATGGCGTTCTGCTTGCAAGGGCGAGTCAGATGAAGCTGTTTTCAACAGGCGGCAGTATAACGATCGATGCCGCGTCGCGAACACTCCCGCCAAAATTGCCAGATCAGCAAACGCAACGTGTAAAAAAACTTTTCACAACCCATTGCCGCCACTAGTTGGCCAGTGTACTATCGACGTAGAACACAGGTCCGAGCGATTTTGAGATTGGAGTGTGGCATGTTTTTTTCCATCGACCCGAATAACGGTGTCGCGATCTACGAACAAATTGTTCGCCAGGTCACGTTCGCGATTGCCGAGGGGACTTTGCGACCGGGCCAATTGTTGCCCAGCGTTCGCGTCTTGAGCCAGCAGCTTGCGATCAATCCCAACACGATCAATCGTGCTTTCCAGCAACTGCAAGCCGAAGGGGCGTTGGAATCATTGCGTGGTAAGGGTTTGGTCGTGCGTGCGGATGCGAAAACTGGCTGCTTAGAAACGCGTCGAACCCTGATCGCGGACCGTTTAAAGGGGGCGATGACCGAAGCGTTGCATGCGGGGTTGAGCGGGTCGGAGGTCCGACGAATCATGAACCAGTTGTTGGCCGAACTGGATGGCAACGTGGCGACAGTCGCTTCGACTGATACAAGCGAACCGACCTGATCTTGGGATGCAGACGGCTTGAACTGCATTCTTTAAAGTAGCAAAAAAACTTATAAACCTGAACTTGTCACAAAGGGCCTTCGCCATGTCAAACGCCAATCAGGAAGCGGTCATTGAGGTGTCGCAGTTAACGGTCAGCTTTCCTGGATGTGATGCACTGCGTGGTGTCGATTTGCAAGTCCCGCGCGGAACGGTGTTCGCACTGCTGGGTGAAAACGGAGCGGGCAAAACGACGTTGATTCGTGCCTTAACCGGATTTTTGCATCCAAACAGCGGAAGTTGCCGTGTCTTGGGGCTTGATCCGACCGTCGAAGCATTGGAGATTCGGCGACGGGTCGGATACGTTGCTGATGCACCAGCACTTTATGACTGGATGCGAGTAGGCGAAATCGGATGGTTTACATCTTCCTTCTATGAAGCCGGTTTCCTCGATCGATATCGCGAAGGGATCTCGCGTTATGGCGTCCCCGAAGATCGTAAGATTCGTCATCTAAGCAAAGGCCAGCGAGCAAAGGTGGCGCTCGCGCTCGCTGTTGCTCATGACCCAGAACTGCTGATTCTTGACGAACCGACGTCGGGTTTAGATCCGTTGGTTCGCCGCGAGTTTCTTGAAAGCATGCTTGATCGAGTCGCAACCGGTCGCACGGTGTTGTTATCCAGTCACCAGATCGCTGAAGTCGAACGCGTCGCCGATTCGGTGGCGATTCTACACGCCGGAAAGTTCCAGATTATTGAGTCGCTTGCCAGTCTGCGAGATTCGGTGACCGAAGTGACGGTCAGTCTGGACGATCCGCTGGTGCAGTTGCCATTGCCTGACTCACCGGCAATTGTCATGAGCGATCGGGCCGAAGGGCGTCAGCGGCAAATGGTGATGCGTGGTTTTAATAGTGAAGCGGCGGATCAATGGCGTGGGCGTCCTGGCGTCGCGGGCGTAACCGTTCGCAGTGCAACGCTAGATGAAGTTTTCGCCGCCTGTGTCCGTGGAAATGGCAATGCGAGCGATGAATAAGCTTTGCTGGTGCTTTGCGGAAGAATCAAACCGTACAACTGCAATAAAGTCGAACCGATGAATAACCGACTCATGATTCAGCGTTTGTGGTGGAAGGAACTGCGGCAGTTGCTGCCGATGTTAATCCTATTGCCCACGATTGCCTTTCTATTGACGGCGCTCTACCTGCTGAACGACAACTCGAATCAGTTCAATTGGTCGGCGGGCGTTGCTGTCTTTCTCGGTATGCCTGGATTGTTCGCTGTCGGTGCTGGTGCCCTGTTGGTTGGCCAGGAAAAGGAGATGCGGACGATTCAGTGGCTGGCAAGTTTGCCGATTCGCCCGCAAACGATTGTGCGCATCAAGACAGCCGCAGCAGTGGTCGGTTTAGCGATACTGTGGGTCATCAGTGGTTTGTATTTCTTATGGCGAGACCGATATGATACGCCAATGACGGATATTGGGCAATTTTCCGTTTGGCCCACAAACTCCTTTTTCGTTTTATTCGCGGGTATCGCGATCGCGTGGCGAATCAAGTCTGCCTTGGTCGCATTATTGTTAGTGGTACCGATTGCGATGGTCCCCTATGTTTTGGCGTTAGTGCTGCACGCGATGATGGCCGCGGATGAATACTATTATACCGACCCATCACCGGGCACGGTGATCGCGATGCAAGTGATCGGCTGTCTGGTTGCGCTGTTTCTGGTTGATCGTTTTGGAAGGGCGGCGCTTTCGCCCGAGCGGGTCCGTTTGGGCCTTCCATTTTTAGCAAACGCGACGAATCGAGAGCGAAATGGTCGGGCGGCGCCGGCCAGTTATGGTGTCATACAGTCGCCCTTGCCAGCACTAATTTGGCAGTTTGCGATGCAAAGCCGTGCGCTTTTGATTGGGACATCGATAATGTTGCTCGTCGCGGCGGCAATGTTGTTGATGCGGTATGCCTCTCGAGCAAATTCAGTGATCCCGTTTGACATATTCCTCTGCTACTTGGCAACCAGTTGGTTGGGTGCAAGTGTTTTTCAAAGCGACTCGGCTCATCAACGCATCCGGTTTCTCGCTGACCGAGGTCTCTCACCTCGGCTTATATGGCTCACACGCCAGATTGTTCCCATTACGGTCATAGCAGCAATCGCAATTGCAACTTTATTGCTTGCGTCTCTGGTTGGACCCGCAGGGCTGAAAGCGTCGCCGGGGCTTGGGACTATGGGAATGCTGGCGATAGCTTCATTGTTTGTAGTTTTTTCATTTTCGCAGTGGGCTGGGCAAGTAATCACCAGTCCGATCGTATCGATGGTCGTCGCCCCCTTGGTTTCGATCATTCCCTTTACGGCCTATTCATTTTCGGTCGTGACGTTAGGCTCGCCTTTGGGGTTGATTTCGATCGCAGCATTTTTGCCGTTCCTTGCGACCTTTCTTTCAACGCGTCGCTGGATGGATCGGCGTTTCGGCAAACGTTACTGGTTTACGCAGGGTGGATATGCTGCGATTGTCATCTTGATGCCAACGTTTCCTCACTTCATGGCGTTGGCGTTTGAGCCTGGCATGTCTCGCCAGGTCCGGAAGCAGATTGAGACAGTGGTTGCAAATCCGAACAATGTTCTGCGAATGCCGGTCGAATTGGTTCTGGATAAGGATGTCGAGAATGAAAGGCCGTTCGTCTCGTTTGTACGAACTTGGAATAACCAGATCGATTCGGTCCGATCGCAATTTCGGGCTACATCCGCACCGATTGGCATCAGCAGTCAAGGGCCGATTCTCAAGATTCTCGCTATCAATTTAATGGCGGGCATGTCGCTACAGCAGAGCGATTCGGCCGTTTCTGACGAGCATTTAGATTTGTTCCGTCGATCAATGGAATTGCTGAGCGATATGGTGGTTCGGATGCGAACCAGTCCGCAGGTAGTCGATCAAGACTTCGCCGATTCGATTGAAATTGCGATGGTTCGCCAGATGCGACGAACGGAGACTCGTGCCGCTCTTGGCGAAGAACGTTATAAGCTAGTTGCAGCGCGATTAGCCGACACTCAGGCGCGTCGCGATGCGCGCGTGAGATCGGTCGCCCTTAGCTGGTATAACTATGATTCTCAATCGAAATTTTCACGTGTCCCACCGAGCCAATTTGGCGGATATGATCTACAAGGTGGCGGCGATGGTTTAAGCTGGAAAAATGGCAAGGGTTTGGCGCACCGGCGGGTTGCAAGGCGTGCCGAGAACCTCTGGCGAATGGCGGATTTTTCGGGTGATGAGGTGCCAAAGGAATGGTTATTGGAAGTGGCAAGCGATTGGGGTATCGTTTCGACTTATTACGGTCTTGGATCCGGTGGCATATACTATCGAGTTGACTCTGTTGACGATTCCATCGCAGTCGCGAAGAAGGGGTCCAATGCAATCGCCAATCAATGGTACGCGGGTTGGGAGAAGCAAGCTCGTGAGTTGCTATACCCATCTAATTGAAGCGTCAGGGAAGTTTGTAGTCCCGCCTTTAGGCGGCTTCCGAAATAACACCAATGTGAGCAACATTTAGAATGACTAAAAGCCAACCACCAATTCGCAAATCATTCTGGAAACGAAAGTCGTTTCTGTTTGTCGCGATACCGCTGTCGATTGCGATGGTTGTGGTCCTCTATTACGCCGGCATGCAGTACCAAGCGTCGCGCCGTGTGGCCGCTGAGGTCCAGCGGATCCGATTGTCGAATCTTCCCATCGATTCAGAAACACAAAGCCAGTGGTTTTTAGCAAACTCATCAAAAGAGCATTCGGATGCCTGGGCAGAAATCTTAATGCTGGGCGCTGCTGTGGCCAACGAAAGGGAAGTTTTAGATAACTTGCCCTACATCGGCAACGCGAACATTCCGCCAGTGATTGATCCTGGCAAGCCATGGTCCAATGAGCCCGTGGTTGCGCAGTGGTTGGAAGTGACTAAGCCGTTGATTGATAAGATTCACTCAGTAAGCCGGTTGAAAAAGCCGACATGGCAACCGTTGGACTTTCAGGGGTTTATGACGCTGCTGGAACCGATACAGAATTCGCGAAACCTGGCCCGTATTTTACAAGTGGAAGTGGAGCACGCGTTGTACGTAGGTGACGCTGAACGGGCGATGCGTGGTTTACAGTCGCTCGACGGGATCGCTCATGCATTCGATTGGAATATTTGCTTAGTTACTGACCTAGTTGGTATTGCGTTAAGGGGAGTTCATTTTTCAATGATTCAGCGTTCTCTCAGTCTTGACATTTGGACTGACGAGCAACTCGCTGAGCTCTCATCGCAGGTCGTTCAAGGGCAGGACGTTACCGAACGATGGAGGGCAACGATTGCGGGAGAACGAGGCCTTTTGCTTGACGAGGTGACTAATCAGGGTCCCGGCCTCGGTGAAAGTGTCGGAGGCATGGGCTTTCTGTTTTCAATTCCATCGGTCCAAGAAAGTCTGCTTTCCGTATACTCGCGGATCGAGTCCGCAGCAGATCAGGGGATTGATGAGCTTGCCAAAAACGCCAAGGAGATCGAAAAACATCCTCCGTTTACCGACGATGATCGCTTTTCAATCGAGGGTTTGGGCGCTGGGATGATTGTTCCGGCGGTTCAAGCCTTTGCCGAGGCTGTGATTCGCAACGAAGATATGCGCCGATTTACTTCAACCGCGATTGGGATCAAACGCTTTCAGTTGGCCAACGGTCAATTCCCGGAAAGTTTAGATCAACTGAAGGCGATTGGAATGAACCCATCGGACTGGACGACGGTTGGTGGCAAGGTTTTTGGCTACACTGCGGGCGATGCCGCGTACGTCTGGTCCTACTCTTTTCGCGACCCGCAAACGATCGCTCAGGAAAAGCCAGAGGAAGACGAAAACGGCACGGAACAGATCGTCACGATTTTCTAATTCGGGCTTGCACGATCGCCAGAATTGAAGTGCCGAGTTAGACCGGCGGTGCTGGGTTAAATGCGACGCTTTGAAGCTGTCGCCCTTGAGTTGCGCTGGAAAATCGGCGACGATGTTAGCTTGCCGTGGTGTTTGCCATGGCGAAGCGTCATCGAACTCTTTTCCATCCGATCTGACTCTATCTACCCGGTGGGCGACGCCATTAACATCGAAGGAAAATTTTGGGCTGTCGGCGCGAGAACACGGCGATCGATTCGAAACTCGCTGCGAACTAGCCTTTTTGCGATCGCCGGCTTGCTGGTCGCAGCGATTTGTGACGAACCTACGCTCGGCCAAACTCCAACCCGTTCAGGTCCACTGACTTCCGCACAACGCATTTCATTGCCGACCGGTGGGGCTGCGCCGGTCGGGTTTGGGGTCGAAGTGTGGCACGAACGGCTGACCCAGTTCGGCGATTTGCCGATGCGAGTTTTAGTTACCCCAACCAATTCGACTTTCCAAGAGGATCGCGAGTTAACGCTGCGGGTGACGTTTGATCCTAAGACGGTAACGCCCAGTGGTTTTGCGGCGAATTATCAGTTTGCGGTCAAGCTTGTCAGCGGCCAGTCTCAGGTTGACCAAACATTTTATTTGCCCAAATGGTTTCTTCGCGGCGACATGCGGATAACCGTATCGGAATACGGCCAACCGCTTGCCGGATATACGGATCGGCAAACCGCGACCTGGTATAACAATTCGAATGAACCGTATAACGGTGATTGGTTGGAATCCATATGGATGGATTCGGCGGTTGCAAGATTCGGTTGGATCGCAACGCCGGGTTCGCAGTCGCTTGGTGCGGTCAGCCAGGCGAGTGATATGGATGACATTCGCGTCTTGTTATTGTCGTTGATTCCTGAACTCGCTTTTGCAGAGGATTTGACGACCAACACGAGTTTGCCCTCGCTGTTGAAAATCTTTGGTGAGATAGCGGGCTTTCGTTACCGAACGGTCGAAGAGTTGCCCAGTCAGTGGCAAGGGATGCAACAGTGTCATGTTTGGATTACGGACTGGACGACTTGGGAATCGATCGAGAAGAATCAACCGCAGGTCGCACTGGCCATGCGCCAGTACGTTCGTTGTGGCGGCGCGCTTTGGTTAGTCAATACGCCGTCGGCCGAAACGGTTGCTCAGCGATTCCGGATAAGCGCCAAGCCAACGATTGAAGATGAAAGCGAATCGAGTGTGGCAGCGGATGCAAGCGGTCGAGCATTTGACAGTTTGGCGGAAAGTGCGATTGCCGCATTCACCAATCCAGGCAGCATTCGCGCCCAGAAGCGACTGTCTTTTCCCATGCCCGATTTCACCGTCATCATCAACGCTGCGTACAGCAATTCGCCGCTGCACCTACGGCAAGGCCTAGCGACTTCGCTGCAGTCTCGACTCGATCCTAACAATCCGTTTTGGCAGAAGAACATGTCAATCCTGAGATCGAATTTGGGAAGCGGGATCTCTGCGTCGGATTTCAGTCCTATCGCTGTAGGCTCGGGAATCATCGTTTGCTGTTCACGCGATGATTCGACGCGGGGAAGCTATTTTCAGTGGCGTCAGATGCAAGAAGAGACCGGTTCGCGTTTATCGGGCGTCGTCAATCGCGGTGTCGATCCGATCGCTGGTGATTCGCGGTTTTGGAATTGGACGATTCCCGGCGTTGCACAGCCACCTGTTTATACGTTCATTGGCCTGTTGTTTTTATTTGTAATCTTAGTTGGTCCGGTCGCGTATCGAAAATTAACGAAGCTTGGTCGCGGTTATTTGATGTTTTTCGTCGCACCTGTGTTGGCGGCAGGGACAACTTTGATCCTGTTTGTTTATGGAGTGATTGCCGACGGGCTTGGAACCCAGGCGCGAATTCGTCAGGTGACGTGGGTGTGCGAGCAAGATGGTGGTGCGGTTCAATATTGGCGTTCAACCTATTTTGCTGGCTTCCGCCCTGGCGATGGGTTGCGATTTCCGCCATCGACTCGTGTGGAGCCGTATCGCACCACTGATTTTCCAAATTGGTACAGGATGAACTTTGGGGACGAAAGCACCCAAGGCACGATCACGCTAAGCGATCAAGGAACCCAATTAAGCAGCGGTTTCTTTCCGTCACGCCAACAGTGTCAATTTGTCGCTTACCGGCCACTTGAGAATGCTGGCGGGTTGTCAATAGCGGTTAATAGTAGTACCGGCATAGCAAACCTTACCAGCAGGTTCGATTATGATCTACGAGAAGTTGTTGTTTGCGATTCGGAAGGGACGCATTGGACCTGCGAAGCCCTTGCCGCCGGATCAACGCAGAGCGCCCGGTTGATTGAAGATGTCGGTTTATCGGCAAAGTTAAGTGAGCTTTATATGCGTCAAATGCCTGTGGCGCCGCCAGGGATCGTTCGCGGTGGCAGGCGTGGCCGTAATCCCCTTGACTTGGTATCTAATTTAACAGTCAGCCAACCGTTTCAAAGTCTTCTGACGATGACGCGGGCAAGTGCTGGTGAATCTCATATCGATTATTGGCTGCGTGAGACTTTGCAAACGAGATCCGAGTTGCCCCCTTTGATGTTCGTTGCGGTCGCCGACATATCGCCGGATTGCGTTGCCACGCCGGGTACACGGTTAGTGGAAAGCATTCACTATGTGATCGGAGACGTGCAATGATTTCCAGTGGCGTTGATATTCCGACTGTGCATACCGACGACTCGGTGTGTATCGAATTGCGACGATTGCACCGTTTTTTTGGTCCCACCAAGGCGGTACGTGATATTTCGTTTTCGGTTCGTCGCGGGCACGTTTTTGGATACATCGGCCCCAATGGTGCTGGGAAGACGACCAGCATGCGGATCTTGGCGACGCTCGATTTGCCAAGCTATGGCGAAGCGTTCGTCGATGGGTTCTCCGTGATCAACGATCCCGAATTGGTACGTCACCGGCTCGGTTATATGCCAGATTCCTTTGGCACTTATCGCGATGTGAATTGCTGGGAGTATCTCGATTTTTTTGCTCGGGCTTACGGTTTAATTGGCCGAGACCGAATACGGCGTTTGCGCTGGGTGTTGGACTTTACCGGCACGCGGGGAATGGCGGAAAAGCCGATTCGAGGATTGAGCAAGGGGATGAAGCAGCGGCTCTGTTTGGGGCGGGCATTGATCCATGATCCTGCGGTCTTGATCTTAGACGAACCGGCCGCAGGGCTCGATCCTCGGGCGAGAATCGAATTGCGGCGAATGATTGGTGAGCTGGCCGCACGCGGGAAGACTGTTTTGGTCAGCAGTCATATTTTGACTGAACTTGCCGAGATGTGTGATTCGGTTGGCATTATCGAACAAGGGCAATTGCTGGCGACCGGGTCGGTGGAGGAAATCCAACGCGAACGCAAGCAGCACCGCGAGCTGATTTTTCGCGTGCTGGATCGCGCTGGCGATATGGCAAAGCATTTATCGACGCATGCAAATGTTCAAAACTTGGTAGTTGACGGACAACTGATACGAATGGAATTTTCAGGCGAAGTCTCCGCTCAAGCGGCATTGGTTAAGGAACTTATCATTGCCGGATTTGAGATCGCGGAAGTGACGGCAAGGACTAAGAGTCTGGAAGACGTGTTCTTGCAGGTTACCGAAGGGTTGGTGCAGTGATGGCAATCGCAGAAGAAAGCATTGATCCGAGTTTGGCGCAGATCCTTCGTGGCACTGCGGCAGAAGATAAGATACCGATATGGTTGAAGAAACTTGATGCTTGGGCTACACGTGCCGGTGATGCGGTCAATCCGATTTTGGTGAAGGAGACTCGCCAGGCCTTGAAAAGTCGACAGTTTGTTGTGACCTTTTCGTTGCTGCTATTCGCATCGTTGGCTTGGACGGTGGTCGGGGCACTACTTTCGATGCCGCAAATTTATTACATGCCGTCAGCGCCTTATATGTTGACCGGTTATTACTTTGTGCTGGCGGTTCCGATGCTGTTGGTTGTACCGCTGGCGGCTTATCGGTCGTTAGAAGGCGAAGTGGATGACGGGACGCTTGAGTTGTTGTCGATCACTTCGCTCAGCCCGCGACAGATTGTGACGGGTAAGTTGGCCAGTGCAGCGCTGCAAATGTTGCTTTATTTTGTTGCGTTGTTTCCCTGCGTAGCGTTCGCCTACACTTTGCGTGGTGTCGACTTGCCGACACTTGCGTTGCTGATGGGGATATTGATCTTAGCTGGCCTAGGATTGACGATATTCGCTTTGGCGATGGCTCCGGTGTCCCAGGGCCGCATGGGCCAGATTGCATCGTTGCTGGCTACGATTGCTTTATTGGTTGGCGCCGAGTTTGCGATCGGATCGTTTGCAATGAATTTGATCCAGTTTGGGATTCCGATTGAAGGCACCGACCTGTTTTCGCTGATCGCCGCTACTATCGCGGTGCTGGCTTCGTTCCTCTTTATCTTATTGATGGCGACAACCGCAAAGTTGACACCGGAAAGCGAGAACCGATCGACTGGAATTCGGGTTGCCGTTTTGTTGCATCTGTTTTGTGTGTTGGTTGTCGCCAATGGTTTTGTACGCGAATTGACAGATGGTCTAGCAACACAAAACCCATACGACGGTGCAGCCATTGTATCGATTGCGACCGCTTACTTCGTTTTGTTTTGGGCTTTTGTCGGCTCGATGATGTGTGCTGAGGCGCCGACAATGACGGCGCGGATAAGGCGTGAATTGCCCGGAACATTTCTGACCCGTTTGCTGTGGACTTGGTTGACGCCTGGTCCCGCGACCGGATTGATCTTTACCGTCGTTTGCCTGGCGGCCTGCGTCGGTTCGATGCATTTTATTATGATTCAGATGGCGCCAATGGGGCCGTGGGCAGTGTCGCAGGGCGCGACACATTTCCAGCTTAGCGTGTTGTTGGTTTCATACTTAACGTTCGGCCTGGTGGGCGTGCGGGTTTTGATCTCCTTTTTACGAACGCGTAACGCCGTGAATGTTAGGGTCGGCATGGCGGCGCTTGCGGTCGTGCTGCTGTTGATGGCCGTGGTTCCCTACTCGATTGCCCTGCACTGGAACGATTATCGCCAGTTTGAATACTCCGCTTGGCAAGCGAGCAACTGGGTCTGGACGCTGGAGCGAGCGGCTAACGGGGCAATCGATCCGATCGTGGTTTACATTGTCGCCAGCGCCGCGGCACTGGCATTCTTGGTACACCTGGTGCTGCTGGGGCAACGCGTTTTGCCACAACGATTGGCAACGCCCGAGCGGGTGTTGGATGAGTATCGTCGCTTGTCGGGTTGGGTGCCGCCAACAAAAGAAGAAAGCGATCCGCTGGGCCTCGGCACTGGCGGCACAAAAACGTAGGATCGTGTTTAATACGGTTAAATCCGTTTTTCTTTTGACGCCCGTTTTGAATCGACAAACCCGATAGGCCGCATGTTATGACTGACGGATATCATTCGTCCGACGATCGCCCTGATCCCGCAGACCGAGCACCCCAATTGCGGGCTCGCGTTCCGGATCATGTCGCCACGGGGGTTTTCAGCACGGGCGCTATTGTGGTTACCGGTCCAACGGAGTTTATCATTGATTTCTTGCAGACGATTGGACGTCCGCATCGTGTCGCTGCGCGCGTGATTATTCCGCATCCGGTGATGCCTCAGTTTATTGAGGCCCTTGGAAAGAACCTAGCGATTTACACAGATCGATTTGGTCCGCCACCGCATCCGCCGGGGTTTTCCGGTCCAGCGACAGCGGCTGGTGCAACCGGCGTCCCGCAAGTTTTGCCTGAGCCAACGCCGCACCAATCTTCACAGCCTGCCCAGCCTCCGCAATCGCCTCAAACTGGGCCCGCTGGACAGCCGCCAATTAAAAGTGGAGGCAATTTCGGTTCGGCGTTCGGTTCGACGGATGTCTTTCCCGGTTCTACAATGCCAACGCCAGGGCCCGGCTCAGCTTCTGGAAGGGAAAAAGAGAACATGACGCCCGGTGACGAATCCGGCGAACAGCAGCCTGCTGCGGTGCCGGTGCCGGTGCGGCGACCGACTCCGCAGGAAATCTACGATGATCTTAAGATTCCGGATGCGGTGTTGAGCGGCGCGTATGCCAACGGAGTGATGATCGGACATGGTGCAAGCGAGTTTGGACTCGATTTTCTGACCAGTTTTTATCCGCAATCGGCTGTCAGTTCGCGAGTTTTTATGGCTGCTGGCCAGATACCTCGATTGCTGGAATCGTTACACCAAGCGATGCGCCAGCTTTCTATGCAGCGAAATCCGCCTCGGCCACCACAGCAAAATCCGAGCGATTCGCCAGACAATGATTTTTAGTTCGCTGTTGAAGTCGAATCCGGGCAGCAGTTGTTGGGGTGTTTCGCAACAAGATTTTTTGCGAAAACTAAAGTTCGACTTGACTCGCTTGCCTTGATCGGAACAATAGCGGGCGTCGAGACGAATCGGAGGTGGTAACCGATCGATCGGCGGACCAGGCATGCGAGGATCGTGTGCCCAGCGGCTTTGAGCCGCAAATCACCGACAATATGCGACGGCAAGGAGGCTGCGATGCGGGCGGATTCTCAGTTTACAGGGTTTGATTCGTTTGACCCCCACTCAGGCAGTG
>DIUH01000048.1 GCA_002428205.1 Planctomycetaceae bacterium UBA6163
GATCGCAAGGTGACCGATGCTTATATCCTTGGCTTGGCGACCGACTATTGCGTGCGAGCGACCGCACTGGATTCATGTCGGCTCGGCTTGCGGACGTGGTTGATCGAAGATGGCTGTCGCGGTGTGGAATTACGACCGGGTGATTGCGCCGCAGCGATTGATGAAATGAAACAGGCGGGGGTTCGATGCGTGACCAGCGATCGTTGGTTAACCGAACATCGTGATTCAGTCAACTTCACCGAGCGGAAGAGACAGAGCGGTGGACGGTTTATCAACATCATGCAAGCCGGGCGCTGGGAATATGCCCAGCGGACCAATGCGAAAGCGGTTGTCGTTGTTGTCGCCGTGACAGATGACAACGAGATCGTATTCATCGAACAGTATCGCGAACCGGTGGGCAAACGATGCGTCGAACTTCCGGCCGGATTGGTAGGTGATACAGAGACTGATATCACGAGCGACACAGCGAGTGACGTTGGCGAAAATTTTACCGAAGCGGCACGTCGCGAACTGATCGAAGAAACCGGTTTTGTCGCTGACCGTATCACGTTCATAGCCGCCGCGTCTTCATCAGCCGGCTTGACCGACGAGGTTTCGCATGTCTATTTGGCAGAAGGCTTACGACAGGTGCATGCCGGTGGCGGCGTGGACGGAGAACTGATTCAAATCCATCTGGTTCACCGCGATCGCGTCGACGATTGGCTGGAAGAACGCCGGCAATCCGGCCTGGACATCGCCATGTCCTTGTGTGGCGCGCTATGGTTAGCCCAAAGTTTTATGCGTCGCAATAAGACACTAGCGTGACACCGATCGAATGACTGAATCGCCTGCAAACAGCGAACGTTTGGGAATATCGCATCTAATGCTGCTGACAGCAGGCATTGGCATTTCGTTATTTGTTGCACGAAGCATTGAGCGGGTACGATTCACAGCCGACTCGTTCTACTATAATNNTTTATCTTAGCGATTCGAACAGACAACTTTTGGATTAGCCCTGGAAAGACACTCGCGTTGCTGTTTGCGACGATGTGCATCCTGAACTGGAGTCTCGAATTCATTGCCGGTGCCGTCACTCATTTCCGAATGCAAACCGAACTCGACCAGGGTGCTGTTGACAATCGGGGTATTATTTTCGGCATCTGGTATCGAGATTTTGCTGTACATTTCGGTTACATCGCAAGTTTGCCTGTTCTTCTATGGGCTATTGTTAAATCAAAGCATCAAGCCTTCTCTTGGCGTCTCGCCTGGACCGGGTTTCTGTTGTTTTCGTTGCTGATTATTGGATACATTCATTTCGAAGTTCAATCCTATTTCCACCCTCAATTGGCCTTTTGGTATTTCGAAATGGCAATCGGCATTCCGATATGTTTGCTGATCGGGGCCTTGATCATTTCATTCATTCGAGGCGATGAAGTGGACTGGTGGACGACAATGACGACGACTCCAGTCATAGCGGCATGGCTCATCGCAATTGCCATAAAATACGTCGCACAGCAAACCCCTTGAACGGAATCGAGAAAGTTGTGCGCAGTTGACATTGCCAATCCTTCACCGCCATCCGGCCAAGACAAGTAAATTCTGGCTGCCTTAGCAAATTACCGAAACAATATAGCAACAGCTTGGTATAGGGCTTATTGATGTCCACTAGCTTCGTCTTTCGCAACCGTCATGCGGCCAACGGTCACAACGCGCTAAAGTCAATGATCACCGTTGCGGTTTGGCTAGCCTGCACAGTCATCACAACGGCGGAAGACAGCTTGCCGCTGCCGCAGTTGATTGCGAAAACGGATTCTGAGGCGATGTCCGATCGAGTGTTTGGATTCAAGTCGCTTGCCAGATTCTGGAATCGACAACCAGATACCTTGGCGGATTTTTCCGACGTATCAATTGATCCGGTGGCACCAGAAACAAATAAGCCGCCGATTACCGATGTCGATCTTGATAAGATTGCAAGAGCGATTCAGCGAGGCATTGCCGACCCGGAATCGGAGGTGCGAAAGAACGCTGCAATCGCCTTGACCCATGCGCCGAGGTCTTCAGAGGCTGTTCAGGCAGCCGTTTTGGCTGGTATTAAGAGCGGCGACCCTACGGTCAACTGGTATGTTTCGCAGCAACGGACAAACGTCTGGCCCAAAATCGACTTGGTAATTGACCGGCTGATTGAGAACTTATCCGGCCAAGACTTCAACCAGCATTCGTCAGCGAGCCTATTGCTGGAGTATTACCACGATCGTGCCCGCCCCTATTCGAAGAGAATCGTTGAGACAATTCTGAAAGATGGAAGCCATAAGTATCGGTATTCAAAACTGTATGTGCTCTACGATATTGGGCTGACCGAAGAGGCGGCGAAAGCTTTAGTAAACCGCGCGGACGAATTGTCAGCAGACGAATCGGCGATCGCCGCCCTGGCTCTGTTAGAACATCCTGATGCTTTAAAATTACTGCAGGCCAAGCATCCAAGCCTCGTTCAATCGCTTGAGAAGCATACCGCGCGATTGTTTCCGTTTCTGTGCAAATACCAACACCAGCCACACAAGACTCGGGATTGGCTAGCGTCGTCGCAATCGCTTCCGGCAAATATCATGGGTATGCTAGGCGACCGTCGCTTTATTGAAGAAATCACAAAGCTGGAAGCAGACTCGAACAACCACAATAAAACGTTTTTGTCCGCATGCAAACGCGCCTGCGGACAGAAGGCTGACTTCGTCGTAGTCATCGATTCAAAACGACCGGTAGAATTTCGCCCGGCATCAGCTTGGCCCAATGTCGATGAACGGAGACTCAGCAAAAATTCTACTGGACATGCTGATGGCGGCACCCGTGTCATGGTGACAGGTGAAATACGTGGCGAGGACGGGTCTCACCCTAAGAACGTCAGTTTTTATCGAACGAACGACGCCATGCTTTTAGGAACCAAGCAAGATCATAGAGAGCCGTTGATGTACGACCCAAAAACCGGTCGATTTGTTTATCTTACGACTGTTTTTGCCGCTTACGGCATGGGCAGTGACCAACCCGAATCAGGCCCTTACCAAACCGGTAGCGCACAGGTTCGAGTCGAAGTCTCCAAGTTCAAGCCGCTTGTTGTGCAGTTCTTTGACGAAATGCCTGACGTTAGAATCATTCTTGACAACGAAGATTAGTGCCCTGCCAACGCGTTGACTTAATCGATAGTCGAATTCGCCAGAAATACTCTTGCTCGAGTAAATCTGGCGGTTTCTACTACGGACCGGCCTGAGGGCAAGTGTGTCATACCGGCGGTCTAATTTGCATTGAACCGCGGTATGACAATCAAAGCGCTGAGCGCCGTTTAAACGGCGGCGGGCTCGGCCTTGGACTTCGCCCTGGCCTGTTCTTCGAGCACTGCCTTGTAGTCGGTTGGCATCACTTTGACGCACTTCTTGATGAAGGCCGACCAATTGTCCAATGCTCGCGCCGCCTGCTCGCTGCCGGTAAACTCGTGGTGTTTACGGATCAGTTCCTTGACCTGTTCTTCCTCGTCATCGCCAGGCACGATCTTCATCAATTCGATGGTTGCAAGATTACAGTTTAAACGGAATGCTTTCTCGTCTTCCCAGACGTAAGCGATCCCGCCGGACATGCCGGCGGCAAAGTTACGTCCCGTGGTGCCGAGAATCACGACGCTTCCGCCGGTCATGTATTCACAACCATGGTCGCCGACGCCTTCCACCACCGCAGTCGCACCGCTGTTGCGGACACAGAACCTCTCAGCCGCGCGGCCTCGGAAATACGCTTCACCGCCGGTGGCACCGTACAAACAGACGTTCCCGACCAGAATATTTTCCTCGGCCAAGAAACTGCTTTCCCTTGGTGGATAGACGATCACACGACCACCGGAAAGCCCCTTGCCAACATAATCGTTTGCGTCGCCTTCAAGTTCGATCGTCACGCCGTGTGCCAAAAACGCGCCAAGACTTTGTCCGGCGGAACCGGAAAGTCGGATACGGATGGTGTCATCGGACAAACCCTTTTGGCCGTATCGCTTTGCCACTTCGTGCGACAAGATCGTGCCGACGGTGCGGTTGATATTGACCACCGGCGATTCGATCACAACCGGTTCGCCCGTCGACAACGCGTTTGCGGCCGCTGGGACGATGCAGGTCATGTCGAGCGACTTTTCCAAGCCGTGATCCTGTGGCATTTGCCAGCGCGTACCAACGTCTGGGCT
>DIUH01000130.1:0-3428 GCA_002428205.1 Planctomycetaceae bacterium UBA6163
AAGACGAGCTCCGCGAGTCAAGCGTAACCCGGGGTTTACGTGGTTGCGGAAGCTGGCGACGAGCGATTGATTTACCAACCTGCTGAGTCATAACGAGTCGCAACCTATTGGAATGCCGGCGTGACCGTCGATCAAAAAGGTGTCGGACACCTTTTCCGCGTCACGGTCCAGAACGCAAATTCGAAAACAACGACGAGCTCTTCGAGTGGAGCGAAGAGCAAGGCCGGCGACTCGGGATCACGCTTGGGAGCTGTTAACTTGAATGCTTGCGAATCGGCGAAGCGAACCCGATCGCATTGCTATGTGATCACAAGTCAAAATTGGTCGGCATGATGACCACGTCACGGATCGTCACGTTTCGCGGGCGCGTCAGCATGAACATCACGACATCAGCTACTTCTGACGCTTCGATCAAGCTGCCAGCTTGCTTTGCGTCATTGAGTTTTTGCTCTGACCAATCACCAAGCAGCGCAGTAACAACCGGACCAGGCGAGACCGCCCCGACACGAATGCCATGCTTGAAGACCTGACGCCGCATGACTTGAACGAAACAGTTGATCGCCCACTTGGACGACGCGTAGACCGGTTCCCAGGGAGTCGGAAAATGCCCCGCCAGCGAACTGGTCACCACGATGTCGCCCGAGCCACGCTCAATCATATGCGGCAAACAATCGCGAACGTTCTTCATCACAACGTTGATGTTTAGGTTCAGCATCCTGTCAATTTCATCCGTATCAGCATCGACAAGATCGCCGCCGACATAAATGCCGGCATTGGCGTGCAGGATGTCAATTTTCCCGATCTTTTCGAGTACCCGCGGCACCAAGGCCGCGCACGCCTTCGCGTTGAGCAAGTCCAGCGCCATCGGAATTGCCGCAGCCCCATGACGATCACAGACACGCTTCAAAGCTTGTTCATCGCGGTCGACAAGCACGACTCGCGCACCGGCCGCCAGCATCGCCTCGGTGGAAGCCAGCCCAATGCCCGCCGCCGCCCCAGTGACGACGGCGACCTTACCCCTCAGTTCGCTTGACATCGTTTCCCTCTGTTTAAAGCTAGAGTTTTGACGGCTCAACCAGCCGCACTGTTCAATCATCTATGCTCAATGTAGACGACTGAGCTGTTTGAAGAGCCATTTTCGATTCGGTGAACGCGACTTATGGAAAACACAATGCAAGTTTCGGACTGGCGAGTGGAAGTCTTTTATGACGGCGACTGCCCGCTGTGCTTACGCGAGATCAAGATGTTGCGCTGGCTTGATCGCAAGCGACGGATTCGATTCACGGACATCGCGACAGTCGACTTCCAAGCCAGCGAGTTCGGCAAAACGCATACCGACTTCATGGACGAAATTCACGGCCGTTTACCGGACGAGAACGGCAATCCAGGCAGGTGGATCATAGGCGTCGAAGTATTCCGCCAACTCTACGCCGCCGTCGGTCTCGGTCCATTCGTCTGGCCCACCCGTCTCCCTGGTATCTCGCACGCACTTGACCTTGGATACCAAGTCTTCGCCAAACACCGTCTCCGCCTCACCGGTCGCTGCACGAAAGAGACATGTGAGGTTAAGTGATGTGGCCGGTAATCGCGAGATACCCCTACACTTTCGATCGAGACGCTCGCTAGCCACGCCATTAGCTCAGCCCTAGCTTGCCGTTTACGACGCGAAAAGTCGTCGCAGCGAGCGGTTTTGCAGGGTTCGCCGCACATCGGGACTGTTTGCGGTCGCGGCGGACAACCCGTCCGCACGCGACCAATGCTTGTAATGGTCGGGTTGCTCGTGGCGGGCTTTCCATTCGTCGGCGGTTGGACTGCGGCCTTCGGTTCTGACGAAGTACTCGGCGGTGACTTGCTCGGCGAAAACGATGATCCGCCGATAGATGGTGGCGGGCTCGATCAAAATGCTCGGAAGCGGATTCGCGACTGGCCGACGTGCTGTGCCGGACTTGCATCGAAGAAGATTGCGGCTGCCTCTTCGTATGCCCCGCCAACTTCGGCATGTTCAAACCAGAAAACCTGCACTACCAATACAGCGGGATTTGGGAGAGAAACATGCGTCACTGACAAACCAGCAACAACTGTCGCTTCATTCTCCTGCTTTCATCCCTGCTGAGGCTCCCATCACGCTCAGGCGATTTTGCTCAAACTGAAATCTGCCATCCTCAATTCGATCTAAATTAAGAATGTTTCGCACTTCCTCGCGAGTCAAACCAATCTTAATACCCTCATTTGTTTCTCCGGGGAAACTTCATCCAATTCGTCCATTGTAGCACTGTACTGACACTACCCCTTCGAGCTCAGATACGAAAATTCTGAAGCCTCGAGATTCATAATGCATGTCAATTGTTTGGTGTGGAGGTTCTGCCGGGATCAGGTTAAATCCTTGGCCAGGAACAACCACTGGCGGACCGTCTTTCATTTCCGGTACCATCGTCGGATTGGCTTCGAATGAGTTGGGTTTGCCGATTAATGAAACAACCTCATTAAAGCTCATGCCCCACTTTGTTGGTCCCAACCCATCCTTCGAGAGCACATAGCTACCTACTGCTTTATTCGGATCTGTGCGTTCAACTTTGGAACCACTTATTTAGTGCTCTTTAAATAACTCCGTTGGAAATCGAAAGGATTCATTGAATCGCTTCGAATCCGGAAACAACATCGAATAGCTCTTCGTCTATCGTGCTTTGACGAAGCCGATGGTATTTACTGTTCAGGTCGGCGAGTAATTCATCGATGTTCTTGTCGGCCCGTTGCATGGCGGCCAAACGGCTGGCATTTTCACTGGCAAGTGATTCAGCACATGCTCTGAACAAGGAAACGAAAAGGTATTCGCGAATCAGTGCACGTAACGTCGCTGTTCCACCTCCGATCAACTCCGGCAATTTCTTGCTTGGCCAGGGCGTCTGCGCTAGCCCACTTTGCCACGTCGCATCCAAGGGCAGCAGACGCTGGCTGACCGGCGCGTAGACTGCACCAGAAACCGGCCGATTGTAGATGAGGTGCAACTCGGTGGTTTCGTTCGACCCACGATGTTCTTCACTCTCCTGAAGGATACGTCCAATCAGTGGGGTAATGGCTTTAACAGACGTAGGAACAGGAAAGACATCTAACAATGGTAGCCCCGCGTCCAAAAGATGATATTGAACGCGGTCACCGACGGCCCAGACTTGAGGCTCCCCCGGAAGTTTGCGTAAAGTGCTGACGGCATGTTCAGCGACCACATCGTTGAACCGCCCAACCAAGCCTTGATCGGTCCCGAATACGACCGCCCCAATGACGTGCTTCTTCGAGGCCACCGTTGTTTGAGGAAGTAGTGACGTTGGTCCGATTTGCTTAAAGCAGACGCTCAAGCCCAATTCAACAGTTCGGGCGTAGTCGGCGAGAGCCCGCACCGAGTTCTCGTATTGTGTGATGCTCGATGCGGCGAC
>DIUH01000130.1:3515-4212 GCA_002428205.1 Planctomycetaceae bacterium UBA6163
TTTTCCCCACTCTGAAGTCGATCTTGAATTTCCGACGAGATATCAACCGCGGCTTCTCGCACGGCCGTCTCAGCAGCGGGCATCTTGTCGAGCGGGACTGATTCGAACAATCTCGATGTGAGAGCCACCAGGACCGCGATCTGGCCAACGGCGGTTACCGGCGCGAACTCAGGTTGCTTGAGACAAGAGCGAATTCGCTGTCCGTAGTCGATGGACCGCCGAGTATCATCGTCCATGCGAGCACCAAAACGCGCAAAACTCTCCAGCTCTTCAAACTGGGCATAGGCTAATTTGAGATCACCCGCGACGGCGCGATAGGCCGCGAGCTGCGCTTTGCCGCCCACGCGTGAAACCGACTTCGCGACATCGACCGCCGGCAACACGCCCAAGTCGAACAGCGCCGGAGAGAGGTAGATCTGGCCATCCGTGATGGAAATGATATTGGTCGGAATGTAGGCGGAGATGTTCTGCGCTTCGGTTTCAATAATGGGGAGCGCGGTCAGTGAGCCGCCGCCAAGTTCTTCGCTCAAGTGAGTGGATCGTTCCAACAATCGCGAATGAATATAAAAGATATCGCCAGGGAAGGCTTCGCGACCAGGCGGACGGCGCAGCAACAGTGAAAGTTCACGATAAGCACGCGCATGATGGGTCAGGTCATCATACACGATCAACACATCGCGGCCTTGTTCCATAAAAT
>DIUH01000130.1:4263-5659 GCA_002428205.1 Planctomycetaceae bacterium UBA6163
CGTTGGCCAATCGCACAATAAACGCAAAGGACGTTTTGACCACGCTGATTAAGGATCGTGTCGATAGCGATCGCAGTTTTCCCGGTTTGGCGATCCCCCATGATCAACTCTCGCTGTCCGCGTCCGATCGGAACTAGTGCATCGATCACTTTGACACCCGTTTGCAGTGGCTCCGTAACCGGCAAGCGGTCCATGATCGCTGGGGCAGGTCGTTCGATGGGCAACCGCTGATCGATCATGACTGGCCCCAGGTCATCCAGCGGTCGACCCAGCGGATCGATGACTCGCCCCAGCAAACCATCGCCCACACCGACATCCATCACTCTGCCCGTTCGCTGAACTTCATCACCAGCCCGTAACTGCCAATAATCCCCGAGCAACACGACGCCGATTTCGTCTTCGTCGACATTGAATGCAATGCCGAACACACCGCCGGGAAACTCAAGGAGTTCCTCATAGCCAACGCCAGGTAGTCCAGAAACTTTTGCAATCCCTGTCGAGACCGACGCGATGGCACCCACGTCGCGTGGGATAAGCTGATGTGTGAACGTATCCGTCGCACGGCCGATCCTGGTGAATGTCGATTCAAGCAGAGCATGAAGATCGTCGGCGAACTCACTCATGAGACCGGTTCGCTTTCTAGTTCAGTATTCACTTCTTGAACATTCGCGTCCAGATTCGTCAATTCACTGATGCTCTTTTGCAACGAAGTCAAGTACTCATCAATGCTCCAAGCAATCTTGCGTCCGCTGGAAGTCAATTCGATGCCCGCAATCGCGTTGGTTGCAACCTCGAAATGAACCGGTGTCTCGCCTGCTGATATTTCCTGAATCGCATGCCGGATCGCATTTTGCTGTTCCTCCGTCAATTCAAAGGCGCTGCGCACACGAACCGGTTCAGACGACTTTGTCAGCGCGTCGGCAAGGTCCTGTTTGCTGCTGCCGTTCATGTCTTGCAATTGACGCGTGAACGCTTGGGTGATTCGTTCCTCAAGACTCGTGTCGGCCAAGTCTCGTAAGGTCTTCCGCGCGATGGCAAACACCTGGTCTTGTGTCTGGCGGGCGATCTCGTCTGCAAGCGTTTTCTGCGCACGCTGCATAGATTCAATGCGTTTGGCTCTGATTGCCTCAGCCGACTGATGCGCATCGTCAAGCAACTGTTCTCGTTTGACGTTAATCTGCTCTTTCATTTTGAGAACCATCGCGTCGCGATCATCATCGAACTGTTGATTCTTTCGTCTAAAGTCGTCACGTTGCGTTTCTGCTGCCTGTTTTGTTTCCGCTGCTTCGGCAATTGTCTCAGCAATCCTCTTTTCGCGTGCATCAATGGCATCGAGAATCGGTTTGTAAAGAAAACGCTTCAGCAACCAGACTAGAACTAGAAAGTTGACCGCTTG
>DIUH01000207.1:0-6011 GCA_002428205.1 Planctomycetaceae bacterium UBA6163
GCCGCTTCGGTCGCAAGTTTCAATGGATTGTTCTCCATACCCGCACTCGCCGAAGAGACGAAGCGTCGCGGCAAGAAATGCATCTTGCTTTGGCTATGTGGGGCACCGAGCCAGTTCGAGATGTGGGACCCGAAACCGGGGACGCCGACCAGCGGACCATTTGGCGCGATCTCGACATCGATCCCGGGAGTGCAGGTCAGCCAATTGATGCCGCGGTGTGCGACTATCATGGACAAGCTGGCCGTGATCCGTTCGATGAGCACCGAACCGAACGAGCATTTTCAGGGGATCGACGTGCTGACACGCGGTGACAAACCGAGGCCACCGTTCATTCGCCCGATCCTCGGTTCGGTGATTGCCCAGCAGCTAGGACAACTCGACAGTCCCGTCCCGCAGTTCATCTTGCTCGACCCGTGCCCTGAAGGGAACGAGTTCAAACAATTCAAAGCGGGCAATTGGGCCGGTTGGCTCGGCGCGGAATATGGCCCAGTGCGAGCGGGCGGTGAATTCTCGATACCAGATATCTTGAAACCTGAATCGATCGCCGAGGCGGATCACGAGGATCGCGAAGGGCTACGGCGGTTCTTGAGTCGTAAGTTTGAGAACGACCAACGAAGTGAAGCGGCCAGCGGTTATAACGCCGCGTTCGAACGAGTGAAGGGTTTGATGAGCTGTGCGCCGCTGTTTGATCTCGACCAGTTGCCCGAAGCGGACCGCGAGCGTTATGGTCGCGGCGCGTTCGCCCAGCATGCGTTGCAAGCCCGACATTTGATCGAGAACGGTTCGACGTTTGTGATGGTGGCCAACGGCATGCCTTGGGACAATCACGTTTTCCAGCACGAGATGCATCAAATGCTGGTGCCGGAACTCGACAACGTCCTTTATCAATTGATCACTGATCTTGAGCAGCGTGGCATGTTAGAAGACACGCTCGTGATTGCGATGGGTGAGTTCGGGCGAACACCGTGGCTGAATGACGCTCGCGGCCGAGACCACTATTCCAAGGCATGGAGCATGGCGATGGCCGGAGCCGGTATTCGCGGCGGCGTTGTCCATGGTGCGACTGATCCGATGGGATTCGAAGTCACGGAAAATGCGGTCGACAACCGACGGTTGTTTGCCACCATCTTCAAGGCACTCGGGATTGATCCACGCGAGGACTACGACCTGCCTGACCTGCCCACCTTCAAACGCGTCGAAGGCGACGTCGAGCCAATCGCGGAAGTATTGCTATGAATATCGAATTGAAGAAACTCAGCCGCACGATCGACTTCAAGTTACCGACCGCGATCCTCGGTGCATCGCTATCGCGCGATGAACACACGTTGGTCGCTGCTTGCATGGACGGCGTCTATGTCGCTGACCTCGAAGCGAAATCGTTTGATCGAATCGGTGGCCACGACAGTTATGTCAGTTCCGCAGCGTTTATAAATGAACAAAATCGAATCGTCACGTCGGGATACGACGGCGTCGTGCAGTGGTTTGATGGCGAAACGAAACAGTCCCAGCAGAAGCTAAAAGCCCATGAGTTTTGGTCATGGGACATGGCCGTTTCGCCCGATCAAAAATGGATCGCGACAGCGACGGGCCAGTATTTGGCGGGCGGGTACAAGTACGAGCCTGCGCCCGAGCGGGAGCCGTCGGTGAAATTGATCTCCACCGAAACGCAGCAGGTGCTGCAGCAGTGGCCGCACGTGCCGTCGGTGCAAGCGGTCGCGTTCAGCCATGACAGTCGTTTTGTCGCGGCGGGGAACTTGATGGGCGAGGTGCGAGTCTGGGATTGTGTCACGGGTGAATTGGCCAGCAATTTTACTACGCCTGATTTTACAAGCTGGGGGATCATCAAAAGCCACTGTTATCTCGGTGGTATCTTTGCGATGCGGTTCACGCCCGATGATTCGGCAATCCTTCTATGTGGCATGGGCGACATGAAAGATCCGATGGCAGGCAATGGACGCCAGTTATGGCAAAAGTGGGCATGGAAAGAATCGTCGCCGAAGAAGCTGGACGAGACCCATCAAGGCGAATCGGGCGAAGGCTTGATGGAGGCACTCGCCATACATCCCGGCGGTGAATATTTCGCAATGGGCGGCCGCCTGCGCGGCGGCGACTGGAACGTCGCGCTGTTTGATCTCGCCGGTGGCAATCGCATCGGCACGCTCAAGACCGGCTATCGCGTCACCGACTTAAGCTTTACCAATGACGGAAAACGGTTGCTCGTCGTCGGAACTCAAGGCCAGCCTGACAAGATCAACGACGGCAAGCAACCTCACTTCGGCCGAGTCGAGGTGTATGACGTTCAATGAGTGATTTGGAACATTATCCGTCAATGCAGCCCATGGTATGTTGTCGCGGTTTTCCGCAGAATGAATCGATGCTCAAGCGGATCGGATAGTAGAATTCGGACAATTACTTCGCGACCGAAAACCTTATAGTGAACCTCATGCAAACAATTCTATTTCAGAAGTTATTTCGCGTCACTTTAGCTTTTTATTGCGCCGGAGTGATCTGCGTNNGATTCGCCTGCGGAAGAAAATCCGGCCGAACAGCCTGAAGACAAAGCCCCGACCTACCACACACTCGCCTATCAACACCAAGATTCCCCGCTTGTCTATCGTTTCGAATTAGTCAACCGAGTCGGAGAACGCGTGATTCGTACGATCGAAGGCAATGTCATCTATACGTTCGCGCCGAGACAACCGGGAACTTCCCGGATAGTCGCCGACTCTCTATTGGTTAATTTTCGCGGAACCTTGAAGGCGACAGTCCCTAACGGGAATCCTACCGAATTGCCGCTGATCCAACTCGGTAATTTCAGCCTTTTTGAACGATCTGAAGCCGCGGGATTTGCTGAACTGCAACCGAGCGGCGCGGTTTTGCGGGCCAGCAGTCAAGGCCGTGGCGTTGACGGGCTGCCATGGAGTTTTTCGACGTATCCGTTTCCCGAAATGCCCTCCGGCGATGCTAGTCAGTGGAGCCTTAAGCACGAAATGGCGTTGGCGCGATCGAGCAATACGAACTTGGCGTTGCAGTTCAGCGACAAACGTTATGGCGTTTATCCGTTCCACACCTTCGGCGGCCCATTCTCGCGTGCGACTGCGGCCTCATCAGCGATGACTGGTATGCTGACTTTAGATTACAAGCGTGCCGATCAGACCGAGACTGAGACGGTAATCGAGGAGTCGATCGACTTTGATGGCAAGAACCTTCAGCCTCAAGTTTATTTGACTGGCTCAGGAACGATTCGCTTTGATCATAAAGCCGGGCTGGTCACTTCAATCCAGCGGAAATTAATGGTTAAGTTCAAAGATAAAGCGAACGAAACGTCTTATCCGGTTGAAATCAACCTCAATCGTCTCGAAGGCGAAGTGTTGCAGGCGTATCAGAGCGAAGAAAAGAAACGCCAGCAGCTAGCTCAGCAGCGAATGGAGGAATACAAGGCCAAGATGGATCAGGTTCCCACGCTGGCCGACCGTGATGCTGTGATCGAGTTGCTGAAGAATGGCGATGATCAAGCAGTTGAAACGCTGGTCAACAAACTGCGAGTAGATAAGTCGTTGGGTGCGGATCAAGAAGTCGGGAAATTGCTTTACCTGCGACTCTTTAAAACCCGAACCGGTTTGTATTTGGCCGGTGACGTGATCAAAGTGCTCGCCCCCGATTTGTTTCAATCGGCGTCGATCGCTCGAGAGTACAAAACCAGTTTTGATATCGGATTAACCGGAGACGTGTTAAAGGAGGATACGAAACTGGTGCGGGGCCAAATCGTCTGTTACCCAGAGTATTCGCGGTGGCAGGCGGGAACATTTTACGCTGCGGCAGAAGACGTTGTGGTTTTACGATCAATGGATCGCGAACAAAAACTGGTGGTATTCTTAAGGTCCGACTGCCGGCTTCCTTCGCCTCAGTTCATCGACCCCACAACAATCACCCTCCCATGAGTACAACCTCAGGGCGACCCAAATAACCAGCACGCCGAGACCTCTCACAGAGGCACAAAGGCACGGAGTGTGTGTTGGTTGATTGTCCATTCTCAACGACACAACCCCGGCCGGCACACGATACCCCACGCCCCAATCTCTGTGCCTCCGTGAGATCCACCCCGGTCCCGACGCACGCTCTCACAAAGACACAAAGACACGGAGTGGGTGGTTGTGCTAGTGAGCATCTAGCCATTGCTGCAGTAGGTCGATGCAGGCGTCGACCTGCGCATCAGTGCCCACCGATATCCTCAGCCCGTCTCCATAATCGGCATAATTCATATAACGAATCAAATAACCGTTGGCCTTGCAGTGCAGATACATCGCTTCGTGATGCCCTTGTGGATGACGACACCACAAGAAATTAGCTTGCGATGGGGTAACGTCAAACCCAAGCCCGCTCAATCGGGTTTCCATTCGCTGGCGCGTCGCCACCATCGTTTGGCGAATGTCGGCCAACCAATCGGTACTGGTGATCGCTGCTGTCGCCGCCGCGATCGATATCATGTCGCAATTGTAACTGTCTTTGATCTTTGCCAATTCGGCCACGATGTGAGGTTGCGCCACCAAATAACCGAAACGGATTCCCGCCAGAGCATAAGACTTGCTGAGCGTTCGCGTTACCAGGATCCGTTCGTTCTGGCGCACCAAGTCCAGACAGTTCTCATCCGCAAAATCGACGTACGCTTCGTCGACCACTAGCGGACAGTCGAGCCGATCGGCCATTGCCGCGACTTCGCCAGGCGCGATCATCGTACCGCTGGGGCTATTCGGATTGGGCAACAGAACCAAACGCAGCGCATCGTCGGATTGGGAAAAAGCGGCTGGCAACGACCAATCTTGGTCGAACGCGATCTGTTCCCATGATGCGCCTTGGATATCGGCCAGCGTTCGATAAAGAATGTAGCTGGGATGTGGCAGTCGCAATCGCTGGCCTTCGCCAACGAAACCACGCACCAGCATTGTCAAAATCTCGTCGCTGCCGTTGCCGGCCAAAATCCACTCGGGCCCTGGCAACCCTAAAACTTCAGCCGCCGCGATCCGGAACGGCTCGGCCGTTGGACTCGGATAACGATTCAGCGGCCCCGATGCCGCTTCGACAATCGCTTTAACGACCGCAGGGGCCGGCGGAAACGGATTCTCATTCGTATTGAGCTTAATCAATTCGCCGTCACGTGGCTGTTCACCGGGCGTATAAGGTTTCATCTGCGAAAGTGCAGGACGAAACATCGATGTTGGAGTGAGCGGCGGCTGAGGCATTATAAGGATTTAATGTGTATTGTTATCGGTACTACGAACTACGGCGAACGGCGACACTGCGGGCGTGAGCGGTTAATCCTTCTACATTGGCCAAACGCTCGACATCATCAGCGATGTCCAAAATCGCCGCTGAGCTGAACTCAGTCACACTGCCACTGCGCAAGAAACTGTTGCTGGACAATCCCGCTGCCCAAGTGCATGTGCCGCCGGTGGGCAATACATGGCTCGGCCCCGCAGCATAATCGCCAAGCGCCACCGGAGTATGGTGCCCCAAAAACGCGGCACCGCTATTGCGAATCTTGGCGATCAGGTCGCGTGGCCGCTCGGTTTGAATGTGCAAATGTTCCGGTGCGAACTGGTCCGTCAACTCGCACGCATGATCTTCATCACGCACCAAAATCATCGCACCGAACGAACGCAAACTGTCGATCGTCAATTCGCTGCGTTCTAACAATGCGACCTGTCGCTCGACCTCCGTGCCAACGCGATCGATCAATTCTTGCGACCAAGTAATTAGAATCGCTGACCCCGGCGAATGCTCGGCTTGCGCCAACAGATCAGCAGCGATGAAATCGGCACGTGCGCTTTCATCGGCGATCACGATCACTTCGCTCGGCCCCGCGAACGAGTCGATATCAACCGTGCCATAGACATGTTTCTTTGCCAACGCCACAAACAAGTTTCCTGGACCGACGATTTTGTCGACTGCGGGAACGCGGTCGCAACCATACGCCATCGCCGCAACGGCTTGCGCTCCGCCCATGCGATAAA
>DIUH01000207.1:6129-11622 GCA_002428205.1 Planctomycetaceae bacterium UBA6163
TGTAGGATCGCGGACTGAAACGCGACGATCCGGTCACGAATGCGTCGAATCGATTGAATCAGCGCCGGATCGACCGAAGCATGCGCCTTGGCGAGCTCTGCGGCCGGCACTCGCAATTGGTCGGCGGTCAGGTTCGCATTGTCCAAGGCAGCGGTGTAACGCAAAACGGCGTCGGTGCCCGATGTGCGGACGTCTTCGCAGATCTGATCGACGACTTGAACCGGCGTCAGCGGTTGGCCGAACACCTTCAGGGTCAATTCGCGGCCGCGTGGCGACACGACGTCCCCCCGAGGGCTCAGCTTTTCTCGCAATTGCCCCAGCACGTCAGTCGCACCGCCGCTTGGGGCGACTCGCGCGTCGACACGAGCGATTAATTCAGACGGATCGGTGGTTGAAATCATTTCTGGCTGGTCAAAAGTAAGGTCAAATACGGTAAGTTACCCGTCGTCACGAGCCTCCGCCAACCCAGTTTATTCGACATGATCGATTTGCGAAGCGACACTGTAACGCGTCCCACCCCCGAAATGCGGCAAGCGATCGCCACGGCCGAAGTTGGCGATGCGCTGATCGATGTCGATCCGACGGTCGATCGGCTGGAAAAAACGACTGCGGAAATCCTCGGGAAAGAGGCCGCGATCTTCATGCCCAGCGGTTCGATGACGAATCAAATCGCGATCCGGATTCACTGTGATCGCGGCACTGAGTTTATCTGTGACGACAACTCGCACGTTTACAATTACGAACAAGCCGCCTTTGCCCAGCTTTCCGGCATCGTCACCCGCACCGTCCCCAGCCATCATGGAGTGATCGAACTGGAACAGGTTCGCGGGCTGATTCGGCCGATCAATTTGCATTTCGTTCGCACCACGTTGATCTGTTTAGAAAACACGCACAACCGCACCGGCGGCCGGATTTTCCCTCAAGAAAAAATCGTCGCCATCTGCGACTGGGCCCATCAGAACGGTCTGGCGACGCACGTCGACGGCGCGCGGCTTTGGAACGCGGCTGTTGCGACGGGCGTGTCTGAAGCCGAATTGGCCGCTCCGTTCGATTCGGTCAGCGTCTGTTTCAGCAAAGGCCTTGGCGCCCCCGTCGGGTCGATCCTCGCCGGGTCACGTGAGTTCATTCAGGAAGCCCATCGAGCTCGCAAGCTGTTCGGCGGTGCGATGCGACAATCGGGAATCCTGGCCGCCGGGGCGCTGTACGCGTTGCATCATCATCGCGACCGTTTGGCCGAAGATCACCACCATGCACGGATCCTTGGCGAAGCGATCCGGCAATGCGAACCGCTGTCGATCCTGGGCGACGACATTCATACAAACATCATCGCCGTGTCAGTCGATCCGTCGTGGGGAACCGCCGCGCAATTCGTTGCCACGCTGAAGCAAAACGGGATCGACTGTTTCGCGTTTGGCCCACAATCGTTCCGTTTGGTCACGCACTTGGACATTTCAATCGACCAGATTCGTGAGGCTTGCGAAATCTTTCGGCGTGTCGCGGAGCAGTCTCCGGTGGTCGGCGCCGCGTGAACCAAGCCCGCCCCAGCAAACCGATCGGCTGCGATGACGCCAATGCGATCTCGGTTCCGCGCTGGCAATCGTTGACGATCGCACTGGTCGTCGTCGCGTTTGCGTTTGGAGTTCGCTGGCCATTTTGCAACGAAAGCTTTTGGGTCGACGAACTCCACTCGGCTTGGTCGGTTTGGGGCTCGTTTGGCGAAGTCGCCCAGCGGGCGGCGCTAGGCAATCAGACGCCGGTTTATTACTGGGCGCTGTGGGTGTGGCGACAGGTTTTCGGCGACAGCGAATGGGGGTTGCGGGCCAGCAGCGTGCTGCTCAGCTCGCTGGCCTGCGGCGTTGTCGCCGCTGGCTTGGCGCACCAAACACGCGTCCTTGCCGCCGGGGCGATCGCGGGGATGTTGCTGGCCATCGATCCCCACTCGCTGTTCTTCGGCACCGAACTGCGAGTCTTTCCGGCGATCATGCTGATTGCCGCGATCACCTGCTGGGCTTGGTCGCTTCACCATCACGCGCCGACGAACCTTTGGGCGATCGTGCTGTTATCGCTGGTCACGTTGGCGGCGCTGATTCAACCGACTTCGATCGGCGTCTTGGGCTGGGCAGCGATCTGGCCGATCGTGACGCTGTGCCGCCGTGACGGTCTGGCCGCACAGGACATTCGTTGGCGTTGGCTGTGGATCGCGGTACCGACGTTTGTCACCGTGGTCGTTTGTTGGCAACTAGCAGGCGAAGTTTTGGTGGCCGCGTGGAAGCATCGCGATCAATGGGCTTCGTTCGCATCGGCTCGCAACTGGAATCAGGTCGAAACGCTGTGGCGATGGAAAACACTCGCGATCATTCCTGCAGGCCTAGCGATCGTGGCCGCGTTGATCGATCGATTCCGTAATCGAACAGTGGCCGCTTCGGATTCCTCACAACCGATTCGCATCGGCCAATGGGCGTGGCCGATCGCTTGGGTCGTCGTTGCCACGGCATTTTTCTGGACGCTTTCATCAACCGGCATCGTCACCGTTTTTCACCGCCGATATATGATCGCATCGCTACCGATTCTGGCTTGGGGCAGCGGTGCGGCCGTGGCACACTTTTTTGCGACGATCGGCAATCGGATCGACGCTCGCCGCGCAAGTCGTCACTCGCCATTTGCGATAACGGTCGGCGTTATGGCCGTCGTGATCATGATTCACGTGGTCCAGCAACAGCGCCAACCCCGCAGCCGAATCTTGCGCGGCGAAGGGTGGCGTGGTGCAGTGCGCTCGGTTCAAGCGGACGAAAACGCGAAAGCAAAAACAGTGTTGCTGAGCCCCGGATTGATCGAAACCGAGCGATTTTTGGCCAGTGGTGATGCGGCCAAGATCCGCTATCTCGCCTTCCCGCTCTCTGGCCCCTACCGCGTGGAATCGGTCGAAGTGATTCAGTTGAACGATTCGCCCCGCAACATGGCGGCCAGGATCACCCGCGGGGAGGTCGAATCGGCGATCCTGCGGACTTCAGCCGCTAGTGCCAACCGCTGGGCCCAGCGGATCGTCGCATCAGCGGGGGGCAATTCCAAGCTTTCCTTTCGCCATCTGAGGTTCGGTTCGATCGAAGTCATTCAATTTGATCGCATTCCGCTTGACGATCGGTCACAATGAACCGTTGTCGGGAGCCGCGAACAACGGTTCTTAACGGACACTTTGCAGCCCCGCAAACCGTCAACGCAGATCGCTGAAGCCATGAAACGTTCGCTTATCGCCTCGCTCGGACTGGCATTTCTCTCTGCCGCGTTTTTTACTGGCGCTTTATCGGCCGCCGATTCGACCAAGCCGGCCGGTGGCCAGCCCGATTCACCAGTCGCGCTGCTGGGTGACCCACAAATCGGCTACGACTTGTTGGTCAATAAGCCATTTTTGCCGCCCGATTTTGACGAAGCGATCTTTGACGAATTGTGGCAAGTTTGGCCACAACCGCTGCGCCAAGCGGCTCAAGCGGCCACTCCCGCCCAGCGTCGGCAAATGGCTTTCGACCGCTATGGGCTGACCACTCGCCCGGAAACGCTGGCGGATGACTTGCCCGGCGATCCGCTGCAGTACGTTGTCACCGAACACGCAGACGGCAAGCGAACGTGGACGATGAATTGTTTTTCATGCCACGGCGGAACCGTCTATGGCAAGTCGTATCCGGGTGCACCGAACAATCGGTTCGCGCTGCAAACGATGACGGAGGAATTGCGAGCGATCAAGCTGAAGCTGGCCAAACCGCTTACACGCATGGATTTCGGATCGTTGGTCATCCCGCTCGGTTCAACGCATGGCACCACCAATGCCGTGGTCTTCGGCATCGGGTTGATGAGCCGTCGTGATGCTGATCTGAATCTGATCGATGAGATCCCTTCAGCACTCACACACCATGATATGGATGCGCCACCATGGTGGCATTTTTCAAAGCGTCCTGAACTTTATATCGATGGCTTTGCCCAGCGCGGGCACCGCGGTTTGATGCAGTTCACGCTGGTGCCTGAAAACGGTCCCGATTTTTATCGCAAACACGAAGGCGACTTCAAACACATTCATTCTTATCTGATGTCGCTGAAGGCGCCTCGTTATCCGCTATCGATCGACAAAACCTTAGCAGATTCGGGGCATAAGATTTTCAACAACACGTGTGCGTCGTGTCATGGGACTTATGGAGAAGATTCGCATTACCCCAGCGTTCGTGTTCCGCTGGATGATATCGGGACCGATCCGGTTCGTTTGACGGCGTTGCCCGTTGCGGGGCGTCAGAAGTACGCTGACAGTTGGTTTGCCGTGGGGGCTGACGGGAAACGCCAGCAGACGACGATTGATCCTGATGGTTACGTCGCGCCGCCGTTGGATGGTGTTTGGGCCAGCGCACCGTACTTTCACAATGGCAGTGTGCCGACGCTGTGGGATGTCTTGAATCCTGAGGGTCGGCCTAAGATTTGGCGACGGGTTGCCGATGAGGTCGACGAATCAAAAGTCGGCTTGAGCGTCGAATCGGTCGACCGCGTGCCGCTGACGCAGACCGATATCGCCGTGCGTCGCCAATATTTTGACACCACACGGTTTGGCAAAAGCAATCGTGGCCACGATTACCCGAGTACACTGACTGCGGAAGAAAAACGAGCCGTACTGGAATACCTGAAAACCTTATAGGTTCAGTGCACCGGCGATTGTAATGTCATCGCGCCGTCCAACCGCCATCGACGACCATCATGCTGCCGGTTGTATAGCTCGATGCGTCGCTGGCCAGATAGATTACCGAGCCTTGAATCTCAGGCATTTGGCCCCAGCGTCCCAGCGCCACCGCTCCGACGATGAACTTCATCGCCTCTTCGGTTTCCGCGATCGGTTCATTCATCGGAGTCAGAAATGGGCCTGGGCAAATCGCGTTGACTCGGATCGGTGTGTCGGCCAACTCGAGTGCTAGTGCTCGCGTCATTTGCACGATTGCCCCTTTGCTGGACGCATAAGGCGTTCGATTGGCTAGGCCGACGATTCCCAGCGTGCTGGCCAAGTTGATGATCCGTCCCGCTGGGCTCGCCTTCAGTAACGGCATGGCCGCACGAGTCACGTACCAAACCGCTTCGACGTTCACCTGTTGGACACGGCGAAAATCGTCCAGCGACAACTGTTCGATTGGTCCGCGAATATTGATTCCTGCGTTGTTAACCAAGATGTCGAGTCGTCCGAATCGATTGGAGACATCGGCCATCAAGCGATCGACTTGTTCGGTTTCGGCGACATCGGCCGCGAATCCGGCGGCGGATACTCCATAATCGGCCGCGATTTGATCTGCCACCTTGGCCGATTCATCGCCACTGCGGCTGCAGATGGCGATCGTAGCGCCGGCTGAAGCGAGCCCCGCAGCCATCGCTGCGCCAAGCCCCTTGGTGCCACCGGTGACAAGAGCCACACGGCCCGTCAGATCGAACAGTCGAATTCCGGGCAACATAAGGTAGTAGGCACACTCCGTG
>DIUH01000291.1 GCA_002428205.1 Planctomycetaceae bacterium UBA6163
AAAAACATCGCCTGCCGCTCGCCAAAGGTACTGTTTGACGAAAACAGTTGAGTCCCGGCGGCACGATATTTAGTAGCCGCGGGCGGCGCAGGTCCGTCGGCCATCGCCTGTCGCAGCGCCGCGTCGGCGGCATCCAAATAAGCGGCCAACTGGACGCGTGACATGTCGAGCGCGGACGCCGATTTATTGAAAAGGTGCTCCTCGCGATCCTCTGGCAACATATCGCGAATATCAAGCGACGGCAGTTGTAAGACATCGCGAAGGTTTTGTTGAAACTCGTCGCGATTGAGTCGTCGCAATGGGCCTCGCCCGTTGGCCACAACATCCGCGCGATCGGCCAGTCGAATCGCATCGCCGAGCGTTTTGACCAGCGATTGGCGAGTCGCCGCGTCCAGCATCATCGGATCGGGTGGCATTTCACCTGATTCAACACGATCGTGGATCCGAATCCATCGATCACGCAACTTTCGTTGGTCCAGATTCAGTGGCAACGAAGTGAGATCCAGACCAGCTTCGGCCGCAGCGCCTTCGTGGCAATCGATGCAGTGGGTCAGGACGAGCTCATTCGCTGGCGAAACAGCATTTTCCGCGGTCGACGTCCCAGGATTTGTTAACGGCAACAAACAGACAACCGCTGTCGCGACCAGCAACCGAATTGCTCGCAGGAAAGATGCCTTGCAGGATTGCGTGCCGCTCATTTCGCAAGCTCCTCGGTCACCGATCCTTCCTGGTTGTTAGCGTCGTTCTTCAATCGGTCCAGCACCGCTTGCATGTGATGATGCATCGCGGTCGCTGCGGCATCAGGGTCTCGTTTGCGGACCGCGTTAAGGATCGCCTTATGCAGTTTTCTCACGTTTGTATTTTGTCGCTGGGAGGGAGTCGTGCGGACCATTTGAGTCAGCACAAACTCGTAGATCACCTCCATCAAGTTTTTCATCAGCGGATTGCCAGCCATGTCGAGCAGTTTTCGATGGAAGCGAAAATCGATCTCCAGCGCTTCGGGATAGGGCAACTCGGGATCATCCAATCGTTTCAGCAGCGCGGCGAGCTCAGCGACGTCTTCATCGCTGGCCAACTCTGCCGCTTGGCGAGCCGCTTGCACTTCGACAGCGGACCTGAGCTGTGCGTAAGAGAGAAGTTCCTGAGGTGAAATCGTTACCGCCGAACGCAACAACCGGACACAATTCGCCAGGCTGGTCGCATTGCCAACAAACGTACCGCGACCACGCTGGATGTCGACCAAACCCATGCTTTGCAGCCGTGCGAGTGCCTCGCGCAACACCGGGCGACTGACCTTCAACTGTTCGACCAATTCGTGCTCACCCGGCAGCCGCTCACCCGCCGCCAAACTTCGCTCTTTAATCACACTAGCGATCCGCTCGACCACCAAATCCGCCGTCGTTTGTCGCTCGATCGCTTCAATTTGCATCGTTCCCCCCGTCGCTATCGTGGTGTCAACATGTCAGACATGATAACATGGACGCAAGGGTTGTAAAGCGATCGGCCGCGGGGCTCACAAACGCATCACGCCAGCACCCGCGCCGCTGCGGGTAACGGTGCTTACGATACAAGAGTGCAGATCGGCTGGTGCGTGTGCTGGGAATTAAGCGAGGATTTCATTGACAACGTGGCCATGAACATCGGTCAACCGGAAGTCGCGGCCTTGGAAACGATAGGTCAATCGTTCGTGATCAAAACCGAGTTGGTTGAGAATTGTGGCGTGCAGATCGTGAACGTGAACTTTGCCTTCGGTGACGCCGAAGCCGAGTTCGTCGGTCTGGCCGTGGATGTAACCCTTTTTAACACCTCCACCGGCCATCCAAAGTGTAAACGCATCAACATGATGGTCACGGCCGACATTTTCGCGCACCTCACCCATCGGTGTTCGTCCAAACTCGCCGGCCCAAATCACAAGCGTATCGTCCAGCAAGCCGCGTCGTTTCAGGTCGAGGACTAGCGCCGCCGAGGCTTGATCGATCTCGCGACAAATTTCTGGCAAGTGCTTGTCGAGGTTCTCCGTCGGTCCGCCGTGATGGTCCCAGTTGGTGTGATACAGTTGAACAAACCTCACACCTCGCTCGACCAACCGACGGGCCAGCAAGCAATTATTTGCAAAGGATGGCTTGCCAGGTTCAACACCGTAAAGGTCCAGCGTTTCGCTACTCTCCTTTTCAATCTCCATCAATTCGCGGGCGCTGGTTTGCATCCGGAAGGCCATTTCATATGCATTGATCCGTGTCAAGATCTCGGGATCCTGCGACGCCTTCAATCGTTCTTGGTTCAGAGCTGCGACGGCATCATAAAAATGTCGCTCCGATGTGCGAGAGATTCCTTCGGGGCTGCGTAAATGCAGAATCGGGTCCCCCTGGCCACGAAACGGCACGCCTTGATAAGACGTTGGCAAGAAACCGCTGCTCCACAGCGACGCGCCAGCGCGGGGGCCACGCGGCCCGGATTGCAGAACGACGAAACCGGGCAAGTCCTCTGATTCGCTGCCCAATCCGTACGTCGCCCAGGACCCGAGCGAAGGACGCCCCGGAGCCTGAAACCCACTGTTCATAAACAGTTTCGCAGGCCCGTGATTAAAGACGTCGGTCGTCATACCACGAAGCCAACAAACTTCATCAACAATCTTTTGATGATGCGGAATCAATTCGCTTAATTCCATTCCGCAGTCGCCGTAGCGGCCGAACTTGTACTTCGATCCCAGAAGTGTTTCATTTCCTTTTAAGAAAGCGAAACGTTTTCCTGCCATCAAGCTTTCCGGCGGCGTTTTGCCGTTCAGGTCACGCAATTTCGGCTTGTCTTCGAACATGTCCAGTTGGCTGGGGCCACCGGCCATAAACAAGAAAATGACATTCTTGGCTTTGCCCGGAAAGTGCCCTGGCCGCGGAGCCATCGGCGCTGTCGGATCAATCTTCAACGCGGCCGAAGAATCTGACGCGATCAATTGGCTGAGCGCGAGCGAACCGACACCGATCCCACAGTTTTGAAAAAAATGTCGCCGGGTCGACTCAAGTAAAGCCTTGTCGGATTGAAGAGGATTCATAACGTTTAATCAGTATGGAGAACGTTTATTCTCGAGTAATAAAATTGTCGGTATTGAAAAGCGTTCGGCAGACGGCAATCAACGCTGCAGTTGAGACCTTTTGGTCATCATGCAATTCCTTATGAGTTTCTTTACCCAACCAAGCTTGAACTTCTGAGGCCGCTTCGCCATGAAACGATTCGACCAATCGTTGGTGAAGATCATTCAGAATGGTCAATTCATCGTGTGTCGGCGACCGGTTCAGCGAAAGGCGGAAAACTCGATCGAGCCGCTGTGTGGTGTCGTTTTTGGGCATTTCGATAGCGACGCGAACCGCTAACGCACGCGCCAATTCGATAAACGCTTCGTCGTTCGCAACGGTTAGTGCTTGCAGCGGGGTATTAGAACGATTTCGACGTGTGCAAACGGTTTGGAAATCAGGGGCATCGAATGTGGTAAACAAAGGATGCGGTGCCGAACGGAAAAACTCGGTATACATCGCTCGTCGATACCGATTCCCGCCGGTGTCCGCGACCCAACGTTTCGCGTTCTGAGTGAACGAATAAACGCCGGCCGGTTGCGGCGGATGAACGCTCGGGCCACCGATCGTGCGGTCGAGTTCGCCACTGGCCGACAACGCGGCGTCGCGAACAATTTCTGCTTCCACGCGCACACGGTTTTGACGGGCGAGTAACAGGTTGCGTGGGTCGACATCGACCAGGTCATCGCGATGTCGCGACGATTGACGATAGGTGCTGCTGGTCACGATCAAGCGATGCAACGCCTTGGGCGACAGCCCTTGGTCTTGAAA
>DIUH01000393.1:0-654 GCA_002428205.1 Planctomycetaceae bacterium UBA6163
TTCGTGGTTTCACTAAAGGACAGCGATCCCAAGAAAGTGGTCGAAGTGAACCGCCGGTTTGCCGAGCTGCGTCCTGATGTGCCGTTGCATTTGGGAGTGACCGAAGCGGGATTACCGCCCGATGGGATCATTAAGACGCGAATCGCCTTCGAGCAATTGATTTCCGCCGGGATTGGCGACACGGTACGCGTTTCGTTGACCGTGCCAAACGATCGCAAGCCGGAGGAGATCGCCGCTGGCCAACAGATCATCGACGACATCGCCGCCGGGCGAGTGCGATCGGTGGTGCGGATCAATGAAACGGGTTTGAACATCATCAGTTGCCCGAGCTGTTCACGCGTTGAAAACGAAGCGTTTGTGGAACTGGCGCAAAACGTCAAAGAGCTGACACGGTATGCTGAGCAGTATCAATTGACGATTGCGGTGATGGGTTGTCGGGTAAATGGTCCCGGTGAAACCGACGATGCCGACCTCGGTTTGTGGTGTGGTCCCAATCGGGTCAACCTGAAACGGGGTACGGAGGTGATCGGAGCGTTCACTTATGATGAAATCCTGCCACGTGTTCGCCAGGAACTCGACGCCCTGATCGCGCAATTGACTCAGTCGAAATAGCAGTAGTTCATACAACTTTCAACGCATCGCACCTTTCATTCT
>DIUH01000393.1:706-3645 GCA_002428205.1 Planctomycetaceae bacterium UBA6163
CATGAGGTTGTGGGGCTGGAGAACTTTCCTCGGACCGGCGGCGTCGTCGTCCTCAGCAATCATATATCCTGGATCGACGGAATCTTGATCTTATGGATGTTGCCGCGCAATGTTCGCTTCGTCGTTGATGGTGGTAATTTCGGTTCGGGCCCCTTTCAGTGGATCGCTGACGCCTTTGACACCATTTTGATGCTTGCGAATCCGAAATCGATCGGGCGTGCACTTAAAACCGCCAGGGAAGCGCTGCAGGCGGGCGAGGTGGTCGGCATATTTCCTGAAGGTGCGCTCAGCCGTACCGGTCATGTGCAGGCATTTAAGCCTGGCATTACTAAGATCGTTAAAGGAACCGATGCGGCGATGGTGCCGATTTACCTGGACGGTATGTGGGGCAGTATTTTCAGCTTTTCCGGCGGCAGGTTCTTTCGAAAATGGCCATGGCCGCTGCGACGAAAGTTGACCCTGTATATCGATAAACCGCTTCCGGTCGACACGCCGTTGGATCGTTTGCGGAGCCATTTGACGGCGCTGAGCGCCCGGGCCGCGTATGACAATCGAGCTCATTACAAACTTTTACCACGCGAGATCATTCGGGTTTGGCGACGAGACGGCGGCCGATTAAAGGCGGCCGATTCCAGCGGTGCGGAACTCAACGGCCGGACCATGTTGATTCGCGCTCTGGCGCTGCGGCGNNATGGCGCTGGATCGCCGCACGACAGCCAATTTGAATTACACCGTCACCTCTGCGGTGCTGAACCAGTGCATCGAACAGGCGAAGATCAAGACGGTTTTGTCGAGTGCCAAGTTTTTGGAAAAGGTCAGCTTTGATCTCAATGCCGAAGTGATCGCGCTAGAAGATTTGAAAGACAAGGTTTCCAAGGTCGACAAATTGGTCGCGGTGGTTCAAGCGGTCCTGTTGCCCGCGTTCGTGCTCGACTGGGTATTAGGACTTCATCGCATTCATCCCGATGACATTCTGACATTGATATTCACCAGCGGTTCGACCGGAAAGCCTAAGGGTGTGATGTTGACTCATGCCAACATCAGCCACAATGTCGAAGCGATCCGTCGGGCGATCGGTTTGACGCGTGAAGACGTTGTGGTTGGCGTGTTGCCGTTTTTCCATTCGTTCGGATATTCGGTGACGATGTGGGGAGCGATGGCGCTGGGGCCAGCGGGTATCTATCATTACAATCCGCTGGAAGCGCGACAGATTGGCAAGTTGGCCGAGAAATATGGCGCGACGGTAATGTTGGGCACACCGACGTTTCTGCGCGGATATTTGCGCAAGATCGAACCCGAACAGTTCGCCAAGTTGGATGTTGTGGTGGTTGGGGCCGAGAAGATGCCAGCCGATTTGTTCGAGGCCTTTGAGAAACGCTTTGGTATAAGACCTGTCGAAGGTTATGGGACGACAGAGCTCGCTCCGCTGGTCAGCGTCAACATTCCACCGACTCGATCAGTCACCCATTTTCATATCGATCGTTTAGAAGGATCGGTGGGGCGTCCGGTTCCTGGAACTGCGGCGAAGATCGTTTCGCCTGATGATCATTCGGTCGAATTGAATGCCGGTGAGGACGGTATGTTGTTGATATCGGGGCCCAACGTGATGCTTGGCTATTTGGGTCAAGAGGAACTGACGGCACAGGTGATTCAAGATGGTTGGTATGTGACCGGTGACATCGGGCACATCGACGATTTGGGATTCATTCACATTACCGGACGTCAAAGCCGGTTTTCCAAAATCGGTGGCGAAATGGTGCCGCACATTCGGATCGAAGAAGAATTGGCCACTTGTTTGTGTGAGGGCGACCAGGACGATCAATTGCGTGTCTGCGTCACGGCGGTGCCTGATGAGAAACGTGGCGAACGGTTGATCGTGTTGCACTTGCCGACGGAAAAGAACGTTGATGAGATGCGGGCCTCGTTATCCAAGGCCGGGTTGCCGAACCTGTTCATACCGTCCAACGACAGTTTTTTTCAGGTTGACGAGATACCGCTGCTGGGGACGGGCAAATTAGATCTTAAAGGTGCGCGTGACTTGGCCTGTTGTTTAACGATGGCCACGGCAGAAGGTTAAACGATCCCCTGACGCAGAGCACGTTTGAAACGATAGAATGATCTGTTCCGGCGACGAATTGATCGCAGCGATCAGGATGTCCACGCCGTTTATCAATCGATGATGCCAAACCGGGGCCGACATGTCCAAGCACCTGCAGCGCGGGTTGATCGAACTGAGGGAAGATCTGCTGTCACTATTCGGGGTCGTTGAGCAGATGATCGACTTGGCGGTCCGGTCGCTTGTCGAACGCCGACCCGACTTTGCCAAGCGCGTGATCGCGACCGACCGCTCCGTTGACCTGCGCGAGGTCGAAATCGAAGAGGAGTGCTTAAAACTGTTGGCTCTGCACCAACCGGTTGCGACGGACCTTCGAGAAGTGATCACGATCGTAAAAATCAATTCCGAAATTGAACAAATGGCCGACTTGGCCTGCAGCATCGCCGAGCGGGCCGTATCGCTCGACAATTTCCCGCTTTTTACGGTTCCCGAAGAGTTGAACGAGATGGTCCACGAGGCGATCTCGATGGTTCGTAGGGCGTTGGACGCCTTTGTTACCAGCGATGCCCAAAAGGCTCGTGAGGTGATTCAAGACGATGATGTGGTCGATGCGCTGAACCGCATCATCATCGACCAGTTGCAGGAAGTGATGCAAGAATCGAGTGAACACATCATTCCGGGCGTTCACTGCTTTAGTGCGTCACGCAGTATCGAACGCGTCGCCGATTTAGCCACCAGCTTGGCGGAGGATACGATTTACTTGATCGAAGGCGAAATCGTTCGACACAAGTACGGCGTATCCGGAAAAGGCGGCTGACCGGTAGTCCGACAATGGTTGCAAACGTAGGCCGTAACAAGCGCAGCGCAGTTACGGCATAAACCC
>DIUH01000393.1:3669-36789 GCA_002428205.1 Planctomycetaceae bacterium UBA6163
CATGAATCCAGTGTCGGAAAAGGTGAGTGTCGGAAAAGGTGTCCGACACATTTTCCGTCGTCGATGAACGCCACATAATGCTCGCGAGTTCTGATCGGTTGCGACTCGGCATGATGCGACTGGTTGGAAAATCGATCGCTCGTCGCCCAACGCCGTTCCTAGGTAACCCCGGGTTACGCTCGGCTNNAGCCAGCGCTCACCCGGGGCTACAATCTTTCGCCACTTTGTGGCTATCAGAGCCCGGCCTCGCTTGGCGACGGTTGGGATGGTCCGGACAGCATCACAACCGGCTTGGCGTGCTAGAGCATGAAAGCTGTGAAGTCGACGCTGGGCCACGATCCGAGCTTGCGTCTCGCAGTATTGAACGCGTGTCGATTTAGCCACCAGTTCGGCGGAGGACACGATTTATTTGATTGAGGCCGAGATCGTTCGGCACAAGTACGGCGAATNNAGGATTAACCGCGGGAGGGCATTTGGCGGGGATAGGGAGCTGGTTCGCTTGGTGGCGGTTCCATGTCGAACTCTTCTTGCCAACGTCGGCGTTCGACGGGGCTGGCGTAGTAACGCAACCAGGTTTCATCGTCGGCGTCGTCGAGGCATCGCCAGTGGAGGTAGTTGCGGGGCAGGTCGACTTTTTTCTCGCAACTCGGCAGGATGTCGCGATAGATCAACGTGTAAAGTTGGCGGTCGCTGAGGTGGTCGGTGCATTCGAGGATGATTCGCATCGAGTTCAATTGGCGAATCACATCCCAAAGCTTCGCGTGCAACATCTCTGGTTCGATCGAATCGGGATTCGGCAATTCCAACGGCGGATTGAACCACTGAGCAATCGGCATCGCCGGGGCTCGTTCCCAAGCCAACATCGATGCCAGGTACTCATTTTCGACCTTCAGCGGCATTCGTCCGCCCGAAGCGTCGCATACCGACTCGTCGATGTACGGCTCCAGTTCATCACGCAACCGGGCGTTGTCCATCAATAAATCAATTTCGTCAAACACCGATCGGCCCGTTTCACTCATCGGTCACTCTTCCGAACTACAAAAGGATTGGCTACCACCGTTTCGATGGTATCCGTTGCAGCTCAGGGCTCAAGAACTTGTTAAGCGAAAATTGCTTGACGGGATGAAAAACAGCAAATGCGCATCGTGTGATCGTTAATAACGTTACGGTTTGACGAGATTCGGCTGGTGTGCCAGGGCGATTTACAGCCGCAGATCGAGCGATCCCGGGGCAGCGGGACCGCGTGAAAGCGCCATCGTGGTCCCCTGGCCCGGCATTGCGAGTCCTTTAATTGCGGCGGAAGTGGCATTTCTTTCGGCGTTTGTTGCACTGTTGGAACGACGCGGTTGGCCATAGCCATCCGATCCGCGATCACCACCGAACATTTCGCCGCGTTGATCGTTCAGCAGCGATCCGCCGGTCGCGGTGTCGTCCCGCAAGGCGACTTCCAAGCGTTGGACCGTCATGCCCTGGCTTTCCAATCGCTGGCGCAGTTCAGACAATTGCTGCTGCAGCAACCCACGCGCCGCTTCGTTATCCGCCGTTACCGTCGCTTCGACATTTCGTCCGCGGACTCGCATTTCCAGCAACACGCCGCCGAGCGTTTCGGGGTGCATTTTCATTCGAATTTGGCCGCCATCGACGCCCATTTTCGTGAACGCTTTGCTGATCCGATGGATCAAACGGGCGCGGTCGGCGATATCGGTGCGCGACAGGTTTTCGGCGTTGCGGCTTGACAATTGATCGCCATTTCGCCCCGAACTGTCACTCAATGAGGGACCAACGGCCGCCAAATCGCCCGACGGACCGCCAACGGCGACGGGACGGTTTGCGGTATCAGCCCCATTGGTGCCGATGGCCTGGCCACCGACAAATCCCGCGTCGGCCAGCGGCGACTGAACCGCAGCGGGAGTGATTGAGTTGGCGATGGACTCAGGATTTACAGTGCCGTCGGTTGTCCCACTGGCCAATGCCGGATCGATCGCACCACTCTGTCCAGCGACGGATTGAGAACTTGCCACGGCGGCACGATCGCCTGTTGCCGTGGGCGATTCGGCTTGGCCCGATCTGCTTTTTTGTGCGGCGTTTCCGCCGTTTCGGCCGCGGTTGCTGCGACTGGTTCGATTGGAACCTACGTCGCTTTCGCCGGATGACGTCGATCCGGCGATCGCTGCTTGGTCGGTTTGCCGCTGCGATTGTGCGGCCAATTCGGCATCGCTCGCCTGGGCAACTTGACCCGTTTTCAGGCCTGTGTCCCCAGCGACTTCCCCAGCGACTTGCAAGTTTGCCGGACCACCGGTTTCAGCGATCGTCAACTCCGCCTCAGGCGACAGCCCCCCGTTGCCGGAAACTGCATCCTGCGTTATCGCGGCGGCTTTTTCTTGAACACCGAGTTTGCCGTCGCCAGCGGATTCCGCGGTGCGAACGTTGCTGGGCAGATCGTTTGTTGTCGAAGCGAGTTTTTCAGACTCGGTGGAATTGGCGTGCTTGGCCGCGTCCGTCGACTTGGCGAGTGGGTTTGCCGCGTTTGTCTCGGTAGCGGAATCGACGGGCGATTCGCCGGTCAGATCTTTTTTCGGCTCCGGTGCGCTCACGTCGGCCCGATCCAGGATCTCGGGGCCGACCACACCGATTTCAACAGTCTGGGACGTCTCGGCAACGGCCGCCAACGGTTGGAGGGTGATGGAATTATCTTCCTCGACCGCCTGATCTTCATCTTCGTTGACCGGCTGGATCGTATTTTCGTCGGCATCGGATTGCCGAACCTGCTCGGTCGATTCGGACCCGCGTGGCGATTCGGATGCGCGTGCCGATCTGGAGGCACCTTGGTTGGAGGATGGTGACGCGTGAAGTGGCCCGTCGTTTCCCCGGAAGATGGTGTTGAAATCGATGCTCGGCCGAGAAAACCCGATACTTGCCAAAGTATCTGGCAAGCCGGCAGAACCGTTACCAGTTGGGGGTTGAGCGATGGACAGCGAATCGCGGCCGCGAGGCGGTATTGCGAATGGACCGCCCTGTGATGGCGAAGGTTCAGGCAGGCGCATCGATCGTTTATCCCCCCGGAAAGCCGAATCATGCAATAAATGAAGATTCCGGTTTATCAACCAGGCTGCAAACGGGAGGTAGCCAATTCGTGACTACTGGCCTCGTTTCGCTTCATCAATAAACGACGAAAGCGGCTGACCTTCACCGATTCGGCGGAGCACATCGTGCAACTTTTCCGCTTCTGCCGGTTCGATAAACTCCGCCATGATATCTTTTCGAATATCCAGCGGGATTCCTTGAATAATATTCACGACGTCGTCGATTTGGCCTGCGTCATAGAACTTCAGCAATTGGACTTTGGCTTGTTCAACCGGCAAGGATTGCAGGGTTCTTTGCAGTTCTTTAATTCCCGCATCCTCGGCGTTTCGTTGGACATCTTCCAATTTGCGTTCAAACGCTTCACGACGAAGTTCGAACCGGGCTTCGGCCGCTTTTAATTCCTCCAACATTCGCGTCAGTTCATCCTCATAAGCTTGTTGGCTGCGAAGCCGCAGTTCCATTTCGGTACCGGCAAGCATCCGTTGTCGAAGCACCTCTTCATAGTTCGGTATTTCTTTCTGTTCGGATTGTTGCAGCACTTGGCGAAGTTTCTCGCCGGTGATGTCGATGCCGTTGACGAGCGCCACGACCTTGGTCACGGTATCGCCGTTGAGCGTGCCTCGGGTGGCAAAATAGCCGAACATGATAAATTGGGTCAGCAGGGTTCCGACGCAAAAGGCGGCGAACAAGCGGATCATCATTCCCATCGATCACTCTCTCTTCTGCGTGCCGCAATTTCGTCCATGGTCGCCTGTTCCGCCTTCAGTTGGAGGGCATGCAGGGCGATTTGATCTTTCTCTTTCAACAATTCCAGTCGCCGGACTTCGGTTTCGGCAAGCTGGACCACCGCTTTTCGTCGCTCGATTTCGGTTTCAATTTGAGTCTGGGCTGCTTTCAACTGATTCTGCTCAATCGCCAGTTGTCTTTCGTATCGTCCTTGGGCCAGCAGGCTGTCGAGTCGCAGTTGTCCAACCCGCGAGACCGAATCATCCCGCATGGTCTGCTCACGCTCTTTGGCGAGTTTTTCCCGTTGTTCCAGCAGCCGGTTGTGAGCTTCGATCGCTTCGGCAAGCTCGCCGCGTACGGCATCTCGCTGGGCGAGTCGCAAGTCCAGCAGCGGTTGAAAGCGAAAACGCTTGGTGGCCATGGTTTAACGATGACGATTTCGGTTAAGGGTTTTTCTTGGGGGTGGCGACCAGGGCTAACAGTGCTGCTTGGGTTTGCTGCAGCGTAAACAGTTCGTCGTTTCGCTGGGTCAACAGCGCGCGGGCTGGTTCACGAATCGTGATCGCACGATCCAGCGCCGGATTGGTGCCGGCTCGATAGGCGCCGATCGAAATCAGGTCGCTGTGGCGTCGGTATTCCGAAAGGTCGCGCCGCAGGCTGTCGGCGGCCTCAGCGATCGGACGATCGACCAGGTGTGGTTGCAACCGGCTGAGGCTTTCTAGGACGTCAATCGCTGGCCAGTAGGCATCCGTTGCCAGGGCGCGACTGAGGACGATGTGGCCATCGAGCAGACCTCGCATCGTGTCGGCGATCGGTTCGTTGTTATCGTCACCTTCGACCAAGACCGAATAAAATGCGGTGATTGAACCGGTTTCGGTCCGTCCGGCCCGCTCGACCAACTTGGGCAAAGCGGCAAAGACGCTGGGCGTGTATCCACGTGTTGTCGGCGGTTCGCCCGCAGCCAGCGACAGTTCGCGCTGTGCCATGGCAAGCCGTGTTACCGAGTCGACCAGCAGTAGGACGTTCTTGCCCGCGTCACGCATCGATTCGGCGATTCCGGTCGCTGTCCAAGCCGCCTGCACTCTCAGCGACGCCGGTTGATCGCTAGTCGCGACGACGATCACGCTGCGCTTCAGGCCTTCTTCGCCCAAAGTGCGTTCGATGAACTCGCGGACTTCGCGACCTCGTTCGCCGACCATCGCGATCACAATGGCATCGGCTGCGGTCCCGCGGGCCAACATCCCCAGCAGCGTGCTTTTGCCGACACCCGATCCTGCGAAAATGCCCAGCCTTTGTCCTCGTCCGACGGTCAGCAATGAATCGATCGCCCGCACACCGGTCGCAATCGCTTCGTTGATCGGTGGTCGCGACAGCGAGTCCGGTGCCGGGCGGTCAACGGCGACCGGCATCAACCCTCGCGGCAGCGGTTTGCCGTCGATCGGTCGGCCCAGCGCGTCGACCACGCGGCCGGCAAGGGCAGGCCCGACCATCACTCGCAACGATTCGGCAACCAGCGTCACTGGGTCGCCGGCGGAAAAAGCGGTCGCGCCGCTTAGCGGTGCCAACATCGGTCGAACGCCACTGAACCCGATCACCTTTGCGTCGCATACGGTGCCGTCGGCCAGCGAGATTTCGCAGATTGATCCCATCGCCGCGGTCATCCCTTCGACAACCACGTTTCCGCCAATCACCGCTGAAACGCGTCCACGAACGGTTAATGGCGAAGTGATCGCGATCGAATGTTTGAGCGACTGGCAATCAGGCAAGGTGGGAGTATTAAGCATGTTCCAACAATTCTTGCAGTCGACCCAGTTGTGTTTCGAGTGTAGCGACGACTTCGCCGCCGACTTGTCGCACGACCACTCCCGCGCGAGGCACCGATTCATCGGGCACGATCGTCGTGTCTTCGGGCAAACCGGGGTGACGCAACAGTTCATCCAGCGATTGCCCCAGTTCGCCAAGCGTTTCGGGGTGTACCGCGACGGTCAATCGATTGGCCGATCTGGCCGCGGCCAACGATTCACTTGCCCATCGCAGCAAGATCTCCGGTTCACGATCGAGCTTGCCACGGATCACACGTTCGGAAATAGCAACCACCATTGAAACCAAAGTGTCGGCGTAAGACTTCAACCACTGGTCATGCATGTTGGCGATTTGCTGGACCATCGATTTGACGGCCGCGCCATGTTCACCGACACGAGCATCGACGGCTTTGCGTAAATTAGTTTCGGCTTCGGCCGCCGCCGCGGCGCGTCCCGCTTGCAAACCTTCCTCATGTGCGTCTTTTCGCAACCGTTCGATTTCCGCTTTTGCTTCTGCGCGCATCCGTGCGACTTCTTGCTGGCAATGTTCCAACTGTTGGTGTGCCCGCTGCGACAGATCTTCAAAGTTAAATCCGGCCAGTCCCGACGGCGATGATGTCGCCGGCATTACCATTGCAACATTGGGCTTGAGAACACTTGCCATGCGTCAATCAATTCGATGTATCGGTGATCGTTAGGATTAGGAAAAATTTTGAGGGGTGGTTCAGCGATTACGCAGCGGCCAGCGTTACCGATGCCGTCGCCACGGGCTTGGCCGCTGCTGCTGCGGATGATCGATTCTCAGGCGGAAGCATCGCGCTTGCGACCGCCGCTTTGGCCGCATCGATTTCTCGCAATTCAACCATTGCGAAACTGGCAATTTGCTGGCGAATTTGTTTCGCTTGGCGACGCGGCAAGTCGTTCAATACCGCTTCGGCCGTTGCCTTTGGCAATCCGCATAGGGCGAGAATTGCCTGCCGGCCATCGACGCTTGCTAACGCTTCTCGCAATTTAGCCGGTGGAGTTGAAATCAACTGTGAATGAATTTCGGCGGTCGATTTGCCAGGTCGGATGTTCTTTGCGTCCATCCGATTGGCCACCTCGGGACGATGGTCTTGCGCGGCCGCTGATTCAAGCGAGTTTCGCAAGTGACGCACACTGGCATCGCCGTAACTGCCATCGGAAACCACTGCTCGGCCGTGCGCCGCCGGTTCTGGCGATTGTCCCGCCGGTCTCGTGGTCGCGTGATAGTCTGCCCCGACATAGGCCGCGCCGATACTGCCGTATCCGCCGTCCGTCGTCAGGTTCCCGACACTCGGTTGTCCGTTGGCGTGATTCATTTCGGCCAGAATCGCTTGCAGTGCTGCTTGGCCGGCAGAGCGTGGTTTATCGGTCCCAGCGTCCCAGGCCGTGTAGGTGCCCGACGCTGTGGCATTGCTTCCGCCACTGCTTCCATGAACCAACTTCAATTTCAACTGCGTGGCGATTTCTTCGGCAACCTCGGGTGGCGGTGCTTCCATTTTCGCCAATCGTCGCATCGTTTCTGTCCGCAGCGCCACACCCAACTTGGCCAACAAACGGGCCGCTTGGCGAGGCGAAATCGCCGCTAATACGATCGCGATGGTTTGAGGATGTTCTTCTTTGATTCGGTGTGCGATTGCGTCGTCGTCGACAGTGCTTAGAAAAGCGAACGCCGCCGAATTACCTGATTGGCCAATTGCATCGTTTGCCGAATTATTTTGCGATCGATCGGACAAACGGGCATCGTCGCGGTGCAGAGCGACACGCGATAAAACGATCTCGGCCGCATCATTTTCACCGGCAAGAGACGGCCGACCGTTGCGCATCGAGCGACTGAAACCGTCCAGCGCCCGTCGTCGTTCCAGCGGATCGACGTCCTCAAGGTGGCTGATCGTTGCACGCACGGCCCGCTGATGATCAGGCTCAAGACTGGCCAACAAACGTCGCGCCGTCGCGTCGGGCAGGCTCGATAAAACGATAGCGACACGCCGAAGCGCAGCAACCTTATCTCGTTCCATCGCAGACCTCCCTGTTAACACTCGGCTGATTCACCACACACCCTTGCCAGCGGGCAAGGACAACGGGTCTCGGCTTGCGCCTTTTAGTCGAAATGGGTGGTCTGAGAAAAGATCGAATCACGCCGCGTTTTCGGTGATCCAAGATCGCAGCACATTCGCCGCCACTTCAGGGTTTTTGTCGACCATGCGGAACAGTTCTTCCTTGAGCGATCCGCCGGTGATCTGCATCCCTTCGTTTTCATCCGCATTGGCGTCTTCTTCCTCCTCTGGCGGAGTCGGTAATTCCAATCCGAAGCCTTCATTGAAATCCCTCGGGGTGCCATTGCCACCGCCAAGCAAAGCCGATCGTGCGACCAAAATGGCGATCGCCGCTAAACCCAACATGGCCAATGACGGCCAAGACTCCGACAACCAAGTCAGCGCTTTACCAGTGCCGCCGCCGGTGGCAACAATCGGTTCGGGGATGTCCGGAAAATCCCACACATGCACTAAAGGCAGTGGGTCTGCGCCGGGGGGGACCGGAGGCAATAGTGGCGCAACAGCAGCTTTGATCTTTGCTTCGGTCTCGGTTCGCTTCTGTTGCAACATGGCGACCGTCGGCTTGGGCATATCGGCGGCAGTCTTATCAGGATTTTCGCGTAAGAAATCTTGCACCATCACGCGATCGTAATAACTGGTCGGCAGACCCACCGATACGGTTACCTTCTTGACTTGCATCGCCGCAAGCTTGGATAGTTCGTACTGCTGGCCAACTACCCCGGTGGCTTCGCGTTCATCTTCTTTCGTTTTCGAAAATTGTTCTGGTTCATCAAGGGTCGCGGAACGATTACCGATTGCGTTGGGTGCCGTGCCGGGAACTCCCTTGGGGCCTTGCCGAGTCGATTGTTCGTCAACCTTTTTCGAATATTCCTGCAGGGTTGTCCGCTCCGAATCGTATTTCAATACCGCTTTCTCGACACCCATGGTCGGGTCAAGTTCGGCATGTGCGGCCACACGAATCGGTCCATACCCGACTAACGCACGGAGTACTTTCTGCTCATAAGCTTTTTCTTCTTCTAACCGTTTCCTCAGCATCGGATCTTCGTCTTTCCAATCGCCATTGAGATGTGACGCGTTGGTATCGATCACGACGACATCTTCGCTGTTCATTCCGGCGTAAGATCCACGAATCAATTCTTTGATCATATTGACTCGGGCTTTGGTCAGCGGTTCGGTCCCCTCGGGCGAAACGAGAACGCTGGCCGATTGAGGCCGAGCCCGCGACAGGCCCGTTCGCTCGCCCTGGTCATATTCGACGCTCGCCCAGCGAATTTCGGCGAATGCGCTGATTTTTGCGCCCAGATCTTGAGCCTTGGCATGCATCTCGCGAGACGTGCGTTGCTCGCTCGAATCGAACGGACTGGCTTTGTCGATCGCCTCTTGAAGAGATGACCGTAGGGCAAGTGGCAGGGTGGCCGACTCCCTTAGTGCCGCAAGATACTCATTGCGAGTTTTTTTCGGAATCCGAATCCGCCGACCCTCACGTTCCCACAACTTTAACCCAGCTTGACTGAAAGATATTTCGACCGCGTCGACTTCGGTTTCACTTAACATCCTGCCGCCAAACAGGTATTCCGTTTCAGTCGTTGTCCCACCTTTAACCAGCAATCCCAGCCCGATCGCGATCGTCAATACCAACATTCCGGCAATCAACCGGGTTGCTATTGGCATTGCAAGAAATGCGTCGCGGATCGGTTCAAAGGTTTTTTGAAAAACGTTCATGGATCAAATCAGTACGGAATAACCTTCTCAGCGGCGCGAATACTTGGCCGTATTGACGATCGAATGTGATGATGCAAGGGATTGAACGCAACAGACGCTAGATCTGAATTTGTTGCAATTCACGATAGGCTTCAATCAACTTGTTTCTTACTTGAAGCATCATGCGGAAAGCGAGATCAGCTTTTTGAACGGCAGTCAAAACTTCTGCTTGGTTGACATTCTGGCCGGTCAACATTTGATGCACCAAGTCATCGGCGCCGGTTTGCATCGAATTAACTTCGCTGACCTGATTGACCAGCAATTTCGAGAATTGATCCAAACCGTTCGGAGTGTCGGTGGCGCTAAGGCCAGCAAGTCCGCCGAGCGAATCAGACAGGTTTCCCTTGCCCAACATCGCTCCGGCACGTGCTAGCTCGGCCGGCATCGCCGGTGGTGCCATCGTCGACCGTAGTCCAATGGGGCTCAAATCAGGTCACTCCTTAACCTACTTATCACAGATGACATCGCAACGGATGTCGGAAACAATCACGCAATAATGGTCAGGGTTTCACGGCCAAGGTCTTTGGTGATTTCCATCACGCCGACGTTTGCCTCGTAAGCCCGCGTCGACTCGAGCGCGTCGACCATCTGGGTCGTCAGGTCGATGTTCGGGTACGCCACATAACCCTTCCGCTCGCCGTCCTGAATCGCAAGCGGATGGTTCGGTTGGTAACGATACAACGGATCGGCGTTGTCGGTTTTGATTTCTGAAACACGAACGCCGGCCGCGGCGCCGCTGCTGCTGATCGAAAAGTCGGACTCGAAGACGACTTGGCGAGCCTTATAAGGATTTGGTCGGCCGGTTTCATCGGTCAATGATGACATATTAGCGATATTACTGCTGACTGCGTTCAGTCGTGTCCGCTGGGCGACAAGTGCCGATGTGCTGATATCAAGCGAGCTGAACATATTGAATCCCTTGTTCCACTAATCCATTAATCCGACTGATTCGATGGGCGTAAACTTATGCCCGTTCGGTGATCGCGGCCCGCAGCAAACCGAATTGGCTGCGCATCGTTGCGATCGCCAAATTATGCATGCTTTGGTTCTTTGCGATGTTGGTAACCTGGCGTTCGAGACTGACGTCGCTGCCATCATGCAAAACAATCGGCTCCATCGCTTGGCGTGGTCCCGCAGCGAAGTCATCGCGGTCGCCAGGCGACAAGGCCTTTGCCAAAGTCGCAAAATCTCCCTTGGCGGAATTTCTTAGCGGTCCGCTGGTTGCCATCGGAAAACCGTGCGGCGACGATGGCGTTGTCAGCGTGGGTAGCGCGTAACCGGGGGATGGGTTTCGGGCCGCCTCGATCGAATCGGCTAGTGCAGCCTGGAATTGGCTGACTTGCAAATCCTTGGCGCGGTAGTCGGGCGTGTCGAGGTTGGCCAGATTGCCGGCGAGTAATTCATGGCGACGTTGGGTGAAGATCGCCGTCTGCTCCAACGCCGGGAGCGACGTCGAGTTGAACATTCGGATCATGCCGCTTTTCGCACTGCATCGCTGAAGGGCAAAACCAGGGTGACCGCGGCACCGCCCTGAGGGCAATTCTGCCACTGCGGCTTGCAACCCAATGCCGCAGCGGCCAGCGACAAACGATTGCCTCGGCTTTCGACATCACTGCCCGTGTCCGCGATTTCCAGTTCAACACCGTGTGCCGTTTGGCATCCGGTTACCGTCAGTTCGCCACCATCGGGCATCTGTTCTAGTGACTCGCGAACCAGGCTCGTTACCAAGTCGCTTAATCGCTCGCGATCAGCCGTCGTCATCAAACTGACGGGCATATCGAGTTCAAAACAGATCGGGGCCGGATGCTCTAGCAGCAATGGCGAGATGACGCACTCCACTAGAACGGCCAATGATGTGTCTGCGGATTGACGCGCCGGACCTTGCCCGCTTTTGCGTGATGATCCGCCGAATGAAATTGACATCGTGCGCTCCCTGCACTCGTTTTCGCGTATGGACACTGACGCAAATGCACCAGTTAGACACCCGATAGACAGTTGGCAGCGGTCGAGGCAATGCCAGTTGCAAGATTTTCTAAATTATTTGCCCACGAATGCCGAAGATCGATCGCCAGACACGACGGCGGTTAAAAAAAAGCGGCACATTGGCCTGAGTGCCAATCTGCCGCCTTATTGGGTTCGCAATCGGCTCGCAGCTTACTTGCTCACCAAATCAAAGTTTTCATCCAATTTGTCCGATTCGACAGTCACTTTCAATTCGGTTCGTGAGTTGTACTTTTCGGGGATATACATCTCGCCGACCTGGTCAAACTCACCTGGGTTGGATTCGACGAACTTACCTTCAATGAACCGCGAGGCTCTTACTTCAACGCTTGCGGGACCGGGTTCTACTCGGGCTTCGTATTTTCCGTCGACGATCGAAGCCGCATAGGCTTTTTGATCGCCCTCGAGTGCACGAAACTGTATTGTCCCTTCGGGAATCGGTGCGCCGTCATAAGTCACTGTACCGCTGACCAAAACCAGGCCATCACTCGAGCCGCACCCTGCAATCGGGGCAACCAGAAAAACAGTGGCCGCAACCAATAACCATTTCCGCCAAATCTCAATCTGCATCAATGCATCCGCCAAAAGAATTTGAAAACATTATAAGAAAACGAACGACTTAAACCTTAAAGCCTATCCGAAAAGGGGGCTGGCCCTCTCCGGCGAGGCCAAAAAACCAATAAAATTGACTCGCCTCCAAAGGGTCAGACCCCTTTTCGGATAGGCTCTTAGGTAAAAACCTGACTGTGATCATTTCATGGATGGATCAAAGCCAGGTCGGATGAATCGCTGCATCACAATTAAGATGCGAACGAATTAAAACTCGCCGATAATGCCGCCTTCGTCGCGGTTGCCGAGGTTTCGCCACAATTGACGTTCGACACTGTCGGAAACGAATCGGACCGAACCGTCGCACAGAGCAGTGTTAACACCACCGGCGTGATAGCTGCGCGCGAAGTTATAACGACCTGGCAAACCGCCGGCGAAACCGTTTTCACAGGGAGCCTTTCTCCAAGTCGTTGATCCGCAGGAGTAAACACGATCGGGAACGGTGGTGTTGGGCGTTTCACCGGTTGAAAAACCGAACGATCCGTGCGGCGCACCGCCCCAATAACCGCCCAATTCACCCCACGCAGCAGCGGTCCCGCGAAGCATGCCTTCGCTGAGCATCAGTGTGTTGGAAGTGCCGTCAACGCAGTCGCGAAAGCGGCGGGCCAATTGGCGACCGAACATCCCACCGGCATCAACGGTCATGTCGTAATTGATCGGTACGGTGATGTTTGCAATGATCGCAGTGGTGGGGTTTCCACCACCGGCACATACGGCGTAATTGCCCTTGAAACCTGTTGTCGAGCCGTTGCCACCGCGAGCCGGCCCCGATGGGTCCGAAGGGCACATGAATGCGTCGACCGGTCGGCCGGCAATTTCGACAGGCAGTCGGTGGATGTATTCAGCAGGAAATTGCCCGTAGGTAACTTCCACCTGATCGTAAGCATCATAATAAGATTGCTGCTCGATGAATGGCAAAACGCGATGAAACCAGCAATCGCGTCGTTTGGTTTGCCCGGCGACTTCCAGCTTGTGGCCATAAGGAAACGTCTTGAATGCATCATGATAATTATGCATTGCAAGGGAGATCTGTTTGTTGTTGTTGCTGCACTGCATTCGCCGTGCTGCTTCGCGGGCGGCTTGCACCGCTGGTAACAAGAGACCAACCATGACCCCGATAATGGCGATCACAACCAACAACTCGACCAACGTGAATCCGCCGCGACGATCCACAGCGGAGGACTCAGACTCTAACTTCAATAATTGCATGAAACTCTCTCAACCGGAACTCATAAATGACGATAGGAACAAAAAAGGCTGCGGCCGTACGGTCGGCTAAAGGCTTGGAGGCCTAATGTTGCCGATCGGGCGAACCCGCCTCAAATCGCTTTCCGTTGCAAACAGCACGCCAGCGACTTGCGGCATGATCCGAACCGCACCTTGGCGAATGACTGGCCAGTGGGATCTTGGAAGTTCAATAAACCTGTACTTCCGCGCTGTGGCGAGTAGTGCCCCATTGATTGGCGTAAAAGAAAAAGCGATTTATTTGGTAAATCAGCAATTTATGTGGCCCTCCACCACCAGATTTGCACACGGCCTAAGCAGAACCGCTGGTGCGTGCACTGAACTTGCGCAGCCGGTTTGCGTGTACCTAGGTTGGGTTCATGCCTTCCAACAGAGTCGTTTGCTTGAAAATTGTTTTTTTGCGGCGTGTTTGGCGGGTGCTTGAATCGTTCGAAGGGAGTAAGAAGGATCCGCCCCAGGTTGGGCTGTCGTTAGTGGCCGTGTTTTTGGTACGTCAGGTCAAACGCCTGCAGGTCTGAACGTTATGCCAAGTCGAATCACCCGCTACATCGCTGGCGAAATCATCAAGATTTTCGTCGTTGCACTGTTCTCGCTGACGCTCCTGATCTTGTTGATCGGGGTCGGTCGCGAACTGCTGCGCGAGGGTTTAGGGCCGCTGTCGGTGCTGCAGTTATTGCCTTATGTTTTGCCGCTAAGCATGCAGCATTCCGTGCCTGCGACGGCATTGTTTGCGGTCTGCTGTGTTTATGGACGAATGGCCGCCGATGGTGAGGTTGCAACGGTCAAGGCGATTGGCGTTTCCCCATTGCAGTTGATCAAGCCAGCAGTCATCTTCGCCGCGGTTCTCAGTCCTGGGGTCGTGATCTTAAGTGATCTGGCGGTATCGTGGGGCCGCCCTGGCGTCGCCCAAGTTGTGTTGGGATCGTTGGAGGATATCGCTTATCGCTTTCTGCATTCGCAGCACAGCTACAGTTCCTCGCACGGTTTCACGATTCATGTCCAGGATGTCGATGGCCGACGGTTGATCCAGCCGATGGTGAAAATCCGCTCGCGGACCGGCGGCACAATCGAGCTGACGGCGCGAGAGGGTAGTTTAAGACTCGATCCGGAAATCAACACGCTCTTGTTGAACGTGGTCGACAGCCGGGTCGAGGGTGGACAGGGGAATCAGGGAATTATCCCCGGCGAAACCGAGTTTCGAATACCGCTGGGCAGGGCATTTCGTCAGCGCGATCCGTCTTCTGCTTCGCCCAGTGAATTGCCCCTGCGGGATATCGGGCCGGAGTCGATTGCCCAGGAACGCCGCAGCCAACAGGCGATCGGACAACTGGCGGCGCACACCGGATTTTCGCTGCTTTCTGCTCGCTGGGACGAGATCGCCGGACCATCTGGTCAAGCGATTCAAGCTCAGATTAAGGCGAGCGATAAACGATTGGCCCGATTGCACACCGAACCATGGCGTCGGTGGGCACAGGGCTTCAGTTGCTTTTGTTTCGTGTTGGTCGGCGCACCGCTGGCCATGCTCGCCAGGACAGCCGATTACTGGACGACATTCGGAATTTGTTTCCTGCCGACTTTGGTCGTGTACTACGCCTTATTCATGCTGGGTTTTGACCAAGCCAAGGCGGGTCTCTGGCCACCGTATGCGGTTTGGCTTGGAAACTCGGTGCTGGTCGCCGTCGCAGTCACGTTGATGGATCGCGTTCGGCGTTATTGATTTCGGCCCGACAAGGGATTCGCCAGACGGTCGCTTGCCTCCCGCCCGTTGCCAAGGACTTGCTGGTGGGCGACGATACCCCGGGACCGCCGACGTCGGCGAACGCTCCACTTGAATCGTTTCCACCGCAAACTTTTGTTTAGCGCGCATGAAGATCGCCATCATCGGCTCCGGCAACGTCGGTTCAGTACTCGGTCGTCGTTTGGCCCAGGCCGGACACACGATTTGTTTCGCCAGCCGCACCCCAACTAGCTCCAAGTTGGCTGCTTTGGTTGCGACAGCGCCCGATCGGTGCAGTGCCGCATTAGTCGGCGAAGCGGCGCAGAGCGCGGAAGTCGTGATCTATGCGGCGCCTTATGATCAAGCGGAATCGATCCTATCGTCGGTCGTTGATTTTCATGGCAGCGTGCTGATCGATTGCACCAATCCGTTGAACGCGACGTTCGACGGCTTGCAATTGGGACACACTGAATCGGCCGGCGAACGCTTGGCCCAGTGGGCACCGACGGCGCGGGTCGTCAAAGCATTCAATACGACCAGCGTTGCGACCATGGCAGACCCTCAATACAACGGTCATGTCGCGACTCAGTTTTACTGTGGTGACGATGCCATAGCAAAGCAGACGGTTGCCGACCTGATCAAACAATTGGGCATGGAACCGGTCGATGCCGGACCGCTGCGGAATGCTCGCTACCTAGAGGCCACCGCGATGCTGTACATCCACTTGGCGATTCGTGGCGGTTGGGGCGGCAACTGCGCCCTGAAGATGCTCAAAAGATAGATCGCTATCAGTCGTGCCGCGATTTTTATTGAACCAAATCACTGGCCAAACGATGTGCCAGCATCATGATCGTGGCATTGGGATTCACCGACGGGATCGTCGGCAGGATCGAGCCATCGATCACGTACAAACGTTGCGTACCACGCACTGCCCCCGCGCGATCGACGACGCTGGTCGCATCGGTGTCGAGTCGACAGGTGCCGACCGGATGGTACAGCGTTTGAGCGAACCGGGCGATGGTTCGCTCGATCGCTTCGTCGCTTTGGCGACCTGCACCCGGCAAGATTTCATCACCAATGAACGGACGCAGTTGGGGATCTTCGGCAATGACGCGTCCCTGGCGAACCGCGGCGACCATCGCTTGCAGGTCGCTGTGGTCGGTCAAGTAACCCGGATCGATGCGGATTGCTCGCCCGCCAAATCCAAAAACGGTGGGTGGCACCAATTGGTCTGTGGGGCCGATCGAAACCGAACCGCGCGACTTCGGCGAACAGAGATTGATGCCGATCGTCATCGCCGCCACAGCCGATTCGCTGGGGTGCGTTAAATAGTGTGTCGGCGTCACATGCACCTGAAACTCTTCACCCATTGCCGGCAAATCTAGCGGGAAATGGTGGGTGGCACCTATTGGCAATTGGTAGATGCCGCCGGATTCGGCTAGGTTGCTCGCCAAAGGGCCGGTCCCGGCGATTTGCCAACGTGCCAGGTCGGCGACCGATGGCTGGGTCGGGAACCGCTGGCGGCCGCTGACCGCAAAGATGATTGGCATGATCAAGTGATCGGTTAAGTGGTTGCCAACATTAGGCGAATCGACACGGATATCGATCGCTAAGTCGGCCAGTCTGCCACTGGGTCCGATACCGCTTTCCATCAGGATTGCTGGCGAAGCGAATGTGCCAGCACAAAGGATCACCCCTTTTTCGGCCGTCAGGATTGTTGCGGTCGCATCGCTGTCGCGTCGGACTTCTAACCCGATCGCCTGGTCGCCGTTGAAAACGACCCGGGTCACATGGGCGGTCATCATTTCCAGGCTTCCGGGATCGAGCGTGGCGCCAGCCAGCAGGTCCGCTGAGGTGATGCGGCCTGCGCGATTGCTCATCCGCAGAAATGCGTGTGGCGCTTCGATCGCCGGCGTGATCGTGCGTAAATAATGCGTCGTCGCCTCGGATAGCCAGCGCGGCGGTTGAGGCCGGACCCAGGACGTTACGGCATTGAGACTTGATTTCAGCGATTGGCGGTCGAGCGGGCCACCACCGTCTGCGACAAGCCTATCGATGTCGCAGGGTCGCGGTGGATACCAAATCATGGCATTGATGCGTGTTGAACCGCCGGGGCCGCGGCCGCGAGGCTGGATCAATCGCCGGTTTGCCAAATACTTTTGCGGCTCCGTTTTTAATTGCCAATCTTGATCGGTTCCGAAGCTGTGCAGGTATTCCGCTGGCCTGCGGTTTGGCGGTCCAGGATCGGCCGCTTCGACGATCGCGACGCGATAGCCCGATTGGGCCAACACTCTGGCGACGACACATCCGGCCGAACCGGCTCCGACGACGAGAAAATCGAAAAGTTTGATGGCTTCACCCCGGCGGTTCGTTCTGCCGCCTCGCAAGTAAGAAAACGGATGATTAGGATCTTAGCGACATTTTTCGCGACTTCATTTCCAGCCGGCCCAACACTTAGCTAACAGCATGTTCGAAACGCTCAAGCCCGCACCGCCCGATGCGATCCTCGGTCTGTCCGAAGCCTTCACCGCCGATCCGAACCCGGCGAAGATTAATTTAGCGGTCGGCGTGTTTAAGGACGCTCAAGGCCAGACACCTGTTTTGGCTTGTGTTAAGGCGGCCGAGCAGCGGTTGGTGGATACCGAGTCGACCAAAACTTACCTCGGGATCGACGGTTTGCCAGCCTACCGCGACCATGCCCGACAATTGGTTTTTGGCGATGCAGTCGATCCCAAACGGGTTGCGATGGTGCAGACACCAGGCGGGACCGGTGGCGTGCGAGTGTCAGCCGATTTCCTGGCCAGCCACCATCCTTCGACAACCGTTTGGGTCTCCAATCCGACTTGGGAAAACCACATCAGCGTCTTCAATGCCGCGGGGCTGGCGACTGAGACCTATCGCTACCTTGACGCATCCAAAACCGGGCTCGATTTCGCCGCGATGATGGATGATCTGAAGTCCAAGCCGCGTCCTGGTGACGTCGTTCTTCTGCATGCCTGTTGTCACAATCCGACAGGTGTCGACCTGACTGCGGATCAGTGGTCCGACGTCGCTGATCTGTTGGTCCAGCGACAATTGTTGCCACTGGTCGACTTTGCCTATCAGGGTTTCGGCGCAGGCCTAGAAGAAGACACAGTGGGCTTGCGCGCGTTGCTGGCCCGTTGCAGTGAAGTCCTTGTGGCGACTTCGTTTTCCAAGAACTTCGGGCTTTACAGCGAGCGAGTCGGAACTGCGGCGCTGGTTGCCACTGACGAACAATCGGCCAAAGCGGCGCTCAGCCACTTGAAGCGTGCGGTTCGGTCCAACTATAGCAATCCGCCCCGGCATGGTGCGTCCGTCGTGGCGACCGTTTTGGGCGACAGCGATCTAAGGCAACTTTGGTTGACCGAGTTAGCAGAAATGCGAACACGGATCGCCGATATGCGAAAGGCGCTCGTCGAGGCGCTTGCGGCGGCAAACGCCAAACGCGACTTTTCGTTTCTGCTGGACCAATCAGGGATGTTCAGCTACACCGGTTTGACGCCGATGCAGTGCGATGAACTGCGGACCAAGCAAAGCATCTATATCGTTGGCAGCGGAAGGATCAATGTCGCGGGTGTCACACCGGGAAACTTGTCGAGGTTGGCTGAGGCCATCGCCGGCGTGTTGTAAAAGGACAAAATTCCTAACGCTCGCGATCTTTTGTGGTGACGAGAGTTGCCAGTCGTTCACCACCGCCAGACGGGATGCTGGCAATTTCGCGAGACCCTGCCGAATGTGGCGATTGGAGTGCCGGCAATGCTTCGCCCAACGTCCCGTGCGTTGGATTGCCGATCATTCGAAGAACGAATCTGGCTTTGCACAAGCATTGCCAACGCCGTCGGAAAGAAGGAACTTGAACATGGTCTTGGTTGGCTTGTCAAAACGTGTGATATTCGGATTGGTGCTGGTCGGTGTGACCGCCGGGCATTCTGCCAACGCCGATTGGCATTCATTCTGGCATGGACTGCGAGTCGATTACGCACGCAATAATGTTTGGCCACAGCCATTCGTTGATGTCGACGCCCAGGCCGTTCAAGCACCTTTCGCGGTGATGACGCACAACGGCTGGCGGGCGCACAACACGATCGGCAACGAACTGTTCCGTGATGGTGACTGTTCGCTGAACCTGGCCGGCAACCGCCGAGTCGAGTGGATTGCCAAGCAGGCTCCCCATGAACGTCGCACGATCTATGTTTTGCGCGGCGCTAACGATGATGAGACCAATTTGCGGTTGGCATCGGTTCATCAGTCGTTGACTGCGATGCAAACCGGCGGACCGGCTCCCCAGGTTGTCGTAACCGACATCGAACCGGCGTCAGCATCGGGCGGATGGGCGACAAGCGTCAATCGTCAGTGGATGCAGAACTTGCCAGCGCCCAAGTTGCCGTCGACTTCGCCTTCGGGGGCCGCCGGAGCGACCTCTTCAAACTAAGCCGCCCAGCGGACGGTAACCGCCGGGGCTGAGAGTCCCGGCATTTGGGTTGGGCGATGACGGCCGCGATCGGCTTTGGCGGATGCGACGCCTTTTTTGAAAATCTCGATTGCACCCAGGAAAAGCCGTGAAGCGATTGGGTTGGTCGTGACGATATTTCATCTGAAGTATTGATGCCCGACCGATGCCGACCATGGATTTCGGGCGATTTGCAAGTGCTGTGCAAATCGTGCCGAAGCTTCCTGATGCTAGGTAAGCGGAACAATTGGTTCTCGCCACCCTTCATCGGCATAACCTTGCTATTACAGGGTCCCAGAAGTGAACGTTAAACGAAGTGCCCGCCGGGTATCTCATACCGCATGCATTGCGGGCATCGCCGCTCTTTATTCGACGGGATGCTCCAGCCAGTCATTCAACATGGCCTCGCTTAACCCGTTCTCCAAAGCGGAGGGTAAGGTTGCTGCGGCGACTGCCTCGCCAGCCGAGACGCAGCCCCAAACTGGCCAGCTTGCATCGATGCGGCAGGCTGTTACCGGTCAAGCGAACAACCTCAGCATGGCGACATCCAGCGCTTGGAACAAAACCAAAAACGGAGTCACCAACATGTTCGGCGGTGCTTCTGCCACCGCTGCTGAAGACGGCACCAAATTGGCCGACGATGATCCGACGCGATTGTCGACACCAGCATCCGTCAGCCCGGAAGTGTTCGTGGCGCAGGGTGCCTTGTGGGAAACCACAGGTGATTTCACCAAGGCGATGGACAGCTACAATCGCGCCGTTCAAACCGAGCCGAACAATGCCGCTGCGCTGGCTAGTATCGCTCGATTGCAACTTCGCCAGCAAGACTTTGCCCAAGCTTCGCAATCGTTCGAAAAAGCGCTCAAAGTCAGTCCTAAAGATTCCGCGCTGCTAAATGATTATGGCACAGTGCTGGCGAAATTGGGTGATTCCGCCGGCGCAGATCGAGCGATTTCCGAAGCCTTGGTGATCTCGCCGGGAACATCGCGCTTCGCTAACAATCTGGCGAACATCCGATTCAGCACTGGTAATCGAGATGGGGCGCTGGAGGTGCTGATGCAGCACAACAAACCTGCCGTGGCTCACTTTAACATGGCCTACCTGCAGTATCAGGCTGGCAACTACGCCGAAGCGAAGAACCAACTTACCGAAGTGCTTAAGTACGAACCTGCGGCAAGCAACGATTCGGCGGTCGCGCAAGCTGTTTCCCGGTCGCGTGACATGTTGACCACGATCGATGCAGGGGCCACGCGGATCGCTCAGGCCGGTTCAGGGGTGTTGTCGACCGCAAACCAGATCAGCAGCACGTTCGCTGGCCAGCCTTCGCAAGTCGTTCCCTCTGCCGGGACAGCCCCGAGCACGGCAGCCCCGAGNNAGCACGGCAGCCCCGAGCACGGCAGATTCAGGGGCTGGTGTTACACAGCCACAACCGCCAGCGCCAACGACGACTCCTGCGCCGCAGGCCTCTACGACACCGCCAGCCGGGGCATTTGTATTGCCGCCGGGCGTGTTCGACCAAACGATCCGCTAAACCGATCGTGACGAGATTCGCGACTCTCTCAGCCCACGGCTGAGAATGTCGCGAAGCAGTGGCGAGTAATCTTCATACCGCGAACGATCCGGCGCTCCGCTGCTGAATTGATAAATCGCGTCTCGGGGTTTTACCCCGAGCGCAATCAGCGAACTGCTGACCGTCCCATGCTCTCGGCCACGGAAAACCATGCTTGGCCGTCCGTCGCCCGTCGGTGAGCGGGCAAACACCTTGCTGGCTACCGCCAAAAACTTGACGGGCGAGTCGAGTGTTTGAAGCGTCAACAACCGTCTGGCCATCGCGACACGTTGATCGCGAGGGTCATTCAAATCGCGGGCTCCAACAATGTTCAGCCCCTGCTGCATTTCAACCACGTTGACTTTCTCGTCCGCATGGACGACAAACCCGTCGCGTGAATCGGCGATGACGATGTTGCAACCCTCGTATCGGGTACGCTCCAACTCTGCCATCGCTTTATCAACCGCCTTGCGGGCCGACGAACAACGCATCAGGTCCAGCGCCAACAGTCCACGGGAACGTTGGCCGAACAATGGTTGCGCAGTGGTTCGGTTGCACAGTCCAATGAATAGCCCAGCCTGATTAACGCCCAGCCAGGAACCGCCAGCTCGTTGGTCAATGCCGCACAACACACGTGGTTTACCGCTTTGAATCGACGGGGCCAAACTTGGCCTGTCGTAATACTCCTCACGGTTTGCAGCTACCAGAATAGGACTTTCGGGAACGAGCCGGTACTGAACAGCAAGTAAGCACATCTCAGCCGCTTTCTTTTCAAAGATCAGTGATAGGGAGTGAGGGTGTCGCGTTGGGCCTGGTCAGAACCAAACCACTGGATCGTTTTGACGACGTTACGACGAGCGTCAATTTATCCACCACGGCAACCGGACCACACCCCCTTGTGGGTGGTTTTGTCGAACTTTTGCCTATTCTTCCATCAGCGATGGCCGATTACGGCCAGATTTCGGCTCGGGCGAACTATCCGGACCACCACTTTGGGTGGTTTTGCTTGGCTTTGGCATCCTAGACGACTTTGCCAATTTTTTCGGCTGCGGCTCAATCGTAACCTCGCAACGGGACGATATTGGACGATGGCCAGGAACCGTTTTGGACTCACCAGCGAGTGACAGCAAATGCACCTGCGACTTGGGTCGCAGGCGCGCCAGGCGGGCGGATTGGAAGCTAACCCCAAAGATTTGCGAAGGATCGGATTTTGGCGACAAAGAGTTCGACACACCGTGAAAACGTGCTCAACATCGACACCACGCTTTCCGTTACCCTCGCCCGCCAAAAAGTCTCGCTTTCGCGCGTCCTTGCGATGGTTCCCGGCGCGATGCTGACCTTCACCAAGCACTACGCCGATCCGATGGAACTGGAAGCCGCAGGGCTTCCGATCGCACACGGTGAAATTGTCAAAATTGGCGACAAGTTCGGCGTCCGAATCCTTGAAATCCTGCAAGCTGACGCCGACCAGGCTGCGCAATAGCCAGCCGAAACACCGGCTTGGACGCAGTATCGACGGCGCATCCGCTCACGCCGCGATCTTTCCCTTGGGACTTCGCAGGTTAAACAGCCCAAAGATTTCTTCGCGGCTCAGGCCCGCGGAACCCGGTGCTCGCGAATCCGAGAATAGTTCGTCAAACATCTCGCGTTTCTGGTCCAGCACCGCCGCGATTCGCTGTTCGATCGTTCCGGCCATCAACATTCGTGTCACGGTAACGCTGCCAGCCGCCCCGATGCGGTGAGCCCGATTGATCGCCTGGTCCTCGATCGCAGGGTTCCACCAACGATCGAACAAGAACACATAGCGACAGAACTGCAGGTTCAATCCCACACTGCCCGCCCCATAGCTCATCAGGATGATGTGTTTGGACGGGTCTTCCTTGAACTGTTTGATCACGCCCTCGCGCTGCTTGTGAGGGATCCGCCCGTGGTACTCCAGCGTCCCAAACCGTGCCAGCGCCGGCTTCATCTGTTCGATGCTGTCGACCCACTGGCTGAACAGGATCGCTTTCTGGCCACTAGCGGCGACTTCTTCCATATCCGCCACCAAGCGTTCGAGTTTCGCGCTGGCACCGGTGGCCGGATCAAAGTTGCAAATCTGTTTAAGCCGCAACACCAACTCGAAAACGTGTTGGATCGTCAACTGTTGATCGAGATTCTCAAGCTGCACGACGCCTTCGTTTTCGGCTTTCTCATAAGTCGCCACCTGCTCAGCTGTCAGCTCCAATTCCGCATCGCGATACAGCTTCGGCGGCATATCCTCCAGCACCATATCCTTGGTCCGCCGCAGCATATGATCTCGAGTCGCCTTGGCGATCGTCGACATCGACATCTCGGACCTGAGGTAACCGGGCGACAAGAACTCAAAGATCCCCACAATGTCCTCAGGCGAGTTTTCCACCGGCGTTCCCGTTAACGCCCAGGAGCGTGTGCGTTTGATTTCGCGCACGATCACACTGGTCGAATTGCGTTGGTTCTTGATCCGCTGGGCTTCGTCCAGCATCACCAAATCGAAATGCTGGTCCTGATCCAACACGCAATCGCGGTCTCGCATCAGCAGTTCGTAGTTGGCGATTTTGACCGCGATATCGGGGCTGGTCCACTGAAACTGACGCGTCGCGGCCGAGCCTTCGATCGCCGCCACCGGGATCTCCGGGGCCCAGACGCTGAACTCACGCAACCAGTTGCTGACCAGCGGTTTGGGACAGATCAACAGCACGCTGCGAACCTCGCCGCTGCACAGCAGCAGACGCATCGTGCTGATCGCCTGCATCGTCTTTCCCAACCCCATTTCGTCGGCCAGCACCGCCGCATAACGCGGGAACAGGAACGCGATTCCGTCCAATTGGTAAGGAAACGGTTCAAACGGAAAGTCGAGTTGTTCGCTGCCGACCAACAATTCCAGCGGTGGCTGCAGCAGGTAATAAAGTCGGTCTTCCAGCTTAACGACATCCGCCGGCGGCCGAATCCGCGTCAGCTTTTTTGGCTTGGGCGGTTTGTAATCGGGCACGGCGGGTTTGGTGTCGCCACCAGCAGCGGCGGTCGTGCCGGAGCCCAACGATCCGGTTGATGCTGGCGAATTGTTTTGCCCGCTCGATCCGTTTGGCCCGCCGTGATTGTTTGAAGTCGCCGGTTGTGAAGCGGCGTGAGGTCCGATCTGCGCCGCGGTGTTGTTTGCCGTTGCACTGCCGGGCTGGCCCGCCAGGGCTCGATTTCGAAACACGCTCACGCCGCCACCGGCGCGGGGGAACTGGTAACCGATCGACTTCAGCTCAATCGGTTGCAAGCGAATCGGAAAAGCTCGCAGATCAATCGGCTCGATTTTCAATTCGCAACTGGCCGGGTCGATCAGATCATCGCTGACGAACGAAGCCGCTTGATCAATCTCGACCTTAATCCCGTCCAACATGTTCGTTTCCGATTTTCAACGAGTCGATCTTTGCAGGTTGTGTTTCACGCCAACGGCTTGGCATCAAGCCGCTGCGCTGCGAGCCCGCGCGACTTGCTTCTGTGCCTCGAGAATCGCCTCGCGAATTCGGCCAAAGGGTTCGACGATATCGGGCAAGCTGCGAAACATGGCCAGCAAACGCGACACTTCCTCGTATCGTTCGGTCGCCACTCGCAACGATGAACCGGCTAATTCCAAGCCGTCATAGCCGGGCAACATGTCATCGGTGATCGGTCCCTCGTCGGTCTCTGCCGCTTCGCAAACCAGCATCATCGGAGACGCTGTGTGTGCATCCAGATGAAGCGCTTCGGGTTGGTCACAGCAGATCATGCGCGGAGTATTGCGACATCGGCTGATCAGCAGCGAACCGATCGCATCACCGATCAAGTATTCTCTCAGCGTCGCGCCGTACAGAATCTCGTGGGCTCGCGAGGGACGGATCGGCAAGGTGCATTGAAACTCCAGCGGCCGGCCAGACGCGTTCAGCACCAACAAACCGCCGGTCCACCCGGTAAACTCGGATTGCTCGACGGTATAAAAACCGATCGCTGGTTCTGCCTCGGCGACACTGGCCATACGTGTTGAGCTCCGTAACTCGATCTAACAAAATGAAACTGCATGGACCACCACGTCGGCGCGACGGTCGCGATCATCGGCGCTTGACCACCGATCCTTGATGGCTATCGGCGTGCCGGTTGTGTCGACTTTAACGGCCGTTCGTCCTTGCTGATGACTCTTACCGAATAACCGGCGTCCAGATACTTGAGCCAAAGTGTCAAAAAGATTTAGATTCGGTATCGATCGATGTCGACCGTATCGCCCCGCCCAGATGTCCAGTCCGTCAGTCGGCGTTGGCAGCGTAGCCATGTGGCCATTGCGTGCCGTTGTGATGCGTTGCGTCAGTGAATGCACAGGTTTTTTCTACCCCTCAGCCCTCGGCTAGTTATACTCGGTCGGATCGACTGTCCCAACGATCCGCCGGACCTTCTAGGAATTGCAACTCGACTATGGCTCACGAACATTCCCCCATTTCTCCAGTGTTCCGGATCGACGTCTCAGCAGACACTCAATCGGAGAGTATGGATCGCGGCGACGTCATTCAGATCGAATTGCTTCGGCAACTGGTAGCCGGTCAACAGCGTCAAAACGAATTGTTGGCCGAACTCGCTCAGGCAACCTCAGGCCTGCACAAACAACGAGCCGCCGAAATCCAGCAATGGAAAGACGCTAACCCCAAACTCTCGCGTGCCTGTCGTAATGCCGCAGAAACGCTCAGCCGAGTTCAAACCCAGTTTCTCGAATCGATCACCGAAGAAGTGATCGAAAACGAAGATCATTTAATCGACGGTGAGTTCATGCTGCACGAGTTCGTCGATCGTTTCGGCCCGCGGATGGCACACCTCAATGGCGTTCTGCAGGTTTTGGCGCAACTGGGCGACCATGGCTCGCCTGCAAAAGGGTGAATTCAACCCCAGTTGATCAATAAAGCTTATTCGAACGCCACTAGTCGCTTTGGCGTTCCCCGCGGTTCTGTTCGGTTTTCGGATAGGTTCTAAGCGTTTCGCCGCGATCAGCTTGATCGCCGGTTGAAAGAGTTTGTCTGGACGGCGAAGATTGCGATTGTCTTGATCAGAACTTGGCCTCGAAACCTTCCTGCCATGAAGTCGACCTCGTCGATCCTTACATCTTTTTTCGGCAACAAATTCCAACAACGGAACCTTCGAGTCCTGTTTTGGTTGATGGCGATTTTCGTCGTCTTGTTGGTCGGGTTCAGCACCGTGTTCCACATTCTAATGGAACGCGAAGGCCAGTCGCATTCCTGGCCAACCGCTATCTACTGGACATTCGTCGTGATGTCGACGTTAGGCTTTGGTGATATCACATTCCAGTCCGATATCGGTCGACTTTTTTCAGTTGTTGTTCTGCTTTCCGGCACCATCTTCCTGCTTGTGCTGTTGCCCTTCACCTTCATTCAATTCTTTTTCTTGCCCTGGATAGAAGCACGCGAAGCGGCTCGCGCCCCAACATCGGTCAGCAACCAAATTCGCGATCACGTCATCCTCACCAAACTCGATTCGATCGAACGAGCCTTGATTCGGATGCTCGAGCAATCGCACGTCGATTATGTTGTTTTGGTCGATGAATTGCCCAGCGCGTTGTTGCTGCACGATCAAGGCTTTCGCGTCATGGTAGGTCCATTTGACGATCCGGAAACCTATCGACTGGCGGGCGTCGATCGAGCAGCATTGGTGGTTGCCAATCGCTCCGATACGGCCAATACGAACATCGCCTTTACGGTTCGCGAGATTGCGGAGAAGGTGCCGATTGTTGCCACCGCTTCGTTCCCTGCATCGGTCGATATTCTCGACTTGGCGGGATGTACGCGGGTGCTGCAGATGGGCGAAATGCTCGGCAACGCGATCGCACGACGTGTGCTCGGTCGCGATTCCAAATGCCACGTCATTGGCGAGTTTGGCGACCTGCTGGTCGCCGACGCGTCCGCCTCCGGTACACCGCTTGTCGGCCGATCGCTTCGTCAAATTGGCCTTCGCAGTCATGCCAATGTGAATGTGATCGGACTTTGGCAACGCGGTAAGTTTCAAATCGCAACACCTGACACGGTCGTTCAAGAGCACAGCGTCTTGGTCTTTGCCGGATCGCGCGAACAGCTTGACCAGTACGACGCATTGTTTTGCATTTATAAGTCAAACGAAAAACCTGTCATCATCATCGGCGGCGGACGTGTCGGTCGATCGGTCGGTCATTCGCTCGCCCGTCAAGGAATCGATTACCGAATTGTGGAACGCCAATCACAACGCATTCGTAACCCAGAACATTATGTCTTAGGCGATGCGGCCGAATTAGAAGTCTTGGTTCGAGCCGGGATCGAAGATTGCTCGTCGGTCGTCATCACAACGCACGACGACGATATGAATGTTTATCTAACACTCTACTGCCGTCGCCTGCGACCCGATGTGCAAATCTTAGCGCGGTCCAATGTCGAACGAAACGTTTCAACATTGCATCGTGCCGGTGCGGATTTTGTGTTGTCCTACGCCACGACCGGTGCCAACGCACTGTTCAATTTGCTGCGCCGCAGCGACGTGCTGCTGTTGGCCGAAGGGTTACACGTGTTCCGCTTGCCGACGCCCGAACCGTTGCTTGGCAGAACGCTGCTCGAAAGCGGGATTCGCGAAACCACCGGATGCAGCGTCGTCGCGGTGGTGCGAGACGGCGTTACCGAGATGAATCCCGATGCCAAACTGCCGCTGATGCCAGCGTCTGAACTGGTGGTCATCGGCGACGCCGAAGCCGAGACTCGCTTCCGCGGCGCATTCACCTGATCGCATTAGCATGAACTCTCGTTGATCAGTCCGGCGGCTAAGCATCGTGCGGAAAATAAGTGTCGGGGACTTCCACCTCTACTGGCTTTGCGGGAGAGGTCGCCGCCTAAGCGGCGGAAGAGGGTCAGGCCACAAAAATCGGCCCTCTCCCGGCCCTGTGGGCCCGGCCTCTCCTGCAGGATAGGTTCGTTCAATCCGAAGACTTTTTTCCCACCGCTCCTTACGTCGCGTCCCGCCGCATAGTTGCTGAAAGGGCCTCGTAGCGTTAGGTTGCTGATGTCGCTGCAGATACGCCCAGCCACACCCAGCGGATAGACGCTTCGCAAAGTCTTGTACCATGGAACGATTCTCAAGCATTCTAGTTGTCATTGGCGGCGAACCGTACGACGCGACGATGACTCGCGCCGTCGCCTTGGCGATGAAGAATGGTGCACGCTTAACCATCATGGACGTCGTGGCACCGATCTCCCAATCGTTCTTCGCCACCGAGGCGTATCTGCCACAAAATCTAGAAACCGACGCTGTGGCAGAACGTCGCAATGAATTGATGAAAATCGCTTCGGAATACGTGGCGACCGGAATCGAAGCCGCCGTTGTGGTTCGCGTCGGTAACCCGGCGATCGAAATCGTTTCCGAAGTGATCGAGTCGGGCCACGATTTGGTGATCAAGACCGCCAATACGCAGACGGGGCTCAAGCATTTGCTGGGCAGTGTGACACGCGCCCTGATGCGAACGTGTCCCTGCCCCGTGTGGGCCATTAAACCATCAACCGGGGCAACCTATAAGACGATTCTGGCCGCGATCGATCCGCTGGCCGATGACCCACACCATATCGATCTGAACGATACCATCTACGAGCTGGCGGTTTCGCTTGCGCGAAATGAAAACGCGGCTGTACACTTAGTCAGCGTTTGGAACGTGCCGATGGAACGGACCCTCAGGAGCCGACTCGGTGCCCAAGAGTGCGACCGACTGATTCGCGAAGCGGAATCACAAGTTCGTCAATCGCTCGATAAGTGGTTGGCAAAACATTCGCCAGCGCCAGGCCAAGACGCACCAGCGGTTCGTGTTCACCTGCTGCGTGGTACCGCGTCGGACAAAATCGCCGAAGTCGCCGCACAATCATCCGCCGACCTGATCGTCATGGGTACCGTGTGCAGGACGGGTTTAGCCGGATTATTCGTCGGTAACACCGCCGAACACTTGATCGGGTCGGTGACTTGTGGAGTGCTGGCGATTAAACCCAAAGGTTTTGTCTCGCCGGTTAGCGTTCATCACACCCCTGCGGAATAACCGACGCGATGCCAACCACATCCCAAGTGCTGTCGGGCGTCAAGTGGTTTGGCGGGCTGTTGTGGGCCAGTCTTCGCGATCTGTTGCCGATCATCATCGTCATCGGTCTGTTTCAAGCACTGGTGTTCCAGCGTCCGGTTGAGAACATAGGTCAGTTGTTTGTTGGGATGTTGTTGGTTGTGATCGGACTGACATTGTTTGTCCTGGGTTTGGAGCTTGGGTTGTTTCCACTGGGTGAACAGATGGCTTATGATTTTGCCCGCAAGGGGAATGTGTTCTGGTTGGTCGCGTTTGCATTCTCGCTCGGTTTCGGAACCGCGTTCGCCGAACCGGCGCTGATTGCCGTCGCCGGAAAAGCATCCGAGCTGACCGTGGTCGAATCTTTGACCGATACGCTCGCTGCCGATCGCGCCCGATTCGCATTGGTCCTTCGCGCAACCGTTGCCGTCGCCGTCGGATTGGCCTTGGTGATCGGTGTGATGAGAATTCTATTAGGTTGGAATATCCAATACCTGATCACGATCGGATATCTGTTGATCATGGTCATGACCATCACTGCACCACCGCAGTTTGTCGCGATCGCCTATGATTCCGGCGGCGTGACCACATCAACCATCACGGTGCCGTTGACCGCTGCGCTGGGCGTAGGGCTGGCATCGAGCATTAAAGGCCGCAATCCGCTGCTGGACGGTTTCGGGATGATCGCGATGGCTGCGTTGATGCCCATCTTATTTGTCTTGATGTTGGGGCTGGTTTACTGATGGATGCATTCGACTTGCTTGTCGGTACCTTGCTCAGCACCGTGCGCGACGTCATCCCGATCCTTGTGATTGTCGTCTTCTTTCAACTCGTCATCTTGCGACGGGCGTTCAACGACCTGAGACGTTTAACGCTCGGTTTCCTTTGTGTGTTGCTCGGTTTAGCCACTTTCCTGATCGGTCTGCAACTGGCGCTGTTTCCGATCGGCGAGTCGATGGCGCTGCAGCTTGCCTCGCCGGAGTTTATCAGCGGTACCTCATCAGACGATGTACCGCCGGTGAACAAATGGTACGACTATTATTGGGTGTATATCTTCGCATTCACGATCGGCGTCAGTACTACCATCGCCGAACCGGCGCTGATCGCGGTCGCCTCAAAAGCGGGCGAAATTTCCGGCGGAACGATCAAGGAATTGGAGCTGCGATTGGTGGTCGCGCTAGGGGTCGGCGTCGGGGTCGCGATCGGCACGTTTCGGATCATCGTCGGTTACCCATTGCCGTACTTCATCTTGCCAGGATATTTTTTTGTCATCATTCAAACTTATTTTGCACCCAAATCGATCATCCCGATCGCGTACGATTCTGGCGGCGTGACAACGTCCACGGTAACCGTTCCGATTGTCGCCGCACTGGGACTGGGGTTGGCGACTCAGATCGAAGGTGCCGATCCGCTGGTCGACGGTTTCGGTTTGATCGCCTTTGCATCGTTATTTCCGATCATGACAGTCATGGGTTATGGCCAAGTGTCCCACTATCGCAACCAACGGGCCATGCGGATCGAAATTGAGCAAGAATCAGCCACGCAAACTTAATCGGTGGAAACGACCATGCATTTCAAATTGATAATCGCCCTCGTCGATGACGATAAAACGACCGAAGTGATGAAGGCGGCGCGACAGGCCGGCGCAACGGGTGCGACCGTGATCGGCAACGCTCGCGGCGAAGGGATTCATCCCGCGAAGACATTTTTCGGATTATCGCTCGAATCACAACGCGACGTCCTGTTGATGCTGGTCGAACAACACCTGAGCCGCAAAATTCTCGAAACGATTTGCAACTGTGCCGCATTCGACTCAAGTTCCGGCAGTGGGATCGCATTCCAAATTGACGTCGAAGATGCCGTCGGTGTGAACCATCAAATCCAATCGCTAACCAAATTGGTGGAAGAGAAATTATGAGTGAAAAAAGCATTGTTCGCGTTCGTGACGTGATGAGCGACCAATTCGACTTGGTCGAGGGGATGTTGACGGTTAAAGAGGCGCTGCTAAGCATGCGATATCCCGACGCCAAGGCGCTGATCATCAACAAACGCAATGACGATGACGAGTTCGGTATCGTGCTGATCGCCGACATCGCCAAACAAGTGCTTGCCGCCGATCGCTCGCCAGAACGTGTCAACCTGTATGAGATTATGGCAAAGCCAGTCTTAAGCGTCGCGCCGGATATGAATATCCGTTACTGCGCGAGAATGATGCAGCGATTCGGGCTCAGCCTTGCCCCCGTGATCGAAAACGGCAAAGTCCTGGGATTGGTCAGCTACCACGACCTGGTCGTTCGCGGCATGTTGTCTGTGATCAAGCTGACCTAGCGATTGCCGAGCAAGTCAACAGCGACGGCCGCATGGGGTGATAGGTCGCTGGACAGCGGATGTGTCGCAGGATCGATCGCATGGGCCAGGATTTCCAAGCTATCGACCAGTCGTGGGCCCGGTCGACTGAAGAACGCGTTCCCATCGACCGCATAGACGCGACGATTGCGAACACAAGTCATTTCATATAAGTCGGGAATCGGATTGGCCAGCGGCAAATCTTGACATGTCCGATCGACGCTCAGGCCACAGCAGGCGATCAACATCAATTCGGGATCGGCTTGGCGGATCGATTCCCACTGCGTTGTCTGTGACCGTTGTCCAGCGACGCCCAACACTTCTGCGCCGCCTGCGATCGACACCAGCTCCGGCGTCCAGTGTCCCGCAGTGAACGGCGGGTCGATCCATTCCAGCACCATCACTCTTAAACGCTTCTGATGGGGCGTTTGATCGAGCGACCGCATCGATCGCTGGCCAACCGCCTCGACTCGGCTTCGCAAGCCCGCAACCACAGTATGCGCATCGTTCGCCCGACCGGTCACCTCGCCGATTTTTACCATCGATTCAAATACCGCCGGTAACGAATCGGGTTGCAGGTTCAACACCAAAGGTTTTGTCGGCAATGTTTCCGCGACCGCGCGAACGTCGTCATCAGCGATCGCACACACACCGCATACCGACTGGGTCAGAATCAAATCGGGGCGCAGTTCCAGCAGAAGGTCGGTGTCGAGCGCATAAATCGCTGATTGTGTCTCTGCTTGTTGGCGAACGAAGGCATCGATCTCACCGCTGGTCGCTCCGGTGGGAATCAAACATCGGGTTACTCGAGGTAACGACTTTACCCTACGCGGGAAATCGCACTCGTGCGAGACGCCGCACAGCAGGTCAGCCATACCGATCGCACACACCATCTCAGTGGCGCTGGGTAACAAAGAAACGATTCTCAAATCTGTAGCTCGAAGGGAATGTTGGATCTTGATTTAAGTTTTCGGTCATACACGTGGTGAGCAAATGACCAAACCGATTGTAATTCTACCGATGATCGATCGACAGGCGGGCCTGTATCACCGATGGAATATAACTGACCAGCGAATCGAATCCTGTGCTTCAGTGAAACGAACGTCGATTCGCTCGCACCAAAATATCACCTCGGAATGCCATTCGTAGATATGACTTAGGGGCGTTGGTTTCGACCATTTGCATTCCTGTCGACCAGGCGCTCAGATGCTTTTACCGTGGCGATGTACTCAGGAATCCGGTTGGCAGGTTCGTCTAATGTGGCTTCTGAGGCCAAAGCCTGTCGCGCTCGTTCAAGCGGAATCAGCCCGTCAACCCATAAGTATTCAGTCGCATTTTGTGCCGCCAAGATTTCATGGGCGTTACCATGTCGCAGTACATGCAATAGCGTCTTCATCGCCTTGTCAGTTTCGCCCAGGTGCGCGATCGCTTCGGCGGCAACGACTCGGACATCCATCGATTCATCTTCCAGCAGTCGGATGATGTCCAACTTCGCGGGCAACGCTGCTTGACGCAAAACCAAAAAACCGGTCGCTGACCAGTATCGAATCACTGGGTGCGGGTCGTTCGCGCCAGTCGTCAGGGCATCAAGATGCATCGGGTTACGACTGGTCGCTTTATCAGCCAG
>DIUH01000393.1:36868-37040 GCA_002428205.1 Planctomycetaceae bacterium UBA6163
GATTTGGGTAACCAATACTTGGCTTGCGCTTCGTTGCAACGCCCAGCCCTAAACTCTTCAAACCAACTTCGCATGCTCGGTTGGACCTTGAATGCATAAGTGTAATGTTGGCCAGCGGGACGATGGGGCGAATAATTTTTTACATAACGATGGGTGGCGGTACGAATCGCAC
>DIUH01000374.1:0-1081 GCA_002428205.1 Planctomycetaceae bacterium UBA6163
GCTTATCGGTCAAACACACTTACACTCCGATGCTGGGCAGTATGGTGGCGGTGGCAGAAGATACGGGACAAATGGAAGAAGTGCTCGAACGCGTTACCATCTTTCATGAAGAGCAATTAAAGTTGGCGATTAAGCGGCTCAGTGCGATCATGGAACCGGCTATCGTCGTCGTGATCGGCTTCATTGTTGGTTACATCTACATTTCATTTTTCCTGGCACTCTTCTCGGTGTCAGGCGGTGTTGGTTAAAGTCTTATGCATTTTTTCATTAATCATCGATTAGCGATCATTCACTTAGTCGGCTGGTTGTCCGTTGCGCTATTAGATACGCACGTTGCGGAAGCGCAGAATCGTGATCGGTTTCGCCGAACGGTTCCCGGCGAAAACGTCTCGGGGCCGAATCCCACTGCCGCTCCAGCGACTGGCGCGAACGAACGCCGGGCACGGCTGCGAAACTCGCCCAGCCCTGACGCAAACGACCCGACGCAGCCGAGTGCCAGGATTCGTCAGCAGCTCGACACATCCGGATCGCCCAACATCATGCGACAAGAGGTGCGACCGACGACGATGAATATGAGAAGCAATTTGCCGGAAGTTCCGCTGATTGTCGTTAGGTCGCGCGTGATGTCTTCGGCCGATCAGGGCGTTGTCACACTTGCCGCAAACGGCGATTCGGTTCGTGTGCAACTCGAAAAAAGCGAAAACATCCAAACGGCTCCTCACCAATTTCCTGCCATTCAATTCGCCAAATACGTCGATGCGCTCAAGCAACTGACCGCACCCCTTGTCCAGTTAGCGGGCGAATCGATGCTTGGCGAAGTTGCGGAAGTTGATGATCAGAAGACTTCGTTTGTGAACCCTGCCGCGATGCAGGCAAACTCGCCCATCAATCTGCCGTCAAACTTTCGACTCGACAAAACCTTTACCTTGGCCGGAATCACGTATCGCATCGTCGACTTCGATCAACGCACTGTACTTCTCGAAGCCCTACCGCTGGGCCAACTTGTTTTGGTGCGATAAACAGGCAGGCAGTCGTTAGTGGTCTGTTGCATCTTATTTTTAGGGTAGTGGGATTCGCCAGA
>DIUH01000374.1:1116-1605 GCA_002428205.1 Planctomycetaceae bacterium UBA6163
GCGTTCTGCTTATACAGCCGACTGCTTATCCCGCGGCCGCAAAGAGCGCCATGAAGAATGAAATGTAGACAAAGCCGACGATGCCCCCGACGACCAACAGGATCAGCGGCTCAACCAGCGCGGCCAATCTCGCAATGGTCGCCTCGAGCTGTTCTTCGTAGTAATCGGCCGCTTCACCAAGCACCTCATCAAGTCGCCCCGACGATTCTCCGATCGCCAAAATCCGCGGCAGCATCGGCGTAAAGTTCGCGTGAGTTCGAACCGATTCCGCAAGCGAACTTCCCTCGACGACCATTTCCCGCGTGGTGGCAATCTGGCGCGATAGATGTCGATTGCCGATCAAGTCTTCAACGCTCCGTAAACCATCCAGCAACGACACTCCGCTTTGAATCAACGTTTGCAGATTCCGCGAAAACGCCGCTGACGCTCCGGTGCGAAACACATTGCCCAGCACAGGTATTCGCAACATCAGTCGATCGATCCAATATC
>DIUH01000374.1:1682-3532 GCA_002428205.1 Planctomycetaceae bacterium UBA6163
ATCCCGGCTAGGAATACCGCAAAGGGATAAGCGAGTGCCGTAAGGATTTTTGTTTGCAATAGTCGACGCGAGCGAACAATATCAGCGCTGCGCCGCAGTGTGGTATCGAGTTCGCCGGTTTGTTCGCCGACGCGTGTCAGGTAAACGGCAACCGGTGGAAAGTATCGATGAGCCTGCATCGCTTCGGCCATCGAAGCACCCTCGAGCACATCGGCGCTGACCTCCGACCATACGCGATGCAGTTGCCGCCGTTCGGCATTCTCGTGAAGGATACGAGTCGCATCGAGTAGTGGAACACCGCTTCGCAGCATCACCGACATCTGTCGCAGCGACATCTCCACATCGATCGCCCGCACCGGCAACCACCAACCAAGCCCCTTCCCTTGGCCAGCGGAATCTTCGGTCGGATTGATGTCCAACACCAACCATTGCCGAGCCCGCAGCGCGTTAACGGCCGCTTGCAACGATGGCTCTTCTAAGACACCGACCTGCAACGATCCGCCACGATCTCGGGCTTGAAAATCAAACTTCGGCATCACTGCGTCTCCGCTGCATCCGTGATATGGCCGTTTTCTTGTGCCGGTGTCGCATCCTCTTGCCCGAACGCCGGCTTGGCGACGACATAAGTAGACCCCGAATGGTTGGTCGCGAATGAACCAGCGTCATTCAAAGACCGATTCATCGGTCGCATCTGAATCTGGACATTCCATATCAANNNGGACAAGTGGCGATGAGTGTTTCGAGTCCTTCTAACATTGCCTGGTAGTCGCCAACCAATTTCAAGTCGCTGGTCAGCACAACGGGACCGGTGAAACTGCCGGCCCGCAACCTGCGCTGTTCAGCGATCCATTCAAGCGGGTTAACATCTCTGGGCAGGTCCGGCGGAATGTCGATCGGCACGTTATCCGCTTCGGCCGCGGCAATCTTTGTTAGATTTTCCCCTAACTGTTTGGTCGCGCCCTCAAGCGACTTCAACAGCCCCGTGCTGATATTGTTGGTCGGTACGGGGCGTTCATGAACCAATTGCAATCCGGCGTTTGACAAAATACGACTTAAATCGCCCTCCAAACGCAATTGGGCAAATGAATCGAGCTGGCCTTGCATCAACTGGCCAGCCTGTTGCCGCATCGCACCAAGCCGATCGGTCAAAGCCTGCACATCCTTCCGCTGGGCTTCGATCTGTCCAGTCAGCTCAGAGCGTGCCTCAGCACTCACTTCGTTCGCTTGCAACCGCTGGATGTCTTCTCGCAACAAAGCGATTTGTTCCCGATCCTCCGAAGGGCTTATGCGATTGAACGCCGCGTAACACGCCAGAAAGATCGCTGGCAACGCCAACGAAACGATGATAGAAGAGGGAGCGTTCTGTTTCTTGGCCATGATCACTCCGCATCTAGAATCACGTATTCAAACTCATAAGGTGCACCCTGGGCGGTCACCATTAAGGCTTCGCGCCGGGGAACTTGAATCGTCAAGTTGATCGATCGCAATTTTTCCGCCAGTGCACTTGCATAATCGATGATCGGCTCGGGCCTCATGCTGCGTCCCACCAGGCGTACACTGTTGCCATCACTGCTGGCGCTGCTGATGATGATGTCACCGGGGCGATTCTCGCTGAGCATTCGCAGCAGACGGGCCATTCGTGAGCGGTGGATGCCGATTTGCCCCCGATACTGCATCACCTTGGTTTCCAGGTCATCGATTTGCGATTGAACCGTTGTCAATTGAGTCGCAAGATTGCCCAGTTCCGTCTGTTGTTGATTGAACGCCTCGATCGGTTCTTGCAGCGTCAACAACTGCTGCTGAAGCTCTTCGACCAACTGTTTGTCTCTGGCTTTGCTGAAATTATAATG
>DIUH01000356.1 GCA_002428205.1 Planctomycetaceae bacterium UBA6163
TTGATCACTGGGAACCCCGAAGGGTGTATCCGCAGCCGCAAACCAACCGGTTTACCGATGGTATAGGGCCAAACGGTCATCCATCGGCGGCAATGCGAGCGCTCACTTCAAGACAGAGTTCGTTCAGCTTTGCCGGATTGATGGGCTTTACGATGTGGGCATCAAAGCCGGCAGCGAGCGCGTTGGCCACATCGCCAGTTTGGCCGTAACCGGTTAGAGCGACTAGCGTCACTCTGGCGTCTAGCAATAGGCCGCGAACTTGGCGTACCACGTCGTAACCGCTGATGTCCGGCAAGCCGATATCAATGAGTGCTAGATCAGGTGGGTCGGTAGTAATCGCTTCGATCGCCGACTTGCCGTCCGCCGCTGTGGTTACTCGGTGTCCGTCAAGCTCTAACAGCGACTTGATGAGGTTACGACTATCGTCCAGATCTTCTACCACACAAATGTGCAAGGCGAGTGGTTCTCGCCGCCGATCGAGGTTTTTGGTTTCCCCCGCGAAGGCGCTGCTGTTTTGTTGGGTAAGCCCGCCAGATTTCGCCAGCGGTAGCCAGATTTGGAAAGTTGTTCCGTAGCCGTCCCCTTCGCTTTGTGCCAAAATTTTGCCGCCGTGCAGTTCAATCAGCGACCGAGTCAGCGTTAAACCGATTCCTAACCCACCGTCGACATGGTCAAGCGATTGTTCCAATTGCGCAAACGGTTCGAAAATCTTTTCTAACTGATCGGTCGCAATGCCACGGCCTTCATCGGTGACAGACAGTTCTGCTTGTGAGCCATTTGACTTCATGCTGACACGAATCGGGCGGTCAGTTCCTGAGTACTTCGCGGCGTTATGGATTAAGTTGACTTGGGCTTGAATCAGTCGCGTGCGATCGCCCATCACCCAAATCGGATCTTCCGGCAAATCAAACTCAACGGAGCAACCATGACGGTCGAGTTCGGTTTGAATGATTTCCTGTACGGCAGGAACCAAATCTCTTAAATCAAGCTCAGCGAAACTGAGCGTGATGCGGTTTTCAGCAATTCTTGCTACATCAAGCAAGTCAGCCAACAGATGGCTGACGATACGAACTTGACGACCGATCGCGGCGGCCGATGAGGTTTTGGCTGCATCTGTTGCGCGATCATCGACCAGAATGGCCGCGGCACTGCTGACAGCGTTAAGCGGATTTCTCAGTTCGTGTGACAGGGTCGCCAAAAATCGTTCTCGCTGCTTCACCTGGCTTCGAATCTTCTGCTCCATCTCGATCCGTTGGCCGATGTCGCGCGCGATCTTCGATATTCCGATCACTTGGTGTTGAGAATTAAAGACGGGCGACACCGTCAAGGAGACGTTAATCTCAGTTCCGTTTTTGCACAGCCTGACGGTATCCGCCGACGACACGGTCTCGCCCAATCGTACTCGATCGTGATACTCCGCGACCTCATTCTGACGATCTTGAGGAATGACTACGCTTATCGGACAGCCGAGAATTTCGTCGGTCGAGTAGCCATACAGACTCTCGGCACCTCGGTTCCAACTGATGATCGTGCCGTTTAAATCCAAGCCAATGATCGCATCGTTCGTCGACTCGACGATTGCCGAAAGCCACCTCAACCGCCCTCGTAAAACTTCTAACGACGAAACGTCGATCCACATCATGACGATGCCGTTGACATGGCCATCGGTTAAATAAGGCAGCAGGCGCATCAAATAGGTTGTTTCATGGTTCGACTGGACTTCTCGTTCAATCGGTTTTCCAGTGAGCAGCACCTCTTTCAACCGATCGGATAAGTCGTCGATAAGAAGCTTGGGACCGAAAACATGGATCGACCGCCCCACATCTTCATCGATTAAGTCAAACACCTCCCGCACCCGCGAAGTGAACCGCCGAATACGCAGTTCGCTGTCAAGGAAAACTGTCGCAACTTCCGTGTTCTCCAGCAACAAGTTCATGTCGCGGTTGAGTTCGGCCAATTGTTCGATCTTACGCTGGTGTTCGGCATTGACACTATAAAGTTCTTCATTGAGCGAATGCAGTTCTTCATTGGTACTTTGAAGTTCTTCGTTGGACGCGATCAGTTCTTCATTGGTGGCCTGCAATTCTTCGTTGCTGGTTTCCAGTTCCTCGATGGTCGCCTGGAGATTCTCCCTGGAATAACGCAAGTCATCTTCCAGTTGTCGAATCTGGCCAATCGAAAGTTCCAACTCATGGTGGTCTGGGGAATTCGTTGCGATTGATTCGACCGGATGCGTTTCTGGATCCTGCGACTGCAATAAGTTTTTCGGGCCGTCCACGGGATTGAAGACGATCAAGTAGCAGACTTCATCCCCTTTTTCGCCGATTGGCTCGACACATAAGTTGAATGTCTTAATACCCTCGTCGGTTTGGCAACTTAGCTTTTCAAATCGAACCGTCGCTTGGCTTTGCATCGCCCTTCCGATCGCTCCAGCAAGCGTCGTGCGAATGTTACGTTGCACTAAATCCAAGATGTCCAGCGTCGGCTGGCGTGTGGGAAAGCGGACCAGTTTTTCCGCGCCCGAAAATGTATCGATCACCGTACGCGCCGAGTCGATCAAGATGCTCGGTGGCATAAAGCGGTCCAGTAAATCGTCCTGAATTTTGCGGGTTCGACTAACGCTAGGCCGCGATCGTTGCGTTACCGCAGGTGGCAGCGGGCCGCGATGCAACGCGTCGGCGGAAGTAAGTGGTGATCGCAGATTGTGAGTCATCCGGACATCGCGATTCTTTTGGTAAATGCGAAACCGATCGCTGACCACATCAAACTCACTTGACAATTCCCCGGTCGATTCGCTGGCACCTAACAGCAAAACGCCACCGACTCTTAATCCATAATGGAATAGTGACACCGCTCGTCGCTGTGCGGTTGCTTGCAAATAAATCAACAGATTGCGGCACGAGACAAAATCGAGATCGGTAAACGGCGCATCGCGCAGTATATTGTGGGGTGCGAAGACGATCGTCTGACGAACTTCTGGGCGGACCTGAAAACCGTCGGTACGACGAATGAAGTAGCGCTGCAACAAATCTTCGGGCACATCGTTTAGCACGTCCCGGCGAAAGATACCGCGACTCGCCTGTTCGATCGACCTTGGGTGCACGTCAGTTGCGAAAACCTTCAGCGGAAGCGTCTTCCCAGTGGCCCTCATCGCCTCCTGAAACGCGATCGCAACCGAGTAGGCTTCTTCACCCGTTGCGCAACCGGCAACCCAGACTCGTAAGCCTTCGCCGGCATTGCGGCGGGTTAACAAATCGGGGATGACTGTCGACGTTAAACTGCGGAACACCTCGGGATCGCGAAAAAACTGTGTGACTCCGATCAACAAATCGCGATACAAAGCGTTCAGTTCAACCGGATTCTTCTGCAGCATCTCGGCGTATTGGTCCAGCGAGTTCAGTTGCAGCATTTCCAGGCGGCGATTGATACGACGCATGACGGTCGTCTCGCGGTAGGACGAAAAATCGATATCATAGGTACTACGAAAAAGCTGGACGATCGCGTCGATGCCCTTGAGTGAGATGTCCCATTCGCCGCGCTGTAGTTTTACTTTTGAGATGGTGGTCGGATCGTCGCAATAAGTTAACAGAACCTTGCCGATCTCAGATGGTTCTAAAACCAAATCGACCACCCCGGTCGCCTGTGCGCTCGATGGCATACCGTCAAACTTTGCGGTGTCCAGGCTCTCGACAATCACCAGGCCGCCATTCTTGGAGATCGCTTCAACGCCACGCGTTCCGTCGGTTCCGCTGCCAGAAAGAATGACACCGATTGCCGACGGCCCAAGTTCGCCAGCGAGCGATTCGAGAAAGTGATCGATCGGTAACATCAGACCACGGGTCGTATCTCGGTCGCTTAGCCACAGAAAGCCTGACCGGATGGTCATTTGCTTTTTCGGTGGCATCAGATAGATGGTATTCGCTTCGACGCGGCAACCGTCTTCCACAACCACAATTCGCATGCTGGTGTCGCGAGCGAGCAGTTCGTTCATCATGCTCTTGAAGTCTGGCGACAAGTGTTGGATGACCACGAACGCCAAGCCGGTCTGAGTCGGCATGTGACTGAATAAGCTTTCCAGTGATTCAAGACCGCCTGCCGAAGCGCCGATCCCGACTATGAGTTTCGGGCCGTGACTGGCGTCAGCGGAGATTCTGGAATCGGATGTTTCGTTCCATGGCTGTTCCGGCATGATCTTCAATCCGCGATTCTCATCAATTCGCAATCATTGTTTGCCAGTGGTTCATGCGTCTGGCGTAATACGCAAAACGCTCGACTAGAGTTCTATGCCGTTGCGACGGAAACGGCGCAACCTCGGCGTCGGTAGGTGGTCCCGGCGTTCTGGTTTGGTCCCGGCGACGGTTTGGCATTGGCGTAAACGATTGCCGGATCACACTTTGCATCAGGTGGCTTGGGTCCATCTAGCGACGTTTCTGGTTGGTCGTGCTGCTCGACATGGCTTCCTAATCCAGTAGAAAAACCGGTCGGGCCGTCCTGGCGACTCGGTTAATTTTGGTTAACGACATCTGCCACGATTGACGATACGCCCGCTGGCCGATTAAGTTTATGCTAAACCTATGTTGCCAACGTTTAGAAAAAATTGATCGTGCGAGGTCATCGTGGATTGGTTGAATTATCACCACCTGCAAAACTTTTGGCTCGTCGCACGGGAAGGAAGTGTGCAACGGGCTAGCGAGATCCTGCATGTGACACCGGCCAGTGTTAGCGTTCAGGTCAAGCAACTTGAACGGGCGCTGAAAGTAAAGTTGTTCAAGAAGCAGGGCCGCGGACTGGTGCTAACCGATATTGGAGAGCAGGTCGCCGAGTACGCATCGGAAATTTTTGGGACCGGTCGCGAACTGTTAGAAATGCTGAAGGGCAAGCCGGTCGGTCGTCCGCAAGAATTGCGAGTAGGGATTCGCGATGTGATGCCCAAACTGGTGGCGTTCAGGCTTTTGCAACCGGCTCTCGAGCTTGACGAACCGGTGCGTTTGATATGCCAGGAGGGCGACATGGCTCAACTCGTTGCAGACCTGGCCATCCATAAACTCGATGTCATCTTGACCGATACGGCACTCGATCCGGTTTATAAGGTTCAAGCCTACTCGCACCGATTGGGCGAGTCGGACGTTGTAATCATGGGCACGAAAGAACTTGCCAAGCGGTATCGTCCCGACTTTCCTGCTTCGCTTGATGGAGCACCATTTTTGCTGCCTACCAATACGACCTTACTGCGACGCGAATTGGACCAATGGTTCAACGATCTTCTCGTTCGACCAATCATCAAAGGTGAGTTTGCAGACAGCGCGATGTTAAAGATCGCAGCCCGGCATGGCTTAGGCCTGTTTGCGATTCCGACCAGCATTCAGGAAGACGTCGCGGAGATCTACAGCATGCGCGAAGTCGGTAGGGTCGAAGGAATCAAAGAGCATTTCTATGCGATCTCAGTCGAACGAAAGTTGAAGCACCCCGCAGTTGTCGCAATTCGTTCCAAGGCAATTTAGAATGAGAAGTGATCAAGGCAGTTTTAGTCGCGGTTCTCTTTTTAAATAAGCTTTATTTCGTTTCGCAAGACGGACTTTATCGTCCGTAGAGACGGCAATGGTGAGCTTGCCAGAATCCGTTACGGTCATACGGTCGTTGCCCGATTCGAGTGAAATCGTTGTGGGGATACAGCGTGACAAGGTCAGCACCGTACGCGGTGGTATCGTGATTTCGTCGCGTGAATCTTCGGTACGAAAAAGTAGAACCTGAGAAGCATCCGTTCGATTTTCAATATCAACCTTAAACTTGGCGGAGGCTGGGCGACCAAACAGTTGCACCGCGTAGAAGGTTTTGCCATTATCGGATGCGACTGCGACAGCTGTCTCTTCAAGATGTTCGCCCAGCATGTTTTCGCGATGTCCTTCTGAGGTTTTCCACCCGTTGAAGAAATCGCTCGCGATTGTTGACGAATCGGGATGTTTTGGGTCTACAATGTAGGCAATGTTTTCTCTAATAACACAGTAATCATAGCCTGCATCCTCTGCCCGTTGTGCAGGGCGCCGACCATCGGCTTGATGCCCATACTTTTCTTCTGCCAGCATGAATCGTGCAAACTTAGTCGCTGCTGTGTGCAGCGGTTTGCTTGTGGTCAGTTGCTTAAAGCCACTAGACGATCGGAAATCGTTAGTCATCTTGACGATCGCTTTTTCGGCGTCGGAATACTGGCTGTCTTGCGCACGGGATTTTTTATGCTCCAGTTGTGACATACAAGATCCGACGACTAGCGACAGCACGAGGGTTTTATAGAAACGCATCTGGCCAACCCTTCTCACTCAGTTTCATTGACAGACAGTTGATCCACCACACGAGTGACGCCCAGAGTGTCGCCTGCCAAGCGAACCGCTTTTTGTTTTGATGCAGAACTGCGCACTTGACCCTTTAATGTCACAACGCCAGCATCGGTTGCATCGACATCGATCGTTGACGTGGCAATTTCCTTATCCCATCGCAGGCGGCTGTAAACTCGACCTTCAACGCCCAGGCGATCGACCGTCTGCTTTAGTGTTTTCCAGCCTTCTTGGACCTCACCCTGCAATCGGTCCAGTCCCCGATCGATGCTCTGTCCGATCCGCTGGCCGATACCGTCCTGTGCGACCAGCGGTGGCGTCGCTGTCCCACGGAACAGAAACGCCAACAACACGAGTGTTGTGATCATCGTGGCAATTTTGAACTTTTGTGGATAACGATTCATCAGAAGGCCCCAGTGGTTCGTGCAACGGTTTGGCCGCGACGTTATTCGGCCACGACCCCGGTTTGGTATTGAATCCGCCTTTCAACAGCGGATTCCAAAGGCAGGGAATGCAGCAAACCGGACGCCAAAACAACCAGGTCAATAACATTATTGCCGTTGCTTCCCCCTGCATGGGGATGGTCGGTGCAGTGGTCTCAGCGTGTTGCAGAGTACATGGCGGAGAAGTCGGTATCGCTTTCAAATCGGAAGCGATTCCGGGTATCCAGTGGTTGCTGGGCGACGCGGTTGGTGGGGAGAATGCAAAGCGCCTAGGTCGATGGCCGGAAGCGAACCACCTGACCATTGTGAAATGGGGAATCCGATTGGGGGGCAGAGTGAAGTCGCATCGACGACGGATTTTCGCTCGATCGATTTCGGCCGGAGTGACGCTTTTGTTTATCGTCGGATGATAACGCGGCCGGGCAGCGCAACCGTTTCAGCCAAGGTAGGCAGTGGTGTGCCACGGTAGTGCATCCGTCGGACCGTGTTGCCGTAGAAGTGCAGCGGACGATAAGGTCGTTGCTCGATCGGTGTAGCACGAATCAGTTCGCGTTCTTGGCCCGTTGCAATGACGTTGGGCGACCATCCTGGTTGTGTGGCGGTCGATTCGTTAGCGGTGAAAATGGTGGCCAGGACCAACAGCGGCATGCCAAGCGAAGCAAAAAATCGATTCATGATGGTTGTGTGGATTTCCGTAAGTGAAGGTGAATCTTGTCGAAAAGTATCTCACAATTCCTGGCCGGTCAAACCGGTAGGTTGGGGTAAATGGACCACAAAGTGAAAACTGAGCCCCCTTGTTTGGGCCGTGGGCAGCAGTTTGTCGACGGCCGTCGCGTTAAATCGCCGGAACTGCGGTGTCAGCTAAACCGCACCGGTTCCCTCGATGGTGACATCCGTCGGTAGAAGTTCGGGCGAGGGGTGGATAAACTGCTCTAGCAATTCGTCCATCCGTCACGGCCCAGAAACGACAATGCAAGACTCGCCCCCCGAGGACCGACCGACACCAGCATCGCCAAAAGATCCCGGTGCAAGCCGTCAAAGGCGGCCTGTAAAATCCAAGACGGTCGGCGGTGTCGCGTTGGCAATCTTGGTTGCCACTTATGCAATTGCTCAGCCCGTTTTGAACGAGCGGTTCGGATGGCAATTGCCGGGCGTTCAGCAATTTGCGCAGAACGACGGTCCGGCGGCCATTGAAAAGAGACCGGAAAAGCAGGAGATCGTTTCTGCTGAAGACTCGCTGGCGTCAGCTGAAAAGCGATCGACGCAGGATGTATCAGACTCAAAGCCCGGTTCCGGCCCGTTGGCGAATGTTCGACCAAGGGCGTCGTCCCAACCGCAGCAACCACCTCCAGCCGCCTCGATTGCCGAAGACGCTTTGCTTTACGGCATCTTGGCTGANNGAAGGGCACCGATTAAAACATGTCGAGCGGCACACGGTTGATGACCCGGGGCGGCCGGGCAGTCACGGTGTGTTCGATGGGGGAATGGCGACCGCGCTGGTGATCATTGATAAAGCGTATCGGAAAGCCAAAATCGGTTCGCAGACTTCGAAGCAGGAAGAAGGTGGACGTATTATTTATACAGTCGACATGGGGGCGCGAGTCGGTTATGTCGGCGGCAGTGACGGCAGGCGGCGAAAAAACCCCATGGCCCGGCGGGTCCGATTGGTGTTAGAGCGGAATCGAGTGATCACAGCTTACCCGATGTAGTCGTTCGGTCTCATAATTTGACTTGCGAATCTTAAAACTTTTAAAGTTGAGCTTTTAGGCGATGGCCACCCCTTGTCACAGCATCGGTTTCTGCCCAATTTGCGGCGATGGGCTTTGTGGAATACGCATCTACCAAGGCGACGATAATTCCACTTATGGTCTGGTTGTCTGCGACGAATGCGATGCCGTTTGGACAGAGCCCAATCTGTCGATTAAACCTTTTTTTCCCGATACCGAGGACGAGCGCAGTCCGATCGATGGTCAACCGATTTGGGGCGCATCAAGTCATTGGGCCGATCTTCGTGAATGCGCCCTGCTGGGCTGGTTGGCCGCAATCGATCCGATTCTGCATTGCCACGGCCAGCAGCCTGGCGACGATGACCCGTTAGATTTGCCTGCAATGAAGGACCATTCGCAGCAACATATGGTTGATCCCCACTGGATGGCTCCGCCCAGCATTGATACTGACGAGACGAATTCGTGAGCCATAAAAGATTATCGCATCGCCAAATTGCGGCTGAAGAACGACGTCGATTAAGCCAAGTTGTTGCGATCCCCGAGATCATCGAAGCCAAAAAAACCTCGCGACAATCGATCGCCGCGCGAACGGTTCGGATCGAATTGCCCGCCGGGATCGATGAGACACCGATCCCCAGTGATGTTGAAGAAGCATTGCGCCAGTCGCACCTCAGGATTCAAGCGTTCCAAGATCGATGGGACCAGCCGCAGATTGAACAGTTTGTGGCGAGCGATTATGAGTTGGTTTTTCGTGTCATTCGCTGGATCGTACAGCAGCGAATGATGACCGGTAATCGAATGCTGGAATGGGGCTGTGGGTTCGGTGTTGTCGCAGCACTTGGATCGATTCTTGGCTTGGACGTTACCGGAATCGAAGCAGAGCGAAGACTGCTTGGGGAAGCCGAAAAGACGATGGAAGACTTTGGCGGAGTCCCGGTCGAATTAGTTTGGGGAAACTTCTTGCCAGTCGGTTCCGAGGTGCTCTCTCATAATCCGGATTTTCCATCGATCGGTCATCGTGTGCCGTGTGCCTATCAACAAATCGGCTCGGACCTTGACGATTTTTCGTTGGTTTTTGGCTATCCATGGCCCGGCGAGTGGGCATTTCACGAAGCCGTGTTCGCTCGCTACGGTGCCGTGGGTGGGTTGCTAGTCCTCTTCTGTGGACCTAATGATATTCGTGTTTGGCGAAAGATCGCTAACGACTGACCCGCAGCGATTCGCATCATCGAGATTGTCCCACCAACCGCCCCTTCCCCCCTGTCTGCGTCATGCCCCACTTAATCCACCGTCGTTTGCGATTGTTTACCATCGCCGTCCTTTGCATTCTTTTTGCTGCCACGGGCAACGTCGCCGACGCCAAAACTTATCAGGCGGATGTTGTTGTTTATGGTGGCACATCCGGCGCGGTGATCGCTGCGGTCGAAACCGCACANNGGCGGTTTGGGCTGGACCGACACCGGCAACAAAGCGGTAATCGGAGGTCTGGCAAGAGATTTTTATCACCGTGTTTGGCAAATGTATGACGACGATTCGGCTTGGAAATGGCAGTCGAAATCGTCCTACGGCAATAAAGGACAAGGCAACGTGGCGATCGATGGCGCACAACGGACCCAGTGGATCTTTGAGCCGCATGTCGCCGAAGCGGTCTTCGACAATTATGTCGACCAGTACAAGATTCCCGTCTACCGCGACCAATGGCTCGATCGCAAAACGGGTGTCAAGAAAAATGGCACGGCGATCGAGTCGATCACCATGACCAGTGGCGATACCTTTATTGGCAAAGTTTTTATCGACGGAACCTATGAAGGCGACCTCATGGCGGCAGCCGGGGTCGACTATCACGTCGGTCGCGAATCGACAAAAACTTATGATGAAAAATGGAACGGCGTTCAAACCGGAGTTTTGCACCACAGACACCACTTTGGCGTTCTGCCGGTAAAGATCAGCCCCTATAAGGTCCCGGATGATCCCAGCAGCGGCCTGTTGCCGAACATCAGTCCAGATCC
>DIUH01000350.1 GCA_002428205.1 Planctomycetaceae bacterium UBA6163
CGAAAGCTGGCGGATTCGGCTTGGCGACTGTAATCGATCGACTCTGCCAGAATTTTCGCCGATTCTTGACCGGCGTGAAAGCCTTTGGAATTTTCGCTGCTGATGAAATCCAGCCGCCACATCGCCTTGCGTTGCAGATCGCGAATCGGAAGCAATTGATCTTCGCTGGCACCGGCCTTCTGGGCGGCGACGATTGCATCCAGCATGTCGGTCATCGCGATGGCTGAGCGGTCGATCAACTGGCGAGTGCGATCTTGAATCGTTTCCACCCGGTCTTTCAATTCCTGCTCAGACACATTGTGGCACGTCTGACAGGCCTTATTAACATTCAACATTGGGCTGCGGACCCAGTGGCTGCTGACTTTAGTGGCCCCTTGGCGTTCGTAGGGCATATGACAATCGCTGCAACTGACACCCGCGCGTGCATGAACACCCTGACTCCATAGCTCAAATTCAGGATGTTGGGCCTTAAACAGTTTCGTTCCGGTTTCGGTATGTATGTAATCGTAGAACGCTTCATCATTATCTGGGAACCGAGTCGTTTCCCACTCACGTTCGATAGCCTCCGCGTTCAACCCGTTGCTCCAAGGGATCGCTAATGTCATCTCCTTTCCGCAATAGTATTCAACATGGCACTGCGCACACACGAACGAACGCATTTCTTGTCGTGATGCATGAATATTTGGGTTATAATCGGCGTCCGAATGCGACTTCCGCCACTGACCGATGCTCGGTAAATGCGGCAGTGGATCGTCGCTGGCGGCAAGCTTTGCAATCCCCAATAGGAAACCGGGACGCGTAATCCGTATCGCCATGGTGTCCGGATTGTGGCAATCGACGCAGGATACGGGATGAGCATCACCGAAATGCGGGTCACCGGGCTCTGATTCCTCGAGACGCCACGATGCCATGGCATCGGGTGTTCTTCTCATTTCAGCATGCAGGTCCTGGTAGGGCATGCGGCTAGTCTTTCTAAATCCGACCATGACCGCATCGAGATTAAAATCCTCACCCAACGTTTCCGCAGTCGCTACTTCACCTAGTTCCTCCATACCAATTCGACGATACGTTGGGATGATCGATGCATGGCAATGCAGGCAAGCGCCAGCTTGTTCAAAATCGGTTATTCGCTTTGTCACCTCCTGGTCACTCAACATATGAGCGTGGCCACGAGCTTCTCGATAATCAACACTGAACGCATAGCCGTCATAAAGCCGCTTCAGCCACGGATCTTTCTCCAGCCTGGTCGGTGACAACGCATGATTTCCACCGTATTGCGTTCGCTCGGTGTCGACTGTCCGCAGATAGCTCTCATACTGTGCCGGAAAATTAATCCCCCATGGTTCGGGGTCTGTGCTGACCTCGCTCACTTCGACCAAACGCACAAACGGGGTACGCGCTTCCTGCTTCCGCTCAAAGATGCTGATCAACAGCGCAACGATTGCGAACGAAGAAACGGCGACAACTACAGTTAAAAGCACCAACCAGACAAATGTGCGTTTCTTTCCATATGCATTCATGGGATCGTCACTCAACATTTTAGATAGTGTGTGGATACAAATGCCATTCAACGATGCGCATGACCGACGTCGGAATGGCAATGAACACAATTTTGCATCCCCTGAGTGCCGTCAATTGGCAACAAGGCGTGAACGAAATCATGGTGGCACGAGATACAGGTGCCCTGTGTCACGCGTCGGTTTCGAGGCTTGATTTGGATCGGGTTTTTAAAACCACCTAGCGTAAAGGCCAGCGAATGAAAAAATCCGTTATCTGCCTTCGTCACCCACTTTCCAATGAAGTCGTGCGGCAAATGGCAGTCATTGCAAACCGCGACGCGATGGTGGCTGGAATGTTGCCAAGCGTCGAGGTGATCCTGCATCACGTGGCAGTTGACACAAGTCTGCGGATTGTTGCTCAGGTAACTCGCGCCTTTGCCGTAACCAAAGGTAAACAGTCCAACACCGATCAATGCGCCAAGACAGATCGCAAGTGCCACTGCTAGCTTACCGGATCGACTTGACACCTGACGGCAAAAAATGCACGCGGGCTGGCCTGCATCATTGAACGTTCGCATCGGCATGTGGAGGGGCATTGAGGATAACGGTGCGCACCAAGGACGGATTCCAGCCCGCCCGTTGACCTTGCCGTTACACACATCTTTTTCCAGCCCCACGTCAGCTCGTCTCATGGGTGAACGAGTTATGCAGCTAGATCGTCTCTTGCTCAAAAAAAACTGTTTCACAACGAAACCGTTGATCTAGGGGACCGTGGCGGTGTTAGCGCCCAAGCGGATTGCGCTTACAGCGACTCGTGAAATTCAAGAACGAGTGCAATCGCCGTGCCGCCTGCTGATCGGCGGCGCAATCGGAGTCGCCAGACATCGGGGACCAATCGGCAATCGCCCGAACTTTGGCGTATCCAGCTGCTATCCGGTCGCCTATAATTTCTAACGATTTTTCTAGGACCGAAAGGATAGGATGTGTAACTGATGCGAAAGCGAATGATTTACTTTGTGGCGATTGGTTGCCTAGTTTTGATCGGCATGGCAACATGGACGATGACCGCGCGTGCCGGTTACGAGTCGGCGGAATATGTGGTGATCGAGTCAGACGGAGCTTTCGAGATACGCGAGTACCCTGACTTGATGCTTGTCTCAACGCAGTCTGAAATGGACGCTCAAGGGCGTGACGGCAGCTTCATGCGACTGTTCCGTTACATTAGTGGTGACAATGCGGCCGACCAAAAGATCGCGATGACAACACCGGTTTTCATGGAAGGTGCTGGTGGCCAACCCCAGGTTTCAATGGGTTTTGTGATGCCCAAGGAAGTTGCGGCATCGGGCATACCAGAGCCCAGGAAAGAGGGCGTCAAGATCCAAAAGCGCCCAGGAGGTCGTTTCGCGGTTGTACGTTTCCCTGGTCGCCTTGAAACCGCAGTCGCAAAGGCACAAGAGAAGAAGCTGCGCGAATGGATCGCGGCGAAAGGACTTGACGGCGACGTGAACGCCGAAGCCGCAGGGTACGACCCTCCCTTCACACCAGGATTCTTGCGTCGAAACGAGATTCTGATCCGACTACAGGATGTTCCGAAGGCCGATCCGGCGTCGGACAA
>DIUH01000115.1:0-709 GCA_002428205.1 Planctomycetaceae bacterium UBA6163
CCTTTCGCTCCGCGAAAGTAGCGAGTCTGCGCCACTTTCGCGGAGCGAAAGGCGACGATAACCAATCAACCTCAAAATCGTCACACCAACCAACAGCACCAGCACCCCAACAGTCGACTTAACAACCACACCATACAAATAATAATACCACCATCCGCCTCGTCTCAATTCACCACGCAAATACGAAAGCGTGGTGCTCTCAAAGTTCGATTTCTGGACATCCACTCCCAAAACAAATTGCTCTGGCAATGGCACCGGCAATCTCCCCAGAAACGATTCGGCAAATCGATTGCCCTCGGTGACTGCCTGATTCGCGTCACCCACTGCGGCATCCGACTGCAAATCGCCACGCAGCGATTGTGATTGAAAACGATACTCACCCAGCGGCTTGAACAAACCATCGCCGGTGTATCCGATCACAAATACCAACCACGCGACTGCCAGCAGAAAAGCGAACTGCCCGATCCACTCCAGCTTCAATCGACGTTGCATGACGGCCGCGATCATCCAAAGCATGATCATTAAACCTGGCGCGATGATCCACGTCGACTTCGTTAACGCCGTCAAACCGAGCGATAACCCAACACCATAAGCCAATGCCCAAGATGGCTCATTCACCCAGCGCCAAAACAGATAAAACGCTAGCGCCCCCAACGAACCCGCGGCAACATCCGGCGTAATCAACTGGCCATGCCCCAATACCATCGGG
>DIUH01000115.1:722-7998 GCA_002428205.1 Planctomycetaceae bacterium UBA6163
GTGTAAAGCCAAAATGCACGCTCACCATTCGCTGCGATAAAATCTCGCCCGACATCAAAGTCAACACGCTGTTGCGAGTTCGATTCCATTGCCGCTTCCAGGCGTGTCCAATCCGTTTCTGCCCCGATCAACCAAACCGGCAGCGCCGCCACCATTCGCACCAGCGGCGGATTGACTCGAAACAGCCGATAATCGCCAAGTTCCCAGTGACTCAGCCCAGCCGGCAAGTGCGCCACTTCATCATAAGTCGGACTATGGCGCATCGCTCCCCAGCCGAGCAAGATTGCTTGAATGCAAAGTAATCCGGCAACCAAATACTTCGACTTGATCATAGTCACTCGATCGTCAAATCACGGAACCAGCGTCGCGGTCCGGCGGACGTTTTTGGGCAACGGCGTAGGCGTTTTCAAAATCGGAAAACGTTCCAGCTCTCCTCTGGTTTCCATCTCCAAGGTCACCGTTTCGACATACCAAGACAACTTGCCAATCGTCTCACTCTCGCCACGCTTAAAGTTCTTCACCGCCTTCTCACGCAACTCTGGAAACGCCATCCCGTCCTCGCCCTCTGGCAAAATACTCAATATCACCTCACGCACACGATCATACTTCCACTCGTACATCGCCTTGTTTTCTCGCAACCCGTTCGGCGACCGACATTCCATTTTGGGCATGATTTCCATCGGCTTGGACGAGCACCCCAAAGCGCCAATGCAACCGATCATTCCCAGCGAGCAAATCCCCAACCTCAGCCGAGCAAACGCATCATAACCGACCATTTCACCGATCCTCATGTTCAAATAGATAAGCAAACAATAGCGGCAGGGCGCTGGGCCCTCCGGTCTTACACACCACGCACCGTAAGGCTTGTGCCCTGACGCTAAGGCAAACACCGTACGGCTCGCGCCGTGACGCTAACGCAACCACCTACGAACCCTCAGCCCCACCGCACCACAAATCACAACCACTGCCACAATCCAGCGTACCACCAACTGATCCGTCGACACCGCACCACCGTTGACCCAGTACAAAAACGGCAACAACGCAATCGAGATCCAGCACCCCAGCTCAATCCAACCAACCAACGCTTCCGCACCGATCTCATTCGTTTCATCATTCATCCTCTGCACCACCCTCATTCCATTCCCTTTCCAACCGCTGTGCAACTTCCTCAGTCACATCAAAAATCACAAACCCATAACCCGCCCAATCTGCTGGCTCAAGCTGATTCAAATACGCGTAATCGCCGCTCTGTCGCAAAATCGATTCACGATCGACCGCATACCAGCCCGGCATGAACCGAAGCTGAATGGTCCTGTACTGTTTACTTTCGAACTGCTGGGCGGCTGACCATGCAGGTTGTTTGCGCGGTTCACTTTTCCGACACGCCTCAATCTAGGCAGTATTAAAACATTTTTCTTGACTTGAAATCGTGGCGTTCAAAAGCTAACAGCAAAACCGTTGTTTTGCAGACGTCACGGCGATACGCCCAAGACGCCATTCAACGTGTGAGGGCCTTTCGATTGCCTGCAACACGGAAACCCACTTCCAAAATCAGACACATCGCCGCAGCAAAACATGCTACCATTATCCACGACGGGAAATAACCGCCCGGTTCAACGATTAGGTGCCCTTGTCGTCTCGCCCAAGCTACAAGATCATCCAGATGGTCTTCGCCGCCGGGCAGCGACTGCGGCGGTCGTGGCGCGGCCCGACCTCCTGGGTTTAAGTATAAAGAACCCGGTGGCGGTTCAAAGTTAAAAAACGCATCGTCAACGTCATTGACACGGCATTCGGTAATCCGAAAGCGAAGATCGGAAAGTACTTCACCTCGCGCCTCGACATCGCGGGACAAATGGTGATACCGAATGATGCGGAAAGCCGACGGCATCCAAATCCCTGGTTTGATCTGTTGATGACCAGTCAGTTCGTAACGAAGAACTCGAACGCCCGTGTCCGGATCGTGTACGTCGCGTGCGATGAGCGAGTAGCCGAGATTGGAACTGAGCCAAAGCCTATCCATTCCTTCTTTTACAAACACATGGCATTGATCGCCGGCAACGCTCTCGCGTTGCCCAAGAAGCCGATATTCCGGATCATGGGCCACGTCTGTCAGCATCATTGGCTGTCCACCGGGGCGTGGTGCCGGACGGTTGACCAGCGGCCAGATACCGACCGCCAGCATGACAGGTTCGCCCGGCATGCTTCCGGGCAGTGGGGCCTCAGTGGCCAATGGTTGCGTGACCGCGAAGGAACGGTTGGCGACCCAAATGTCGTAAGCCCGATCGTTTTGAACGATACAACGACGGCGTCGGATGTCATCCGCCCAGGGAGTTGCACTACAACCGTGCGCGGTCTCGTGACTGAAAAGACAAGGCGACTTCGCAGCGACGATGCGTCGAAGGAATGTGCCCGGTGGGAACCGTTCATCACCACGGTAGGCGTCCTCGCCGACGTAATCAAAATAGATACTTTGGATCCGAGACTGCGCCTCGAGTAGTTCGGAGCGAAAGTCGCTCTCCGAAAGCAATACATCATTCGCTGGAAATTGTCCCAAACCTGACGCGGATGCAATCGTCGGTTGGGCTCCGGCTTGACCGGAAAGAATTGCAACGCTCAGCAGAACCTGGGTCGCCGGACTGCGAATGGTCGTCACTATACCCTGACCTACACGCTTAACCACCGCACCGGCGCAACGAACTGTTCTCATCTACGCACGCCCTCGTCGCCAAAGAAGCCAGGCCAATGACCCAAAAACGATGACATTTAAGAGGATCAACGCAATACGAAACGTAGTGTTTCCAGCACCGACAGCGACCTTTGCGGGAAGGTTGGTGTAGTCCCAGGAATTACGATACTCGTTCCATTGAGCACCTGGACGCTGTGCCGCAGCGGGACGAAAATCCGACACATAGATACCCGGTGCGCCCAGGTCTGGATGAAACAGCGGTCGCGACCCTAAGTCCCGGGTGACTTTGGTGCGCGTGATGGTTTCGGAAAACAGGCCTTCCGGGTAATGGTCGTTTTCGCTGTAAAACCAAGTATACCACTGAACCTTCGTCGTCTTAGGAAGCCACAAGGCTGGGTTGGAAAGTTGTATCCAATCGGTGTTCAAAGCACGGCAGACTAAACGTTCATCGGGGAGCAACCATTCAACCTGTGCGACCGCGTAGCCCTTTGACGGATCGAGAAAATAACGCTGACGGCGATCCATGAGAACTTTGTTCGTGAATTTGTATCGCGGTGCCTCCGGTCTGATTGTAACGACAACGAAATCTGTAGTGCCAATCGTTTGGAACTCGACCGAGACCAGTTCGCCGTCGGAATCGAGATGGGCAAGAATGTCACATTGAAGAGGCGATCCTACCTCAATCCGAAGTCCGCACCACATCAACGCTTCGACACGAACAGAGTCGCCCAAATGCCTTTCTTTGGGGTCAACCACATATGCAACTGGATCGTCACCCTCAATGCCGTAGAAAACGTCTCCGTCAAACGCCGAAGAAAACTTGTGAGGTTTAACGCTCCCGCCGGCGTCCCCTCCCTCAGCCACGAAACGATCCGCCTTCAGCTCCCAAAAGAATTTCTCTTGATCAACAACTAGAGCCTCTATTTCCGGGCGGTAAAAATCATACCGCTTCGAACCGAGCTTTTTAACGAGCACTTCGATCGGATCCGATGATTTGCGTTGCAACGCCCATTGCATGCTGATCGGACTTACATCAGCCACATACTCCATCCGGCTCCGGTGAATATCCACCGGCAGGTCTCCTTCAGCATATGTGGGATTCGTAAGAAACGTGAAGACTGCAACGTGCAGTATGAATATTCGGAATTCGGACATCTTTTCTCCCCCGCGCCGTCGAAAGCAGTACAATTCTCTCGTTAAAAAGCTGCCGGACAGCTATGTTTAACTGTTCGGTAGCTTAAAATCATCGAGCACTTGATATAAAGCTTAGGAACTTTGCGCACAGCGTTTCGAAGAGTCGTATTTTCCGCATTCGGATACACCACAGTTTCTCTCCTCCTTGACGAAAGATCCATCAACGTCCTGTTCAACTAGAGGATAGCCTTTATCGCACTGATAATATTCGGTGCCGCAGTAGTTATCGCCTTTTTTGAAAGCTTTCCCATTCTCGCAGGCTCCGCCGTAGAGCAGGCCGGCCTCCGCGTCCGATACTTCACGTGAAGAGTTGGTGAGTATACCGGGGGAAGAACGAAGCCAGCCCGCAGCAGCCATGGTCGTGATCGTGAACGCCAACAATACAATCTTCATCTCAAGTCCTTCGTTATCGAACCGTCGATTGACTTTCCACGAAAGGCCGGTTCGGAATACCCTTCGCTTGGTTCGGCATTAATCGTTTGCAAGAAACTTCCGGCGTGACTGACCGGGCAGAAGTGTTCTGTAGGGCTGGGCGGATGATCCGCAGCTCCGAGAACGCGAATTAGCCAGCGACCGGCTTCGTGGAGGATGGTGTCGGGCACGTCAATGTTAGACGGCATCGCCATCAACCATTGTGGGATATGGCTGGTCGCCACGAGCTTGCTGTGAAAAGAATCCGGGTCGGGTACATTGTGCAGCCACCGCTCTGGCATCGACTCGACACCATACCAGTCCGATCCCCAACTTCCGTCGGCGTTCTGATTCGAAATCGCGGCGTCAACGTACTCTTGGATGCGTCTGTGCAGCCTGCTTCGCATCATCTCAGAAACCAAGGGTGTAAACTCGCGGTCGACACGGTATAGTGCTAGAGTCGCCCATACGAGGTGTGAGCCAACGCAACTCTCTTTATGCAACGACCGGGTGAGGACGGTCTCGGCGAGATCATCGAAGGTAAAGGTCTCGCCGAACTTATTGACCCATTGTTTTCGAGGCGGCAAGTACAGTGCGTAGGCCATTGCAGTCCATCCGATCTCAGCCTGGTCAGCGTGATAGTTTGCCAGGGAGTCAGCGATTAGGTCGCGAACAGAGAACGATACTTCACCGACAATCATTTCCGTCGCGGCTGGGTAACCCAATTCGCCCAGCACGGCCAGCAACTGGTCCCGATGATGCTCCGCCGCACGGAGGTCCGATGGCACCAACGCAGCGCGGACGCCATACCTGGTTCGCACCAGCGTTGGCGAGCCGAAAGTTTCCGCTCCAACGCGATCATTGATTAACGCCCGCAATAAGTCCGCACCATTGGCGATCTGAGAATGATCAAAAGACTGGCTCGTTCCGTGTGTCTTCAGTGTGTGAAGCGCCAACGATGCGGTCATTCCTTCGGGAAGCGGATGGGAAAGTTGTAAGATCGCGTCGACCACGCCGGGATCACAATGCAACGGGGACGTCGATCGGTTGGTTAGCGTGAAAGGTTGGTCACGGTCGCCGACGGCATGCAAAGAATGCCCGGCAATGTTGGAACTGGAATCCTGACGGTCGCATCCCGTTACAAAGGGAACACAGAGTGACAACGATGCGATCACACCGACCGCTTTCGGACTAGACGGTTGATCGACTGCTTCATTTGAGAGCAAACGAAATATTATTCGCCGGGTTGAAAGATAGAGCAGCACGACGATCGTACCGACAATGACATAGCTCCGCGATTGGTTGGGCTGCGCACCGATGAGGTAGTGCCCCGTCCAAACATGCTGAAATTGATCGGCGTCGAGTGATTCGATGGTCGCTCGTGCAGCATCGACAAAGATTACTTTCCGGTTGGCGTTGACAAGTAGCGCGACAGCAAAATAGCCACGGTGCCCATCTTCTCCATCGAGATAAACGAGTGTAGGAGAACCAAGAGCGATAAGATCGACAAGCGATCCACGACGAATATACGCGTCGACACCCATATGCCGTGAGGACTTCGCCAAATCCAAGAACGATCGAGGTCGGTCAAGGATCGCACTGGCATTAACGACTTGATCGTACGTGACCTCCGCTTGATTGAGGCGAAGCCATAGATAAAGTGAGTTTTCGAATTCTCGCTCCGGCGTCCGCCAAAGACCGGTCTCAATAACCGTTTCGGTGGCCGAGACAGTTTTTGGGCTCGTTATCACGGTCGACGCGGCGATGGCTAACGCCAAACCTGCTAGCGTAGCTTCGGCTTGCTTTCGTACTGTTGCCAAGCGTTTGTCGACGATCCCTTTCGTACATCGCGTTGCATCCCGTCGCCTCAATCGAGCGGTCGTAAAGATCGTTGCTGCAAGACAAGAGCAGAAGAGAAGCAAAAGTAGTAAGGCACGGTCTAGCCACTCAAGTCTCGCCCATAACGAATCCGGTTCGATTAAGTAATATCCAGTCCAAAGCCCAGAAAACCGCCCCGTGGAGTACACATCGAGTAGACCGTGCGTTCCGTCGATCGCTTCGATCTCATCAGGATTGCTCCATAACGAAGCGGGCAGAACGGTCACGAAATGGCCATCGGTGACCGATCGAGAATCGTCGCCCTCGCGCAGTTCCCCGTTTCTCAAGTGCGCGATTACCGCCGAACGCGTAACACGGGTAAAATCGTCCGTAGACTCATAGCGGATTTCCAGGTTAACACCTAAGCGATCGGCTATCTGGCGTAGTTCCAGAAGACTATTGCCACGGGGTGACACTGCCGCAACTTCACACAAATGTTGATAGGAGACGTCTCGCCCTGTGACTCGCAAATAGCTGTAGAGGGAGTAAAGGCCACAATACTGATCGACCTTTAACGACTCTGGCGAGCCGGTCGGATAGCGCGCGGTCGCCGATTGACCGACAAGCGTACAAAATAAAGCAAATCCTAGCGTTAAGGCATTCACGACAGAGGCGCCTCGGAAAAGAGGACGAATCAACATGGGGCAGTGGAAACCGCCCATTCGGAGTCGATTGTGGAAGGATCTGATCGTTCTTTCAATAGCAACTCTTTCCTTTTCCGAAAAATATTTTTCCGCGTTTTGCCGATTAACGTCGTCTCAGTTCGACGCTGAACGTGTGCGATGGAAACCGAGAGCTAGAGCGTTTGCATATGCACACCCCAACGGTGCTATTGGTTCTTGCGAGACGTTTGGCCTTGAGAAAACACTTCAGTTGGGCAGTGTCCGCTTTTTGAATTTTCCGGCAATATATTTGTGCGTTATGAGAAAAACCCGCTGGGGAGATTGCTTGCTAATTCGATTTTTCGGCTCAAACAGGATGCGGCCCGTTAACCAGATCCGATTTCCTGGCACGTGACCGTGATGACGTCATGGCAGGCACCGATGCATTCGCAAACACCGTACGGCTCGCGCCGTGACGCTAACGCAACCACCTCCGAATCCTCAG
>DIUH01000117.1:0-1532 GCA_002428205.1 Planctomycetaceae bacterium UBA6163
GACAGCAAAAAGATTGTCGCGACCGTAGCCGCGAACGATCAACCGGCGGAAACCACCATCTGGGACCTTGGAACAACGCCTCCGCGTCGCCAAGAGGTGTTGCGAGAAACGATGGCTACCGCAGCATACTTTGGCCAACAACCTGATCACCTCATCATCGGTGATCGCAGCGGCCGCATCGTTAAAAGAGCTTTGCGATTTGTTCGCCACCTCGCAGGAAACACTCAATCCATCAATGCATTAGCGTTTCATCCCAACAATCAAACGCTGTTCACGGCAGCACAAGACGGGTCGTTGCGAGGGTTCGCGATCGCCAGCGGCCAGCAGACATTTGCAACCTCACATGGTGCCGCCATCCATACGCTGACGATTACTCCCAATCAACAAGTATTGCTTACCGGTGGTGAAAATGCGGTAGTAAGATTGTGGCAGATCAACGGAGCGCCCTACGGCTCACAACAAATACCCGGACTCGGTGGTCCGGTGCAATCGGTTGCTGTTACCGGTGACAATTCGCGAGTGATCGTCGCGGTCGCTGGCGAGAAACCGCGAACGACTGTTTTTGACCTCACCAATGCAACACCGCTGCAACAATCGACGCTCAATCAACAGCCGATTATCGGATTGGCGGTATTGGCCGCAACGCCGACTGCTTCGTCGCGCGAATCGATCTTGTCAATATCAACGGACTCGGTTTGGCATTGGTCGACCGATGCGGTTCGTGTCTTAGCCGGACATAGTGGCGAAGTTAATTCGTTAGCCGCCATGCCGACCGAACCACGCCAGATATGGTCGGGCGGCGCGGACAGCACCATCCGATTATGGAATCTTGATAACGGCCAATCGATTCGGCAAGTCAATCACGGGGGCAGTGTTCTGGGGCTCGCAGTCCGCCCGGATGGGCAACGCATCGCATCGGTAAGCGAGAATCGAACCGCAAAGCTTTGGAACCTCAATGGGCAACAGGTCGCCGAAATGCGTGGCGATATTCGATTGAAGGCCCAAGTCTCGCGTCTTACGCTTCAACAAACCTCTGGCACTGCCTTGGTGAATGTTTCCAAGCAAAGACTCGAGGCGGCGCAAAAGGATGAACCGTTGAAAATGCAAGCTGAACAAAAAGCGAGCGAGACGTTGATGGCGGCGACAAAGGCGCTTGCCGACAAACAAATGGCGCTGGATAAATCGTCGGCCGAAAAGTTAGCAGCGGAACAGGAAGCGATTCAAGCCGCGGCCGCCGCGCGAGTTGCGGTTGTGACAAAAAACACGGCCGATGAAGCTTATAAGTTAGCCGCTGATGCGGTAACGAGCGCACAGCAGCGTGCCACGCAATTGACCTCGATCGCAAACGCGATGCCGTCTGATGAAGCGATCAAGCTTGCACTGGCCGACGCAAACCAAGTTGTCGCTGCAAGCCAAGCCACCGCCCAGCAGTTGCAACAGGCGATGCAAGGTCCGGCCGAAGCGTTGCAAGCGGCGACCGCAGCGGCCAATACAGCGACTGAGAAGGCGGCGACTTATCAAAAACCTTATAA
>DIUH01000117.1:1654-2510 GCA_002428205.1 Planctomycetaceae bacterium UBA6163
CGGCGTTGCTCTAGCCGCCTATGCGGGACACGAAGACGCAATGACCGGGGCGTGCTTTATCGACGATGATCGTTTCATCAGTGTGTCGCAAGACCGATCGTTACGGGTTTGGCAACGAAACCCGCCATGGAAACTTGAGAAGACGATCGGTTCCATTGATCAGCCCGAACTGATCAGTCACCGAGTTACCAGCCTGGACTTCAGCCCCGACTCGGCTCACTTATTAGTTGCCGGCGGTGTCCCTTCTCGCAATGGCGAAGTCTCTGTATTCAATATCAGCGATTCAAAGCGGGGCCTTTCGCTGCCTCAAGCTCACGATGATGTGATCCATTCGGCGCGGTTTTCGCCGGATGGCCAGCGTATCGCGACAGCGGGAGCCGATAAGTACATGAGAACTTTTGACGTCGCATCAACCGAAATGTTGCGACGATTCGAAGGGCATACCAATTATGTTCTTGGGCTGTCCTGGAAGGGCGATGGCCAAACGCTGGTCACCGCTTCAGCGGACAACACGATCAAAGTTTGGGACGCCGAAACTGCGGACCAGAAGCGAACGATTTCAAACTTCGGTAAACATGTCACCCAAGTTCGCTTCGTCGGCGAAACTGATAACGTTGTATCGAGTTGTGGTGATCGGATCGCCAGGATGCACAACTCGCAAAATGGTGGAAACGTTCGCACCTTCAACGGTGCCGATCAGTGGTTGCACTGCGTCGATGTTTCTGCCGACTCCACGATCGTGGCTGCGGGCACCCAGTCGGGTACCGTTTACGTTTGGAACGGGCTCAACGGCCAACCGCTTAAGACGATCCTCGTTGGCCCCGCGTCACTGCATCGCGCCACACCGTAAACGCGC
>DIUH01000251.1 GCA_002428205.1 Planctomycetaceae bacterium UBA6163
CTGGCTCGTTAGTGACCTGGCTCGTTAGCGAACCGAGATTCTTATACCTAGAAACCTTTAACAAAAACGGAGGTGCTGTGGCACCCGAGTTACTGGGTGCAGAAGATTGTTTGGGATACCGACGGCTTGGGCGCTCACGAGCTCGGACTGCCGACGGATGTCTTGATGGCAGGAGGCCCTGAGGGTGTTGCTGACCGGTTAGCCGATCAGTTTGGTTGGTGCATCCGCACTCTGAAAGTGCATGATTGCGATGAAGCACTTTTGGAATCACAGCAGCGGTTAGCGGCGACGCTGCCGCTGCTGCAGATGGCCCCTGACGCGTAGTTGGATTTGTAGAAGCCCATTTTTCTGTACGCTCCGTAACGTTCGCGGGGCGGTTGTTGTTTCGAAACACAACCGCCCCGTGCTGGCCTTGGGCCAGGCGGGGAGGTTGTGGCTTTTTCTCATACACTTTCTCAAAAAGGAGAAAAGTCATGCCGCAAGAAAATCTGGATGAACAGGTCGCCCGTCGTACCGGTGAAGATCGCCGACGGATCGCCCGCATGGGCTTCAGTCAGTTGGAGCCAATGCCGCTGGAACGTGACACCTTCGATACACGTAAGCCGCTGGTCGTCGACTGGGACGAACTCAAACAGCAGCGCTACCTCGACATGTGCGGGTAACGTCACTCGACGCGTCAAGTCGCGTCAAGTCGCGTCAAGTCGCGTCAAGTCGCGTCAAGTCAAGTCGAGTCGAGTCGAGTCGAGTCGAGTCAAGCAGGAGATGAAAACCACGGCCCAGAGAGCCGTGCGGCCCGGGGCCACAGGCGAAAGCTTGTGGCCCCGTTCGTCATCACCCATGAACCAACCCATTGATTCCTTTATAGGATGTTTTCCTAACATGCCGATTCCGTGCAAACGGATCAAGACGGCGCGAATGCTCGCCAGACGACTGTTCAAAAGCAATCGCAAGCCGGGAGCCGCCCGATCATCGACTAAAGACTACGTCACCGAGTTTCACCCCACCAGCGACGGCACACTGCTGGTGATCCGCTGTGACGAGTTGAGCCTGTCGCAGCTGATAACGAAAACGCGATATGTGCGTCCGTTCGCCTTTTCGCATTCCTGGATGAAAGCGTGCCAAGCCGAACGCGGTCACGTCGAAATCGACTTGTCATCTGATCATATCGACTTCCACTGGCAAGGCGATGCGATCCCACAAACCTTGCGGCTGCCGCGTATCGATAGCCAACCACTGGCGACCACTGGCGACCACGCCACCGGTGTCACCAGTCGATGCAAGGTTGATCCGAGCCTTGGCAGCGACTTCTGTGGCGGTCGATCATCCGTCGCTGCGTTATGCCCTTTCCTGTGTTCAGCTCGACGCGGTACACGGCACCGTCACGGGTACCGATGGCCGAAGTCTGGTTCGCTACGACGGCTTTAAGTTCCCCTGGCATGATCATGCGATTCTACTGCCGGCAAGCGATGTCTTCGGTTCGCCGATCTTACGCGATACTGACCATGGATCGTGTGGCGTGATCGACGATCGCTTGGTGATCGAAGTGACGCCAGCCCAATCAAGCAGGCGAGTGGCGACGCCAGCGGGAACGCTATCCGGCACCTGGACGCTCCGCTTACCGCCCCAAACCGCAAAACGCAATCCCGACGTTGCCGCCATCATCAGCAAGCCTGGTAAGGCGACCAACCGGATTTCCTTCGACCAGCAAGATCTGGGCATTTATCATCAAGCATCTCAAGCAGATCCCCGGGCAGGATCGTGCTCACTCACCGGTGACACTCAATCCAAGCGGCCACGTCAAGCTGACGGCTGATGGTGACGAACGTTCGTGGGCATTGCGAGTGCGGCTGAACCGAACGGTGCAAGTTGGCAAGGCGACCTGGACTTCGATGAACCGCCACTACCTCAGCCACGCGGCCAAGCTGGGGATTACCGACTTGTGGACTTTTGGCGACCATCGCCCGGTCATCTGTCGTGGCAAGCATCTGGTCTACATCTGGCAACCATTATCGGGAGTCCCACAGCCACAGTGCTCCGGCGACACGATTCAGGTTGCCACGACCGGCGAAAACTTTGCCGGCGGCCAATCAAGCCGATGGGCAACCTGACGGCCTACGCAGAACGTCGCCAACGCCTGCTGCAGCGATGGACGCGCACCGTTGTCCAGCGTTGTGCAGCGAAGCGGACCACTTGCTCAAGGGCAAGCGTCCCCTGACCATCGCCAGGCGGGGTCGTTCCCAACTTCTTTACTTCCGTCCGAAACAACCGTCAGTCGCCTGCGGCTTGAGGAAAAGCCATCCGCTGCACTCGATATTTGTTAGTGACCCGTGTGCTAGTGACCCGTGTGTTTAAGAATCTGGCCCGCAGCCACCCATCTTTATTCCATTTAAAAGCTAAGGATACCTAGATGACACTAAGAATTTCTGTCGGGATGTCCAAGAAAGTCGGCCAGCCCAACTTTGGAAGTTTCGGCGCGTCTTGCCAGGTGGAGGTTGAACTCGATTGCAACGATGATCGCGGAAGTGCGTTGCAGTTACAAGCCAGAATCAGCCGAGCGTTTTCTATATGTAAGGCGGCCGTCGAAAGCGAACTCGCCTTAGAACGCCACTTTCAGCAGACGATTTTGCTTTCATCTGGTGACGCTCTCCGTTACAGCGGTTTGGCGACATCAAACGCCGAGGCAGCTCGCGATGCTCGCCAGACGAACCCGGTCCGAAACGCCACTGCGGCGCAGTTGCGTGCCCTTGAGCGGATCGCCAGAGCAGCGCAAGTGGATTTACTCGGCCACGCCGAGCGCGAGTTTGGCATTCAGAGCATCCAGCAACTGTCGATCCGCCAGGCCAGCGCGTTGATCGATCGGCTGAAAGCGTTGCCAGTGCCCTCCAATGTGTGAACCGTGGCAACTGCAGACAACGCACTGAGAGCGCGACGCAAGCCCCGCGGCAAGCAGCAATCACCCGGCGACACGACGCCGGGTGATTTTTTTAGCTACCAGTGCTTCTAGATTTACGGGAAACACCCCTTGTCGCCGCTGCCGACGTTCGATTCGAAAAGGCGAACCAAGCCGTCTGCGCGGCACCGACCAAGCAGCCACGCAGCAGGGCGTGGCCGTGGTTTATCCTCTTTTTTAGGTACATTCGTGGGGCTAAGTTCCGAAAACCGATGAAAAAAAGTTTTCTGAGTACTTTTTCCAATTGCTCAATCCGGATTTCTGGAATGCGAGCGACGTTCAAACCGGATGAACGTCGGGCTAGGCTTGATGAATGATTGCCCGCAAAAGATGGTGGTTTTTGCGTTAATCGGGCCTTCAGGAATCGTCGCGGTGACTCGATTGATGACTACGATTCAGGCGATCTGCGGGTGGGCTTCCTGGGCTTAATCAACGCACGAAACATTTTGTCCCAAGTTTTACGGGAGGAACCTCTGCCCTGCGTTCAACGATCAAAATGGGCGTAGAAAACGTCAAAAATCAGATTCGAAAACGTAGCTTTTGAATAGCGTAAGCCCCTTCCCTACGGTTAACTCTTGCCACTGAGCGAGCAACCCGGTGAGCACTTTATTGTCACCCCATCAACGGACGCCCCATTAAGGGTATTTGGTGCCGGCAGTCGCCCAGCGCGACGGCAGTTTGAATTCGCGGTGAAAGAAATTGGATCGCCCCAAGAGCAGTGACGGTAGTGATTTCAATGACGGCAGTGGCTACGTCGTGTGCTGTCTAGGCTTCTCGTTTTCTCGATGACCTAAACGCCCGCTTCGCTCAATTGCATCGCGTGACAAATGCCAACCGCGTTGACACTTTCCTCCACTTCGCTGCCTGTTGCGGTAGCCGTTACTTCGCGTTGCGTTGCGTCACGTTACGACACGTTACTTCGTGCCGCTGTCGAAACGACGTGATACTGCGACACCAGGCTTTAACGTTGCGACTGATGGATTGTCCGCCATCGACTCGGCTGTGGTGACACATTCCTGCGCTGCCCCCAGTGGGTTGCCTATCGATTTCTCCAGCCATCCGCAGGCGTGCGAGCGCGGGTTTATGGAGTCAAGGCTTCAGTCCCATGGGGCGAAAAGATTTTCCCTTTGTTGTTTGAAAATCAAAGCCGCCGCGCAGCCCGAAGGCACAAACGCGATTCGAGTAATAGAATTACTGTCTCACAAGCTAAAACTTTCTGCTGGAAACACGCGTTGCGCGATTTTGGTATTGCGAATGCGATCGCTTGCACATCACGCCGTTGTCGTGTAACCGCACCCTCGCGCTATGCTCGCCGCGGGGTCCAGGCTGATGAGCTTCGTTTCACCAACCGCCGACGCCGTGTTCCCTGCCAAAGTTGCCCAGGCGGGTGCTGAGAGTCGCGGTCTTTCCGCTCAAACACAACTGACCGGCGCGAAATACTGCCAACAAGAGGCGATCTCGTCGTAAACAATTGGTGAAGTGAAGGTTGCGTCGCGTTTTAGAACCGTGCGATTTGTTCCCAAAAATATGGGCGGCCATTGATGACCAGTTCGAAACGGACGGTAGAGCAGGAACCTTGGTGGCGGTTGGTGCTCGCCGAGCCGGCTTCCGCCGAATGGTCAATACGGTTCATTGCTGCTGCGTTTTTGGCGAGCGTTCACTCGGCTTGGGGCTCGGATCGTTCTGGCTTGAAACGGGGCAAGACGTTTGAAAACTGCCTGCTTGGGTACCTTCGGTGAAATGCTGCGGGCGTTCATAACGATGCCCAGCCCGCCGGCAGTTCGCAGGATGCCCGTGCTGTAAGGTTGGCTGGCCAGGCACTCATTCCCTTTCCTTGACCACAAAGAATTGCTGCGTCGTCCCATCCTCAAGCGTCAATGCTACCGGTTCGGCCTCTCGCGGCCAGGCTTCCAGCAATTCAACCAGCTCCCGGTAGTGATCGACCACGTCCCGTAGCGTTTTGACTTCAAACGGGGGCAACTTTTGGTATTAGCTGTTTCTGCCAAGCGTGATGTGTAATCCGGGGTATTCGGACTCAACAGTATCACCGGATTCTGCCAGGTAAGCTACCAGATTGAGACACACTGATGTCCTGAATGACCATTTGCCAATTCGGCCAACCGCCAATTGACCGCCATCGACATAGTTTCCCAGTCCGCCAATGTGAACAGTCGAGCCGAGTTGGTTGTCGACCGAAAAGCTGGTGCTGTTGACTTCCCCAATGATGTCGCCATGCGAGTGCAGGACGATGTTCGAAATCCCATTGATGTTCGCCAAAATGGATTCGGCTTGACGCCGCTGTGCGCGATAGATGTTGCGACCAGCGATGCCCCAAGAAAACTGGTTGTCGTTCCGATTAATACTAAAAGCGGCAGGCTGCGGACACCCAGTTTTATAAACATCTCACAGGTTCTTTATTTGATTCTTAAACAATTGAGAGAATTCATGTGGCCCGGATTATGCTTCGCCTCAACTTAGTAGGTCAGTTCGCCTGAGTATTTTTTGGACGCGACGGGCACGCGGCGGTCCGTCACATGCTTTTTTGCGATGCGACTGTATTTCCGACGCAGCACGCTTGTTGCCCGGTTGCCCGGTTGCCCGGTTGCCTGGTTGCGCTGTTTCGCAATGAGTAACGATGGGCTGAACGCAAGCGAAACACGCTCATCGGGAGTCGCGAAGGATGTTCGAAAGCCGAGAGAACGGAACCGGTTGAGGACGTGTTGGAGCAAGACGATCTCATCATGATCGCTGGAAAGCGTAAGGCTGGCGGAGCGGTCTGTTAACCTCAAGCACTTCGTATTCGAGCGGAGTAGGTTTGGGACAGCGTCGCAGGTGACGTTGTTGTCCGACTCGCAAAACGCAATCTTCCCATGCCCACAACCGTAATGGATTGCCTGGCGCACCCTTGCATAAGCGAGGCTTGAAGTCCCGGGCGACACCAAATAGAGAGAAATCATTCCCGCTTTCGCTTCGGCGTCGAGCGATTTTGATGTGTGGCGAGCGTTCACACGGATTCTTATACAGCCGCACTGGTCGAACGGAAGCGTCTGGCCCTCGCCGGAATTGCCGTTCGCAGTTCAGGCATCAGGCAACTCCGCCCCCTATTAAACGCGGCCCGGGCAACTGTGAACATCGTGATCAGGTAGAGAAAACTTTCGAATGCCTTAAATGACGACAAGCCTGTCCGATAAGCGGGCTAAGTCTGGTGGTGAAATGACTTTGTTGTTTTTGAAGCCTTGTCGTAAAGCGGCGAGCGCCTTTGCGAGTAGGATCGACTAATCTGCAAAGAAAAACAGGGTGAAAGGATATGGTTTTGATGTGGGTTCACCATGTCCGCAGCGGAACATTCTAGGGCAAATCATGTTTGTTGTCGCGTGGTTGACGTCGTCGCATGACTGATCTCGCGCGATGCCACTGGGCCACCAAGACACCCCACGCATGCAGCGTACCCTGTTTTGAATTGCTGTCGTCCCGCGGACGTCGATCAGTCACGATTGCCAGGCGGTTTCGCCGCGATTCAATGCCGCTTGATTAGCGACTCGTATTCGCCGGCCAATGCTGATTTTTTTGGCCCCTGTTTTCCATCTGGGGCACTATTATCGGTAGTCGTGGCAAGACCGGTGCGGTCGGTCTGGGTGTGCCGCATGATGGGAATGTTGCTTTATGAACAGTCACACTACACTCAGTGGGTTGAGTCCGTTACTTGTCGCCTCGTTTGCGCAGGGCACAAGATTGACCGCCAGCGAGATCGGAGCGCGCATGCACCGAGGCTTCAGCAACCGCGCCGGCGAAACCTCGGTGGTTTAAATCTCGAAGATCGCGACGGATTGATGCGACGAACGCGGCGACCGCTTTTTAAATTCATATCCCTTCGCATTCACTGACGAGCCTTGCCCGATGATTGATCGACCGCCCTGGACGCTTTTTGCCTGCTTGGCCTTGAATCTTGCCATCGTCAACCTGTCGTTTGCTGAACCGACTCATTACGTTTCGATCGACGGAAGTCCTCAGAATCGCGGCACTGTCGACTCGCCGTGGGACATCGAGTCTGCCTGGTCGGGCCGGCAAGCGATAACACCTGGCTCTACCCTGCTGATGAAAGGCGGAACGTACCGACACCCCGACCGGTCTTGGGCGAGTCCCGGGTTCGGGATCGCGCTTCAGGGGACGACTGAAGCACCGATTCGGATTCGCCCCGTCGACGGCCAGCGGGTCACGATCGATGGCCGTGTGGAGATCAAAACGAATTGCCATTACTTGGAACTGTGGAACCTGGAGATCACGGTCTCCGAGACCGCGAATTGGGATCGTCAAGTCACCGCAGGCGGGTTGAACCCAAGTGGTACGGATACAATTCCCCAAGGTGGCCTAAACATCCTTGGCGGTGCTGGTTGTAAGTTTATTAATCTAGTGATCCATCATATGTACAGTGGCGTCGGTCTTTGGCGAACCGCCATTGATGCTGAGATGCACGGTTGTCTGATTTTCCAGATCGGGGGGATAGGCCCCGATCGCTACCACGGTCCAGGCATCTACACGCAAAACGAGGAAGGTACCAAATGGCTGACCGACAACATCCTGTTCGACATTTACTCGACGACCATTCAAGCTTACGGCAGTAGCAACGCATCGGTAAGCGGATTTACGCTTCAAGGCAATATCGCTTTTGCCCCAATCAAGGCTGGCAATCGCCAGCGATTGTTGATCGGCGGTGGTCGCCCAAGTCGCGACCTATTGGTCACCGAGAACCTACTCTATGAGATCCCGTTGCAACTGGGCTACAACGCGCCCTACAACGAGAATGCGATCGTAACAGACAACTGGATTGTTCACGGCGACCTAAGTGTACAGCGTTTTCAGCGAGCCGAACAAACCGGAAACAAAGTACTTGCCGGGGCGGAAGTGCCCGTGGACCTGGTCGCTGAAGTCAAGCTGAGGAAAAACCGGCATGACGACCGGCGTGCTCACCTTGCGGTATTCAATTGGCGACGCGACCCCGAAATCAAGGTCGATCTGTCGGCTTTTCTAAGTCCCGGTGAACACTACCGAATCATCAATGTGTTGAACTACTATGGCCCGCCGACCAGCGCGGGACAGTATCACGGTCAACCGATTGAGTTGGCGATACCGGTTGAGGAACGCACAGGCCGGGGCCAGTTTTGTGCGTTCGTTATCATTCGCGAGTCGCAACGTTGAGAAACGCTGAGAAATGATGAGCAAGCTTACACCGTCATTAACGTGTCGCTTGCG
>DIUH01000078.1:0-134 GCA_002428205.1 Planctomycetaceae bacterium UBA6163
TTCATAAGTACCAGAGTCCGAGTGATTCTAGGGTTGAAGACGGACCGTAGGCTAGGTTGATTCCTCTTAGGGTGGACGAACTGGGTCAAGCATGCGATGGTGTCCAGCCTTTAGGCGCCAAGGGAATGTATCAA
>DIUH01000078.1:148-2588 GCA_002428205.1 Planctomycetaceae bacterium UBA6163
CCTGGACACCAGCGTGCTCCACGATCGGTTCGGCAACGTGGGATGCGGTCTATGATTTGATTGAACAGTTCAAAATCCGCAGAGTCCGAGTGAATCTACGGCTAAAGACGGATCTTAGGTCGGGTTGAGTCTTTTTGGGGTGGCCGAATGAGAGAGGGTTTACCGAGAAACCGTGGTTGGTTTCACTTGCGTAAATGACCAGGTGTGACTTGTGCGATGCCGCAGGTTTTTGATTTCTGGGTGACCAACTATTGCACCCGTTGTCGGATTTCGTGCAAGTGTTCGTCTCTTTGTTCGCGACGTGACGGTACCTGATATCAGCATTTTGACACGGCATCATCCTGAAATCGGCGTTAACGTTCCGGTTGCGTCAGCGAATTGGTCGTTTTCCCAGCCTGCCTTTTGTGCCAATGTGAGCAGGACGTTTGCCAGTGGCGGATGATTTTGCTTGTCATGGGCAACGTGTCCAGCGTGCTTCAGCCCAAGCGACTTTCCACCGGCGACCAACAGCGGCAAATCTTTCGGTGAATGCTCGCCACCTTCGCCACTGTTCATCCCCGAACCGTACATCACCATCGTGCTGTCCAGCATCCGCGCCTCGCCCTCCGCCGTGTCGGCCAACAGATCGAGAAAGCGAGCCAAACGGCTGGTATGAAATTGGTCGATCTTGGCAAGCTTGTCCAACATCCCAGCATCGCCACCGTGGTGCGACAGTTCATGATGATTTTCGCCACCACCACCATAACCGCCCGCCTCACGTGACCACTGAAACGTGATCACTCGAGTCGTATCGGTCAGCATCGCCAAATAAGAAATCTCAAGCATCACGTCCAGCCACATCGGGCGATCATGGGCATCATGCGGCTTACTGGCCAATTGCAAATCTTTTGGGTCAACCGTCGGCTTCGGTACATCAATCCAACTTTCTAAACGCTCAATACGCTGCTCGGTCGCGCGCACGCTGTTGTAATACTCGGCCAACTTATCACGATCTTCTTTCCCCAATCGTTTTTCCAACTGTTTCGATTGATCGCTGACGCTGTCCAAAATCGATCGACGCAATCGATATCGCGTCAGCATCGCTTGCTTGTCGCGATCACTTTCGGGCACAAACAAGCGTTCGAATAATCGACGCGGTGAATCTTCGGCCGGCAAAGGTGTTCCACTGCGATCAAATGACAACGTGTGCGAGTGGAGCGCGGATCCGCTGCCTGAACGATCCGATAATTGCAACGATGGGATTCGCGTTTCCACTCCATGAACTTCGGCAACACGTTGATCGATCGATATCGTGTTGGAGTAATCGCGTCCGGCAACGGCGTCCAAGTCGGCTGCGGTCAACCAAGTATCAGCACCGCTATGCCCGCCATCGGACGACGGATGCCCCAGTCCCGACAAAACCGTCAAATCGCCGCGATGCCGAGTGAGCGGCTCCAGCGTTGGTGACAATGCTGCCTCGACGCCCGTTTGCTGCGGTTTCCATTTGAAGATGTTCACGCCATTGGGAACATAGCAACAAATCAACCGAGGATGCGCCGCTGGCGATGACGGCAACGGTTTGAATGTTGACGGCGCGGCGATCAACCGGCTGGGCGACATTGCATCTAAAAATGGCAACGCCAGCGATGCCCCAGCGGCACGCAACATGAACCGTCGTGACAGTGTTTTGTTCATCGCATCTCAAACGATTCGGAGGTGACAATCTGGTGAATCAAATTCCGTAACGTGCGTTGGCCAGGATCGGAGTCAATTTTTGCAACCGTCTGCTGAATCATGCTTTGATCCGCATATCCGACCTCACGCCCCAAAGCATAAGTATACAGTTTCTCTGCGACACTGGTTAAGAACATCGTCTTGCGTTCCAAAATCGCTTGTCGCAGACCGGCGACTCCGTCGATCGGCTTTCCATCAGGCATCACCGCAGACGAATCGATCAACGGATCGTTGTCGCCGATTCGACCTTGGTATCCGAAGCCTTCACGCAATCGCCATCGACCGGCGGCGTCGTAGTTTTCCAACGCAAACCCCAACGGATCGATCTTGTTGTGACATCGCGCACACTGTGCCAATTCGCGATGAATTTCCAACCGATCGCGAACCGTCGCTTTGTCGATCCCCGGCACTTTTGGCGCGATCTCGCCGACATTGGCAACTGGCAAACCGGGATCGCTGGCCAGCAGAGTCTTGAGGATCCATGTGCCACGTTTGACCGGTGAAGTGCGGGTTCCGTTGCTGGTCACGGTCAAAATCGAAGCATGAGTTAGAAGTCCGCCACGGGTCGCATCAGGATCGAGTTTAACACGGCGGAAGCGATCGCCTTCGACCTTGGGCAACTCATAATAACGACTCAGCCGTTCGTTAAGCATCTCATGGTCTGAATCGATCAAGGTCATGATATCACGGTCATTGTTCAGAACATCGCTAAAGTACGCGAGTGTTT
>DIUH01000414.1:0-761 GCA_002428205.1 Planctomycetaceae bacterium UBA6163
ACTTATTCACCGAATATCGCTGCGACGGTTCAAGGGATGAATTACGCACGCAATCCCGAAGCCGCAGAATTGGCTAAAGCTCGCCAAACGCGAGTCGCGGCGATCTTGGTGGATGCTCAAAAAGCAGCCCAAGAATCCCAAGCGGCCGCAACAAAAGCGGCCACCGATCTGACTCAAGCAAACACGCGGGTATCGCAAGCGACGACAGCGAAAAATTCCGCAACAGCAGTCGTGACCACCGCGACAACCGCACAGAAAACAACCGAACAAGCGTTAGCGAGTGCAAAGGCAAAACTAGCGATGACCCCGGATGATGCAACCGCAAAGACAGCGCTAGCGGTTGCCGAAAAGAATGACGCCGATGCAGTAAACCAGCTTAAAGTGGTTTCCGAAGCCGAAAAAGTGGCGATCACTGCTTTGGAAAAGGCGATGCAGGAACAGACGGCGGCGATGCAAGCTAAATCGAATGCGGATGAGGCATTGAAGGATGCTCAGCAATTTCAAACTCTGGCCCAGCAACAAAAGCAACAAGCTGACCAGAAGGCAAACCAATTGCAGCAACAATCCACCAGCCGTGCATTCAATCATCTTATATTTGCCACCCCTGTAACCATCAAAGTGGATGAATATCCGATTCGGTTAACCGGGCCGCCGGAGAAGCTGATGGTCAAGCAGGGTGAGTCGGCCGAGATTCCGTTAGGCATTGAAAGGCTATATGGATTCAATCAAGCGGTAAACGTCCAGACGATTTTGCCAAGCGG
>DIUH01000414.1:843-2901 GCA_002428205.1 Planctomycetaceae bacterium UBA6163
TGCTCACGGTGGAAGGTAATTAATGATGCGTTTTTTACTATCGCTTTCATTCATCATCGCGTCCATCGCAATGGCGTCCGCACAGGATGGCAACCCGATTCCTATCGCCGACTTGCAACGACGCGACGCTGTCGACTTTGATGAAGAAATACTACCGATTCTCCAGCGGAATTGTCTGGCGTGTCACAATGAACGAGAATCCCAAGGTGGCTTGGTTCTTGAATCACCCGCCGGAATGCGCAAAGGCGGCGACACGGGACCGGCTCTGATTCCCGCACGCGGCGCCGACAGCTTGCTTTTGCAACTCGCTGCGCATCAAACCGATCCGGTGATGCCACCGATTGGCAACGACGTCAACGCAAAGCAGCTAACGTCACAGGAACTCGGGTTGGTCCGATTGTGGATCGATCAAGGCGCTGGCCAGTCAAAGTCTACTGCGATGCTGTCGCCGCGAAGCTTGAATCCCCTATCTGCTCGCATCGCCCCGGCCTACAGTTTGGACCTGACCGAGGACGGACAACACCTCGCCGTCACCCGCGCGAACCAATTGTTCTTATATCATGTTCCAACCGGGCGACTGGTTACCCATTTCCATGACCCGGCCCTGAATGACAGCAGCGCAAGTGGCGAGACTGGCGCCATCGCGCACCGCGACCTGATNNGGCCCAGTGATGTAACCGTGTTGGACTTGAAAGCGGGCGCCGCATTCACCGCCGTCGCTGTCAGCCCCGATCGCCAGCTCATTGCCGCCGCCTTGGATGATAACGAGCTTCAAATCTGGGACGCAGCGACTGGAAAACCGACGCAACGCTTGAAGGGGCACACCGATCGGATCACGACACTCAGGTTTGCCCAATCGGGGCGACTCGTGTCCGCTTCGCTCGACCACAGCGTTCGGTTATGGGATGTCCAACAGGGGACGCAAACGGCGATGATCGAAACACCATCGCCGATCAACGCGATGGAGTTAACCGCTATTGCACCGCCTGTCGATTCCGAGGACGCGAATCAATCGGTTGAAGCGTCGGACAAGCCGTTGCCACCTTCGACCCCGGTGGAATCGCAAGAAATCGTTACAGGCGGCCCCGACAAACTTGTAAGAACATGGACCGTGCCGCAAGGATCGCCGACTCGTTGGCCTTTGTTACCAGAAGGTTTAACGCAAGCGACGTTAAGCCACGACAACCAATGGATCGCGTTTGGAAAAAATGACGGAACGATGGTGGTGATGCACCAAGGTGATGATGGCGATTTCAAACCGCTGGCACAATGGAAATTACCATCCGGCCCGTCTGTCGCGACCAGTTTTCTCACGCCACAGGCCGCCCCACCCAATAACGACTCGCCCGATAAAACCCCGCATCCCAATCTTATAACAACCGCAAGCGACGGGACCGTTACCACTTGGTCGCTTGCCGATCGTTTGCCGATTGGCGTTTGGCAGACCGGAACGAACGACGTCACGACGATCGCCACTTCACACGACGGCAACTGGTTGGCGACGGGTGCAAAGGATGGAACGATTTCGCTGTGGAGTCAACTCGGCCCGGCGACCGAATCGTTTGACACATTAGCCGGAAACGCCGTCACGGTCGTAGCAAAAAACAAATCCAATACCAGGCTCGCCGTTGCGGGTGTTTCCAACGGCCAACCGGCAATCTTTGTCTACGATTCCCAGCAGGGAAAATTGCTGCATACGCTGCTCGGCCATTCATCACCGATTCGATCGATCGCTTACGCATCGGACAACAACCGAATTGTTTCCGGTGGCGACGATCGCACGGTGCGGATCTGGAATCCTCAAGAGACCCAGAATACTCAGCAACATCGCCTCGAAGGATTTACCGCGTCGGTAACCGCCGTGGCACTGAGTCCCGATGACTCTCATGTTCTCGCCGGATTGGCTGACAACAGCATCGCACTTCACACCCTTGCCGATGCGGCTTTGGTCCAAGAGTTTAAGGGGCACACGGGACCGATTGTCGGTGTCGGCTACATTGGCAACGCCCCTTTTTCGATCAGTGCTGACCGTACCGTTCGGTTTTGGAATCAGGCCGA
>DIUH01000228.1:0-20548 GCA_002428205.1 Planctomycetaceae bacterium UBA6163
AACATCGACGCCAACACTGCCACCCCGGGAATCGGCGAACAGGACCATTCCGTCGGTGTGAGCGACATTGAATGGCCGAACCAGCGATTGGGGCGCGATGACAAAAGGCTTGCCGAACCGGGTGAACGAAAACACGATCTCGGTCGGGCTGAACGTCCTGCGGATCTGCCCGTCGGCCGCGATACTGGTATCGCTGTCGCTGTCGGCTGCACTGGCCAACAATTTCCTCGCCATACCACGGCCGACGACATGTTGGTTTCGCGCCGTCAGCACTCGAAAACGCTCCGCCCGATCCACTTCTTCCGGTGTCAGCCAGTTCAAGCAACGGCGTTCCAGCTCGCCAGGAAGATCCGACGATGCGTTTGCGGACCAAACTTTGATCATTGACTCCACCGCTCACTCAATTCATAGGCCACTGGTTACCGATTGGTATCGCCAAAATCGCTACGACCGTCAATGTCGCTCGGATTCTGGCGAAACTGGCCCACTGGGCGTTCAATGCGCCGATTGTGACGTATCTGTTGTTATATCGGTTCTCAGAGCCAATCCGGAAAGGGGGGCTGGCCCAATCGGCTAACACAACATGTTTGAATTATCGTCCCAGCAGTCACAAATGATGCTGCTCGCGGGGATCATTTTGATGGGTTGGATCCTGATCCGCCGTCAAATCAAAGCCCGCTATCGCCAGAACGCTCAATCGCGCAACGACCACGACTTTGCCAAAACGTTGGCAATGGCAGACAAGCCGCGCGCCATCCCGCTCGCCTCGGCACCGCCAGAGACCCAGCGTTGGCAAGCCGAAATGTTGGACCTGCAGCGAGAACTCAAAGCCGAACTCGACATGAAGATCGTCGTGGTTCAGTCGCTGATTCGCCAGGCCGACGAAAAAATCTCGCAACTCTCAGCGATAAAGCAACAGTAGCCACCGGGCGAAGCCGGGCGTTATGCCCTCACTTCGCAGTTTGGTGTGTGCCGTCGGCACGCAACCAAAGAATCGGGCGGCGAATGAGTTTGATAAATAGCGACAAGTTGTTTTCCGTGCTATTGTGCTGCGCAGTATCCCCAGCAAGACTGCCTTCACAACTCATTCCCAATCGGCCAATCGCTTGCTCAGGCGATTCGTCTGCGCTATCGCAGTGATTAGCACTATGGTGATTACAAGAGGATCTCGGAAATTAGTATTATTCGACCGGTTCGCATGCATCTGGATTGTCGGGCTTGCTGTTGAGTTGTCGCAGCTATTGGTGCCCAGTGCCAGCGCCGGACAGTTGGAGCTTCACGCCGCAGTTCAGTCGGGATCTGTGACAGCAAGGATCGAGTTCCTAGGTGGTGCGATGGGCGATCGCATGAAGGTTTTTTTTCGCAACCGAACCGCTGAACCGATATTTTTGTCAGTCACCGAGGGGACGGTATTTGTACCACAAGGTGGTGATGTCCAGCGATTGGCTGCGTTGCGATTGAAAGGAAAATTGACCGCCAAGGGGACCTATCAACGCTCCCAAATCATCGAACTCGCCGATGCCACTGAGCAAGGTTTTTTGATCGAAGTGGTTTGCATCGACGATCACAAAAATTTACCACCGCCGGGCCAGGCATTCATCATCGGCACAGTCGATCTGCGTTGTCAGCGGATCCTTTCGGTCAAGGGTGACTTGACATTATGGGCATACCAGGCGGCGATCTGGATGGATTGTGCGGGAGTGCCCGAGCAGAAGCTGCAAGCAACCTTTAAGGTTCCAAATCCCGATATTCAAGCGGCAAAAGATCTGCTGGTACAGGCCGAAAAAATCGGTGTCGCTTCATTAGAAAAAGTCGAAGTATCGGCCGCAGCCAAAGCGACGGCACAAGGCGTTTTCTCGCCCGATCCGGCGGTTCGCGTCGACGCCTATTCGAAGATAAAATCATTAAGTGCATCGGATCGCGCAAAACTAGAAATTATCTTGAACCTGAACCTTCCCACTGGTGGGCGATTGTCAACGCCGGATGAGCTTGAAGCGGGAAGCACCTTGGAAAGCCTGTTGCCATCAAGCATTGAACTGCCGGCAATGGAGATGCCAGAGTCGGTCGACGACCTGATGGCGACAATTGAATCGATTCGCAGGTTTTTCCAGTCGACGCAAGCCAACGATTCGCGAGAAGATTTAGGGAAACGAATCGTTACAGTTCTTCGTCTATCGCCGCAGTTGGCGGGCCTAAAGGCGAGACTGCCGGTGGTGAGAATTGCTGCTGTCCAAGGACTCGCAAACTCGCAGCATCCCATCGCGGTCGAGACGCTGTTGGTCGCGCTCGGTGAAAATGACCCTCGGGTGCGAACCGCAGCATCCGTTGGGCTTGAAAAATTGACCCAACAGCAATTTGGCGAAAACAAAGAAGCTTGGATTCAGTGGTGGAAGCTTTCGCATGCATCTTTTCAAATCGAAATTGATTGAAAACAATGACGTCTAAGCAAATCGAGTTGTATGAAATCATGTGTCGAAAAAATAAATTGCCTTTAATGACCACGTTTTGGTTTATTGTAGCGCTGGTAAATATTTGCTGGCTCAATGGCAGCAGTGATCTTTATGCCCAAGAGACACGCTATGAGTTGGGGCGTCGGCTGAAGCGATTTGAGCAACAATGGGAAGTTGCTGATCCACAAAGCCGATCTCGTTCAACAGCCTTGATGGAGAAAACCGTCTCGAGTTTCTTTTCGTTGCAATTGCTGGAAGCCGCCAAAACACTCGATTTAGCCACAACTGCGCTGCGGCAGACCGCGGCGCCAGACGCGGATATCGCTTGGGTGCTGTCTCGACGAATCGATGCGACGCCGCTGATGGCGGACACAAGTCAAACCGAACTGGTTTTGAAGCTCCAGCCTTTCTATCCGTTGAATCGAGAAAACAACGGTGGTGATCGAGTGATCGGGGTCCGCTTTTCTATCTATCCACTGGCGCCGCGTGGCGGTTACGCACTGGCGATTGACGATAACCAAGCACCGCTATTTCAAAGTGACTTGATCGCCAGCAAAGCCTTGCAGCAAGGATGGACATGGCAAAACTTGCGGTTGCCGGAAGGCGATTATATGGTGGTTGCAACGGCCATCATTGATGGAAACATGGCCGATCTGGCCAGGTTTGTTATCAGCCGAATCGACCAACTTCAGCCGCGATTGAGTGCCATCGATATGGCATCAGACACGTTTCGAAAGTCGGGCATGAAAAGCACCGGCGCGGCAACCATCGCCAGCCATCGTTCCCTGTTGAAAAACATTAAAGACGGACTCGTACAAGAAACGGACTATCCGGCCAGTCGCCTGCTGCTGGATGCCGAGGTTTTGGTGAATGCCAGTGGCGACAGCGGCGCACTATTGAACGAACAATTCATTGGCGACACGTGGGTCACCCTCGCTAAAGACCAACGTACTGCCAACATCCGTTTAAGAGTCCCACCGAAGCGATCGGAGTCTTCTCCGATCCTGTTTTTGTTCCATGGCGCCGGTGGCAGCGAGAATATGTTTTTCGAAACTTATGGCGCAGGCCGGACCGTCGAACTTGCGGCAGATCGCGGCTGGATTGTCATCGCCACCCGACAGCGGTTGCTGAGCGGAATTGGTCTTTCCTGCACCGAGATTTTGGAGCAGATCGCCGCGTATTTTCCGGTGGATCGAGACCGCGTGTTTTTCATGGGGCATTCCATGGGGGCGATGCAAGCAACCCAGCAAGCAGTCGACGCGCCGGAAATGCCGTCCGCAGTTGTCACGCTCGGTGGTGGCGGACGTCTCGGTTCGCGGGAACCGGGTGCCGCGCCGTGGTTCGTGGCCGCCGGAGATCGCGATTTCGGAAAAGCAGGCGCTAAGAATCTTGCTGGTCAGTTGAGTGCGAAAGGGAAGTCGGTTACCTGGAAAGAATATCCACAAACCGAACACATGGTGATTGTGCAAGCTTCACTGGATGACGTATTTGAGTTTTTGGATTCGGTCGCTAATTAACCTAGTTGGGCCATTAATGATGGTTACCAGTAAGCATGCTTGTATGATGATTCTTGCTGTCTTGACGTCGCACCCGCGTTATCGCCATGGTCTTATCCGTCAAAGAAACGGCAATTCGCTTTTGATGATAAGGTGAGTTGCGACTAGACGTGTCACGGCCTGAGCGCTGATTTGCGGCGCGGGTGGGCTGTGAGTTGAGTTTTTTGCTTGTGGAATGCGAGAAATCTTTTTGGCGTGGTCGAACGCAACCTTTCGTCAATCGCTGGCGTCGGACAGTCGGCAAGGGTACGTTAGGGGAAGTTCGTCAATTCGGACTCTGCTTATCATCAACATCGAGAACATCGTGTGTCGCACTATCCCCCCAATCTCGTTTGGTATGTCGCGCTGGGGCTGTCCTTGTTCACTCGGGCATTGGTTGTTCCTTGGGGCTGCGATCGTCATTTTCTGCCAGTCAGGTAAGTTGGCGTCGGGAAATGAAAACACTCGAGTCACAACGCTGGGGGCATCCAGTGGTGTAAGGACGCTTTCGCCTGGCAGGTGGGGACAAGTTGGTATCACGGTCGTGAACGAGTCAAGCGAACCGGTTACCGTACGGGCGATCGTTCATTCAAAGACTGATCCGAACCTGCGATTTGGCCGCGACGTTTGGCTGCCGGGGCAATCTAAACGGACAGCATCGATCCCGTTTCATTTAAGCCAGGATGCTGTGGGGAAAAGTTCATTCGAGGTTCAAGGGCAAGTGCTTCTGGGGGAAGCAGTTTTACCGGTCACAAGCCGTGGCAGTCTTTTGCGGGTCGCGTCGCTCGGAGCGACCGCATTCATTGATGACCAGCGGTGGGATCTGGAAGCGTCTGGCGACGAAGATTCGGACTATCCACGTCAGGCGGTGCTCGCGATGCTCGCTGACAACGATCTGTTGCCCTCCGTGATGACGATCACGGATCACCTTTTGCCGACCACAATCGAGGGTTGGGATCCTGTCAGCCACGTCGTTGTGGCGGGTAAACGGTTGGCGGCTGAAACCGCTGCGGCGACTGCTTTGCGGCAATGGGTATCCGAAGGCGGTACGATGTGGTTGCAAATGAACAAGTGCGATACGGAAACATTATCGGCTGTGTTTGGGTCGACGATCGAGTGCATCGAGGTCGATCGTGTGCCATTGAGCACGGTTCAACTTCAGGATGTCAATACCGTTGAACAGCCTAGAAGCGTCCAATACGAAGAACCGGTGGAATTGATCCGTGCACGGATTCAAGGCGGCAGGGTGCTTTACGAAGTGAACGGATGGCCCGCCGCAGTTCTGTTCGAATACGGTAATGGTAGCGTTCTAGTAACTTTTTTAGACGCTGCTGGATGGCTTCGTAATCGCCGGCAAGGAGAGTTCTTTCCTGATGATCCCCTTCGTCGCACCCGCTTCGTACCCAATGGGCCATTAAGCGATCTTGCGAATCTTCTGTATGGAGAAAAGACACGCCATCAACTCGATCGCGATCTGGTTGCGAACTATCTTCCAGAGCGAATCGGATATCGGATTCCGGCGCGTTGGGCGATTCTCAGTATCCTTTCACTGCTTTGCATTGTGATCTTTATTGGTGGTCTGGTCCTGTGCTGGCGCCAACGACTGGAATATTTATCTTGGTTGTCGATCTTGGGCGCTGTTCTGGCGACCACATTTCTGGTGGTCATCGGTCGGTCGCATCGTGGTGAGGTGCCGGCAACGATCGCTAACTTCGAGTTCTTGACTCTTTCGCCGCAAACCGGCGATTACACCGCGAGCGGTGGTTTGGCAATTTTCCAGCCTGACCAAGTTCGGGCGGACTTTCGGAGCGTCGGAACACGAATCGATCCACAGTTGCCAGAACTCTCTGGCGAGATTCGCGAAATGATTTGGACCGACGGATCGAATTGGCAGTGGAATCAGACGCGTCTGTCGCCGGGTGTGATGATGTTGTGGAGCGATTCGGGCGGCAGTTTACCGGTGCCTGTTCGCGCCCAGGCAGCACTCGGACCCCAGGGGCTCGTTGGCGTTTTCAACAGTCGTGGCTTGCAACCGTTGTCTGAAAGTGCTGGTGAAGCAGAACAGTACGGTTTCGAAGACGGGTTGCTTTTGTTTCCGAACTCTGCCCCGATGGCAGCAAATCTTCAGCCCGGGGGCGAATTCTTCAGTCGTGAAAGCGACCGATTGCCTGAGGGCCAGTTTACGAACCGAGCGTTCTTGGACGACGAGCAACGGAGGCGACAGTCGCTGCTCGATCGTTGGTTCGCACAGCATCGCAAGCACGGGACGATCACCCGTCCATTGTTTGTGGCGTGGTCAAGAAATGCGACTACGAATCTGACTTCGGCGCAATTGCCAGAAAGGATCGGGACGACCCTCGTTACCATACCGCTGGAAATCGACCGACCACCGGTCGGTACTCGGGTTTGGATCCCCTCGGCGATGATTCGCCAGCAGGCCGTCAAGGGCGAATCGGGGGCATCGGCGGCATTTAATAATCGTACCGAAAGCTGGACGTTTCCGAGCACTTCGCCCACCCGTGCTAGGGTCAGGTTCCAGATGCCGCAATCGGCACTGCCACTGCGTTTAGAGTCTGTCAAACTTGTGCTCGATTGCCATATCCCATCGCGTGCATTGGAAGTGTTTGCGGTTCAAGATGACCAGCAAATACGAGTGGGAAGTTATATGAATGCATCAGGGGCAATCGAGACGACCATTACCGATCCCAAGTGGTTGGAATTGGACAGTAAGGGCGGCCTTTCTTTGGATATCTCCGTCGGTGACACTTCTTCGGGGCCCGGCCAATCCAAGGCGATCCAGAGTAGTTGGAGCTTGCGATCCAGCAGATTAGAAGTGTTGGGAACGACATTACCAGTGGAGCCGGTTTCAGTACCATGAGCAGCGAAGATCCATCAAGCGATATTCCCGTCATCGAGCTTAAGAATCTTAGTAAACAATACGGTGAGTTTGTTGCCTTGGATTCGCTGAGTCTATCTGTCTATCGCGGCCAAATCTTGGGGTTTATCGGACCCAACGGCGCCGGCAAGACGACGACTATTAAGATCATGGTCGGTTTGGCCAAACCGACATCGGGAACGGCACGCATCGCTGGCGCTGATTGTGCTCGCGATTCGGCCCGAATCAAACGATTGGTTGGGTACATGCCCGACGGTTTCGGTTCGTATGATAATATGAGGGTTCGAGAGTATCTTGATTTTTTTGGTGCTGCCTTTGGTATTCCTCGTCGTGATCGAATCCGCCGGATCGCCGAAGTGCTAGAAATCACCAACAGCACCTACATGCAAGATCGTTATGTTGAGAGCCTGAGTCACGGGATGCAACAACGCGTCGGGATCGCGAGAACCCTGCTGCATGATCCGGAAGTATTGATTTTTGACGAACCGGCTAACGGGCTTGACCCACAAGCGAGAATCGAGATGCGTGAATTGCTGTTGCGATTGGCGTCCACCGGAAAGACGTTGATTGTGACTAGTCACATTCTTCCGGAGTTGTCGCGGATTTGTGACCAGGTTGCAATCATCACTCAGGGGCGTCTGCGTGCGTCTGGTTCGCTGGATGAGATCATGAAAAACATCCGCCAGCGTCGTACGATTGAAGTGCAATTGCCCGCCGGTGAGGACGTGTCTGCGGCGGAGCAGAAATTGCGAGAACACCTTCAGGCAACTGAAGCGGTCGTCGTTTCGTCTGCCGAGGCTGTATTGCGATTTGATACGACAAGGACTGACAAGCAACTGCGACAACTCTTGGCGACGCTGATTACTTCTGGCGTGCCGATCAGCCAGTTTCGTGAATTGCAAACCGATCTTGAGGATGCCTTTATGTCGATCTTGCAACAACAAGATGTAGCCACTACCGCGACAGAAACATCCGTTTAGAGAACCGCAGATGCTGGCGATATTACAAAGAGAACTGGTGGCAATCCTTCGCACTCGCAAAGCGTTTGTCTTGCAATTCGGGTTAGCATTATGCTTTTTGGGATTGATCGCCCTGCGATGGCCGACTGATAACCGAGTGGAACTATCCGGGGCCCGTTCAGGTCAACTGTTCCGGTTGTTTTCCTATGGCATGTTGGCGGCTGTCGCCATGCTTGCGCCGATTTTCCCAGCGACATCAATTGTCATGGAACGTCGAAAAGGTACTTTGGCACTATTGCTGAACACGCCTCTTAGACCCTATCGGATTTATGCCGGAAAATTGTTTGCCGTCTTAGGATTTATCGCGTTGCTGCTGTTAATCACGCTGCCAGCCGCCGCGGCTTGCTATGCAATGGGTGGGATATCCTTAACCAAACAGTTATTGGTCGTGTATGGTCTGTTGGGCGTCGTGGCATGGCAATATTCCAGCCTTGGGTTGTTGGTCAGCAGCATTGCCAGGACCGCCGATGGGGCGGTAAGGGTTACTTATGGATGCGTTCTGATGCTGGCGGTGATCACATTAGTCCCTTATTTCTTCATGCAGGACTGGGGCGGAAATACTTCTGTCACGACCAGTTGGGTCCGGTGCCTGTCACCGATACCGGCGATGATGGAATTGGTCGGCCATGGTGCGATCGGTTCGACCACAGCTTGGACCGGCGTCAGCGCCACGACACGTTTTTTGTTATCAGCAATCCTGATGTCAACGGTTTTTTCCGGTATCACCATTGTGCGTTTGCAGCACCATCTGCTGGACCAGGCCCGCAGCCAAGGCATGATTACCGATGACAGTGGATTGGCCGTGCGTACGGCGCGAAGGGCCTTTTTTATTATCGATCCGCGTCGTCGCAGCGGTAACATTGGCAATTGGACGAATCCGGTGATGGCCAAAGAGTTTCGCTCGCGACGGTTCGGCCGATCGCATTGGATGCTGCGTTTGGTCGGTGGCTGTGCGATCTTGTCCCTTTTCCTCGCCTTTACAGTTACCACCGGAACCGTCCAGTGGGATCTCGAAACGGTGGGAGGGCCGTTGGTTTTGTTGCAAGTCGCTTTGATGGTGATTTTCATGCCCAGTTTGGCCGCTGGTCTGATCAGCAGTGAGCGGGAAAACGGCGCATGGCCGCTGCTGCGCACCACACCACTTTCGGGCGGTCGTATCGTCCGCGGCAAACTGATTAGCGTCGGATGGACGATGCTGCTGATGTTGGCAGCAACGTTACCCGGGTATGCGGTGATGGTTTATATCCAACCGACTTTGTGGTTGCAGGTCGTAAACGCGTTGGTCTGTCTGTTGCTTACCGGGTTGGCCGCGATGATGCTCAGTGGCGCTGTCGGTTGCTGGTTTAGTCGAACGGCCGCAGCGACAACAGCGGCCTATGTTGTTGTCGTCGGTTTATTCGGCGGTACGCTAATGATTTGGTTGGCCCGCGACGCACCATTCGGATTTCAGACCGTCGAAACGGCTCTTAAGCTTAATCCCATGGCTGCCGCACTGGCCGTGTTCAATGTACCGGGATTTCAAACTTATAACCTGATACCCGCCAGTTGGTGGATCGCCGGCATTATCATTGTCGTCTGTTTCGGGGTAATGCGAATGCGTGTTCAGAGCTTGATGAGGTCGCTGTGAAATTATTTCAAATCAAGGCTGTGATGATTTTCGCTCTATCCTTGCCGTTGATAACGCAAACCCCATTGACCATCGGAACGGCCCGCGCGACCGACCCTAAGGTCGAAATCGATATCAATCGGCAAGTCGACCACCAAACTTTGCGAGACCCGGCGCTTGATCTAAAGCCGCCGGTGCTGACTTGGCCCGTCGATTTTCGGCCCGTCTGGCGTGCGGCATTGTTGCATCCCGAATCCGATTTAAGGTCGCAAGCGATCGCTTCGATTCGCCATGCGCATCGCCTTGGTATGCCCGGTTTGGTTGAGCTAGAAGGGGCATTGCGCGGCGTCCTGCTGGACGACGCAGCTGAACCCGCAACGCGGACCGCAGCGGCAGCGGCGATGGTGGAGCTCGATTGCCGGCAGTCGGCATCATTTTTGAGCGACCAGTGTGGGGCGGGCCCTTTGCACTTACAATTGGCCGTCGAATCGGGACTGGCAAAGTGGGATTATCTGGCAGCGAGGGATTTATGGCTCGCACGGCTGAACGATCAATCGGCCCCATTTGAATTGGTCCGTATCGCAATGGAATCGCTTGCTGAAGTTGGCGATTTGAGGGCTATTGAGCCGCTGGTCAAAGTGGTGCTGTCGCCGGTGCACAGTGGGCCAAGTCGTTTGTTCGCGGCCCGGGCATTGGGCACGCTGGCTCCGATCGAGACGTTGCAGTGGTCTGAAAATTTATTGAGCGGTGTTTCGCAAGACCCAAGTCTAGACGCGCAATTGGGTGTTGAGCTGCTGGTCAATCAGACCTCGCCGCGGGCGGTCGAGTTACTGGAAAAATATTCCAAATCGCCATCTCCGCCCGTGGCATCTTTGGCCTTACAGCAATTGCTGGTTCTCGCACCCTCGAGCGTCCTGGCCGGAGCCGCCCAGTCGATTCAGCACGAGGACGCTACGGTGCGAAAGGTTGCGATCGCGGCACTTGCGGACGACCCGACCATGCGTTCGGTCGAACTCTTGGCGGACGCACTGAACGATCCCGTTCCCGACCTTCGACGCCAAGCACGTCGAGGATTGCTGTGGCATGCGTCAGATGAAACGTTGCGCCCGGTGGTGATCCAGAACGCGATGCGCGTCTTAGGTGTCGACTCGTGGCGTGGGTTAGAAAACGCCATCATCGTTCTCACGGAACTGAGGCACCGCGAGATCAAGCGGCAACTGATTCCCTTAACCAGACACGCCAGGCCTGAGGTCCAAATCACCGCAGCGTGGGCAATCAAGCATCTCTATGAACCTGACGACGGACCAGCCGTACTGCGACTCGCTAAAGCGGTCACCAAAGAGGTGGATGCGGGAGGGCCTGTGAGCCGATCTTCGGTGCAAGTCCACCTGCATGAAACGCTGGGGATGATCAAGCACCGACCAGCGATCGAGCATCTCGCACAACTGATTCCTAAACCGGCGGCCTACACCGCCCAGTCGCGGTCAGCATCGATCTGGGCGTTGGGGCATTTATTGGAATCAACCCAAGACGCCTCGCTTATTCGATCAATAGAAGCCAGGTTGGCGGATGATTCGGCGACACCGATGGAATACGAAGAGGTGAGGGCTGCTGCAGCAGTCGCGTTGGGCAGAATCGCTGATCCAGCTTCGCTCGACGTACTTCGTTCGTGGTACAAGACGCTTGGATACAACTCGTCCATCGGCCGCAGTTGTGGATGGGCCATCATGCAAATGACCGGCGAACCGCTGCCAGACGCAACGCCTTCAACGCGGCAAATGGGGGATTGGTTCATCGAACCGCTGCTGCCTTCGAGACCTGCGGAAACGCTCCGGTAGTCGTCAGCCGGTTGTGGGTACGGCACCCAAACTTGTCAGGCTCAATGCATCAAGGGCCTTGGTGACATAGAAGGTGGCGGTGGTATGACGATTCGACCTAAGCAGATAGGCAAAATTAATTCGGGTTAGCGGTCAAGGCACTCTCCCTTGAAAGGATAACCAAACCGAACTGATGCCAATTTACTGATGCCAATTAATTTGTGCAGAGCGGCATAGATCGCGATAAACGACCGATGGGCCCCAACAGACAACCGGCTCTACGGTTGTGAGCAATTGATAATGTCCCTGCTGTCGATTCGGACAGCGGGACATTATTGATTCAGCGTAGTCTCAAGCCGTTCGCTTCAGCCAGATTGTCGAGCGATCAAGGCGTGTCCATCTTGACGCTCATTGGATCCTCCAACGCCGCCTCATTGAAGTCAGGATTGGCGCGGGGGTCAGGACGCGAATCACCACAGCCAACGGTAAAGGCGGTTATCACTAGACAGCAAGCGATCAGAAATTTTCCAAACACGGACATGTTTACTCCTGAAGAGAAAAAAAGGTGGAGATTCAATTTGCAACCAGTGTCGTCGTTCGCAGCGCCTTAGCACATCGAAACTGGCGGCAACGAAACTGGCGGTTGCAAACGGCAAGCGTTATGCCAAAAGCTGAAATGAATCCGAGCGACTTCGATTCAAATTGAGAGGTTTCATGCCTGTCATTTTGCGGTAAATCGCGAACTTAAACTTGGCGGAAAAACAATTGAGCAAGGAAAAACCGCATGCCGCCCTGGCGGGCGGACACACGGTTTAAGAGTCGATCAAACTATACGAAACGTCGATTAGTTTCGGGGATCGATAAATGTATCGCCAGTGTTCATTGCATTGATCTTCAACCAAGTTCCATAATCAAGCGTCTCGGTCAAGAACGATACTGCACCATCGGCCCAAACTAACTGCAAACCGCCGACGTGCTGGCTGGATGGCCCTGGCCATTCGGCATTGGGGCCCCAAGCCGAGATGTACGTCGGGGTAAACGAGTGTGGTCCGGCGCGCCACCATCCAGCGGCCTTCGCGGAACCGTCAACGTTGACGGTGCGAGGCGGACTTGGCGCACCTTCATTACCAGCCCAGCCGTTCACCGCCGTTGCGACAAGTGCAGAGCAGAACACGCGATTATTACCCCGTCGCAATGCCCCCGTACCCACGGTACGAATCGGACCACCGCCGAAACCGGCAGAATCTTTTTCCGCGACCATGATAACGTTCGACAATCCATCTTTGACGTCTCGCATTCGGCGAGTTCGGTTGACCGCAAAAATGTTCTGATAATCCGCAGCAACTCGAATAGGATCAGCCCAGCGAGCTGATTCGGCCCAGCCGACACCCAAGTTGGCGGTTTCCCACCAGTGGTAACCTTCACTGCCCGCATAGCTGGTTACGGCAATGTTGTGGTTGCCTTGCAGATTGGTTGAATCGGAGTCCGACGGACAGGCTAATGTCGGAACTTGCTGGCTGACAACCAACTCACCGGTCAATGGAAGCACTTGGCCCCAAATCGGCCTGGTTTTATCGATTGCGTCATGCAACGCCTGCTGCTCCATGTACGGCAGAATGCCCACTATCCAAGTGTGGTGGTAGGGCAATGTGAAGTTCGGTCGCCCTACACCCCAAACCGCCGCGGGGGGGAACGTGTTGAATGCAGAGTGGTAATTGTGCAAAGCCAATCCAATCTGCTTCAAGTTGTTCTGGCAACTCATGCGACGTGCTGCTTCGCGGGCCGCCTGTACCGCGGGCAACAGCAGCCCGACCATCACCCCAATGATGGCAATCACAACAAGCAGCTCGACCAACGTGAAACCACGCCGGCGTTTTTTATGCAACATGATCGACCTCGTGAAAACAAGAACTAGAAACAAGAGCTTCAGACAAGTGGCTGGTGGCCATGTGCCGAAATCGGACACTGTGAGCCCACTAAGGGACTTTGTATCCCTTTATGTCGGCGGTTTCAAGCAATTCTTTCACAAAATTTTTTAAAGCTTGAAATCCGGACGATTTCGATCGATGGCTGAGTCGTTGGAAGGGTGCGATGGGGCACTTTGCGCAACGGGCCTGCGGAAACGGCAAAAAGTGGTCCGAGTCAAAAGAAAATCGCTGCTCAAGCGATTAACGCGTTTTCGCCAAACGTGCCGCCACAAGAATCAGCCCGCCAACGATCGTAGAAAGCAGTAATGCCGAAATACCGATCGGCACTCGATGCAACACCAACAGCGGCAGGCCGATCGTGATCAAACCGCCACCAACCATCGGGGCCGACAACGGGGCGGCTAGCGCGTATTGCTTGGCCGCATCGGTTTTCAGTTGCGGATCGACCAAACGCAATAACACAAACCCGGTCGCCGTGGTCCCCGTGCTCATCCCATAGTTGATCAGCCCGAGTTCAAACCAATGCGACTTAGCAAGTATTCGTGGCGATAGAAAAAGCAAACAGAGCGCACACCACGCCGCCCCTCCCAAAAACAAAACGGTAATCGGGAACAGGTACGCTGCGACAGCCTGCAGGTTCAACGTTGCTAGTGCCGCGACCACCAACAAATCCATCGCCCATCCGCTGATCGTCGCCCCGACGTGCCCGTCCAACCATTGCGATCGCTGCATGCCTTTCAGCACTCTTGCAACGATCCAGCCACCAAGCAATGTATAAATGAATAATGGAAAAGAACCTACTAAACTGACCCACCGCAGACGTTGCGAAACCATTGAGTCGGATACTTCCTCCGCTGGAACACTCACATCCGCAACCAGCGGTTGATCAAGCCTCGCGGCGATCTTTCCAACGACACCTTGCGCAGAAAAACCGATCGCAAAAGCGGCTGCAATTGCCATGATCTGAATCATATATTGGGATTCAATGCTTCGGGGCCCGGCATTATCGAGCTTTGTCTCATTAGCAATCGAATCAACTTTCGCGATCGATTCGCCATCCCGCGATGTGGTGGCCGCTTGATCGACCACTGCCAGTTTTAATCTTAGGACCAAATTGATCCAAAAGATTCCCGATATCGTTCCATAGACAAGTCCGACGGTCGCCATCAATAAACCGAGGTCACGGCCCACCGGGAAATCGATCTGCGGTGTTATGAAAATTTGGCCCATCGCGGCCGCTGTTCCGTGGCCGCCGGCAAAGCCCGTTTCGATCAACATTCCGAATGCGTTCGGAACATCATAAAACGGTTGGATGACTAACCAGGTGAGCAACAGTCCGATAGCGGTTTGCCCTAGCGCGATGATCCAAACCATGATCGCTTCGCAAACCGTGGCCCGCATGCCGAGTCGGTGGCGCCCGGAATGACGCTGTAACAACATGGCCGCAAAGACGACGGCGATCAAGAAAGCGGGCCATTTGGCCAGCACTGCAACCGCTTCGCCCAATATCCGGTCCGCAGATTCAGGCAGCGAAAAAAACGGGAGCAGCTGTATCACCGCTAGTCCGATTGTCCCGGCGATCACCGACGCCGGGATATAAATCTTGTCAAAGATTCCGAACCGATTGCGTAACGCAAAACCGATGACTAGCAAGACAGCGACAAACAGGCAGGCAAGTATCATCACTGCCTACACGTAGGCCATTTTCTTCTCGAACGCCGTAATCTTGTCTTCATGCAACAACGTTTGTGCGATATCGTCCAAGCCGTGCAACAAATTGTGCCGTCGCGACGGATCGGTTTCAAAGCTACGTACGAAACCATGACTGTCGGTTATCTGTTGCTTTTCCAGATCGACTGTCAATTGATAGGGCGAGTACTTTTCAGCTCGCTCAAACAATTCATCGATATCGGATTCCGAAAGCGTGATCGGTAACAACCCGTTTTTGAAACTGTTGTTGAAAAAGATATCGGCAAATGAAGGTGCGATGACGCAACGGAAGCCATAATCATCCAGTGCCCAAACCGCATGCTCGCGACTACTGCCACTGCCAAAGTTCTTGCGAGTGACCAGAATCGATGCGCCTTGAACCGCGGGTTGATTCAATTCAAACGATGGGTCATCGGTTTCGCCATCTTCCAGAAACCGCCAATCGAAGAATAAGAATTGACCAAATCCGGTTCGCTCAATTCGCTTCAAAAATTGTTTCGGAATGATTTGGTCGGTATCGACGTTGGCGCGGTCCATTGTGGCGACGACGCCGGAGTGTATTGTGAAAGATTTCATGCCTTATAGTTCCAATCGCGGATATCGACAAAATGGCCTTGGATCGCTGCTGCTGCGGCCATCGCGGGGCTGACCAAGTGAGTGCGGCCGCCTTTGCCTTGGCGTCCTTCAAAGTTTCGATTGCTGGTGCTGGCGCATCGTTCGCCGGGAGCAAGTTTGTCGGGGTTCATCGCCAAACACATGCTGCAGCCCGCTTCGCGCCAATCAAACCCGGCTTCGATAAAGACGCGGTGCAAACCTTCTTTTTCGGCCTGCAGTTTCACTTGGCCACTGCCCGGCACGACCATCGCACTGACCTTGTCCGAAACGCGATAGCCCTTGGCCACCGCAGCGGCCGCTCGCAGGTCTTCGATCCGCGCGTTGGTGCAACTGCCGATGAAAACACGATCGAGCGAAACATTTTGAAGCGGCGTTCCGGCCTTCAGCCCCATGTATTGCAACGCCGACTCGGTCGACTTTCGCTCCGTCGCGTCATCAAAATCGGTCGGCGCCGGAACCGCATCGCCAATGCCTCGCACTTGGCCGGGGTTCGTGCCCCACGTCACTTGTGGCTGGATATCGTCACCACTGAACGTCAACGATTGATCGAACTTTGCGCCCGGATCGCTCGGTAATTGCTTCCACGCCGCAACGGCTTTTTCGAAATCGGCTCCCTGCGGCGCTTCGGGTTTGCCACGCAGGTAATCGAACGTCGTTTGGTCCGGGGCGATCATGCCGGCTCTTGCACCCGCTTCGATCGACATGTTACAGACCGTCATCCGTTCTTCCATCGTCAACGCGCGAACGCATTGACCGGTGTATTCCAAAACGTATCCGGTGCCGCCAGCAGTCCCCAGTTTGCCGATCAAATAAAGGATCATGTCCTTGGCGGTGACGCCGCGTGGCAATTGTCCGTCGACTCGCAATTCAAACGTTTTTGGCTTGAATTGCAACAGCGTTTGGGTGGCCAGAACGTGTTCAACTTCGCTGGTACCGATACCAAAGGCAAGCGCACCGAATGCGCCGTGGGTGGCCGTATGGCTGTCGCCACAAACGATCGTCATCCCGGGTTGGGTGTAGCCGTTTTCGGGACCGATGACGTGCACGATCCCTTGGCGAACGTCGCCGACGTCAAACAATCGAATCCCGAACTCTTTGCAGTTTTCGCGCAGCGTTTCGATCTGCTTGCGGCTGATCGGGTCAGCGATCGGTAACGAACGGTCGCTGGTCGGAATGTTGTGGTCCGGAGTCGCGATCGTCCGTTTGGGTTGGCGAACCCGACGATTATTCAGTCGCAGCCCCTCGAATGCCTGAGGGCTTGTGACTTCGTGAACCAAATGAAGGTCAACGTATAGAATCGCCGGTTGGCCTGGATCGGCATGGACAACGTGTGAATCCCAGATTTTTTCCAGCATCGTTCGCGGGCTGGAAGACGCATCAGCGGGTGCGGGCATGAACGGGCAAGTCAGATGGGGGGTGTTTGATAGTAGAAACCGCAGCGGTGGCCGTGGTTCATCGACCCAGCAGTTTAGCTAACCGATCGCAAAAAGGGCAGGGTCGCATTTGTCTGGTCGCGACATTTTAAAGCCAGACCTGCTTAGTTCGTAAGCTCGTTCATGGTTTACTATGACAATATGATTTCCCAACACAGCAAACCGTTGACCGAAACGATTACGTTGTCCAGCGATACGGGTGGCGACGAAAAACGATTGTGCGTCGCACTGGCCGGTGCCGGGGTCGTGGGCAGGGCGATTTTGGTTGAACATGCCAGCGCCGGGATCGATACGCTGCTGGTCGATATCAGCGAAGCGGCGATCGATTCTGCGGTCCGACAAACGCTGGCCGCGGTACCGACACTTCAGGCGACCAAGTGTGATAGCCCGATCGATGGCCTAGTCGCCGTGCGAATCGAAAAAGCCAACTCGACACCAGCATCGCCGGGCTTGCTGATCGAGTCGATTTCGGAAAATCTTGAACTGAAACAGCGTTTCTTTGCTTCGGCACGCGAGGCTCTTGGACCGACATGCGTTCTGGCGACCAACACGTCCAACCTCAGCGTTGGCGATATATTTGCCTCACTGCCCGACGACCCGAACTCGCTCGGCCTGCATTTTTTTATGCCCGTCGACCAGCGGCCGCTGATCGAAATCATCCGCCGGCCGCAAACGTGTCGCCCCGCGATCGAGATTTGCGAAGCGGTAGCCGGACGACTTGGCAAGCCGCTGCTATCGACGGCCGACACTCCCGGTTTTGTTGTCAATCGGTTGTTGGCCCCCTACTTGAACCAGTCGCTGCTGTTGCTCGGCCGCGGCGCGGCGACGGAAAGTGTGGCTGTGGCGGCTGAAAAGTTCGGCATGCCATTATCACCCCTGGCGCTGATCGACCTGATCGGGATTCGCACTGCTTTTGATTCTGGCCGAGTCTTTTGGCGGCATTTTCCCAAACGCATCGATCCCGCACCGATCCTTTCTGGGATGATCAAAGCCAAACGCTTGGGGAAAGATTTCGGCGGCGGCTTTTATCACGACGATCGGTCGATTCATCCGACAGCGATCAGCGTGATTGAGCGTTATCTTCGCGACGAAACAGAGTGGAACGACGACGATTTGTTGGAATGTTTGACGATCCCGATGTGGATCGAAGCCGCTGAAGTGTTGGCCGCTGGCGTGGTCGACTCTTTTGACCAAGTCGAAACTGCGATGCGTGGGGGCCTAGGGTACCGAAACCGAGCCGGTTTTTTCGGCTTCTTCGATTCGATGGGCCGAAACCGGATTTTGCGGCGAATCCAGGCGAGCAGCGGTCAACCGGCTCTCACGCCCGCCCCAGCGCTGATCGACAAGCTATCCCAAGGCGATTGCCCGTCCGCCGCGATCGCTCGCTATGCCCAGGCTGCTCGCCAAGAATCTTCGCTCGATCGCGCATCGCAAACTGCGGCTCACGGGGCATGAGCGACGGTATGCGAGTGAGACAAATTTCGATCCGTGGTTTGTTGCTGTTGGTGGCGCTGGTCGGGTTTGCGATCAGTTATGCGATCAATTTTTCCCGCATGCGAACGGCCGAATCGGAACTCGCCAAACTGCGCGACGAGGTCGGATACCTGCAACCGAGCGATGTCGGCGAAGTTGCGGCGGTTCGAGTGCTGGCCGACCAGCCGTTGACCTGGCAAGCGCGGGTGCGGATCCCTGCCGGTAAGTCGTATCGGATGGCTTACAGCGGTCTTTGGACAGCGGCGAGGCAGGCGCCGGAATGGTTTGCCGCGCATCCGATGCGTCCAGGTGAATCGACGATTATCGTGCGAGTTTTGAAGGACCCGCGCGATGATCGTTGGAAGATGTCGACGATCATTCGACATGCTGATGGCGTTTCGCGAATCGCCACCGCGTTGCCCGACGAGATCTCAAGCGTATTTCGCGGGTCGCACGACGTGATCAGTGCCGGTGTCGGACGCCAAACGGTAACTCGCCCCGGTGGCGAATCACTTCGTATAATCGACGAAAGATTTTTCGCCGGAAATTCGATGCTGCTCTATGGTGACCGTGGTCCGAGCGAAGACATGGTCGGTGTGTTTGTGGAGTTGCAGGTCGACAAACGGCCGTTGGGTGCCGCTGCCGCAGATGCTTCTCGCGACGATTCAGATAACAACTAAGCAATGAGCGATGAATCTGTGTCTGGTCCCTTTTCTGCCGAGCACCCTTCGGGCCGCTTCGCGGGAAGAGGTACCGGACACTGATTTATCGACCGATCCTAAATCAGCAGAAACAATGGACGACAGCCCCGAAATCGAAGATCCGCTTGTGACCGCCGTCCGCCATGGCGATCCCAACGCTTGGCAAACCTTGATCGAACGATTCGAAGGTCGTCTGATGGCGTTTGCCCGCACCCGAATCGGCGATCGTGAATCGAGTGAAGACATTGTGCAGGAAACGTTTGTCGGGTTTTTAACTAGCCTGCCGAATTACGACTCACGACGCCCACTGGAAAGCTATCTCTTTTCGATCTGTGCTTATAAGATTGCCGACCACCTTCGTCGACAAGGTCGTCGCCCAGTCTTACAAGTCGGACATGGCGGCGAAGCAGACGATCCGACGACCGGAATCATCGGCGGCCGAGTCGCTAGTTCAATCGCCCGCAGCGTCGAACGCAAGCGTTTGGAAGAAACGGCCATTGTTAACGCAGTCTCTGAATCGATCGCACGTTGGAAACAGAAAGGCGAATGGACCAAACTGCAATGTATGGAACTGCTATTGGTCGTCGGATTACCCAATCGCGAAGTCGCTGAGAAAACGGGACTGACCGAACAACAAGTTGCCAATTATAAGAGCGACTTTCTGATCCGTTTGAAGTCGACGTTAACACGAGCCGGATTGGACAGCGAGGTTTTCCCAGAGTTGCAAAAGTAGGAGGACGATGTTGGACTTGCCCCGATACCCTGGCAACGGTTTGGCGTGCTATTTGAGTTGCCGAGGTTGAATCAGTGGAATGCGATCTTCTTCGGCAACCAGCAGGCGATTGGCTCGTTCCGGATCGTGCTGGGTCCACGTCTCGCGAAACGATCCGGCAGTGACATGTCGCAAAATCCCATCGTCGTGCCACACGCACTCATATCCCGCCGGCGACCAACGTCGCCGCGGGATGATCGACTCGCTTTTGACCAATCGCCAAGCACGAACGATGTAGCGGCGGTGTCGCGGCGACCAGTCATAGAACAGGACTTGGCGAAAAACTTCGCGTCCCTCTTGGTCAATGAAGTGGTTCAGCTCGATCAGGTCGACCCGCTGCTTGGCAACGGGATCGGTCGAGTTCGCGAAGTCACCTGGCGCGATCCCAATCGCCAGCCAGACCAAAATCGAAGCCCCAAAACCCATGACGCATCTCCATCGTCTAGGCAGATCGGTCGTGCAGAACGGGCGATTCCCACACCCGGACTATTTGGCCTTAACCGATTCTTCGCGTCGCCTTCAAGCCCAATTCTCCGACAATCATCCCGCATCGGAATGGTGGGTGGCACAAATTGTGACACCGGAATGATGGG